>JAUNIY010000207.1 GCA_030523305.1 Eubacteriales bacterium
GGTCAAAATATTCGTGTCTCCCACGCCAGCGGCCATGACCTTCATCTTTTCGTCAAAATTGAGTTGCCTATTTTGTACACAAGCGACAAACAGCGCAATCAAAAATGCAACAATTGCCGGTGTTTGATAAAACCCCATTTCTATATGCAGGATATACTCAAACAGAATTCCGCTGCCCAAATATAGGACGAGAAAAATTCCAATTGGTAGTAACGCCGCCAAATTCCCTTTTTTCTGCTCCGAATTCATGACATTCTCTCCTTTTCCTTCCATGTACCGGCCTATTTTCCAATGACCGAAACAGCTCCCGGTATTTCTATTGTAAAGCAGACTATCCAAATCTGCAAGCGCAACAAGCTGTAAAAAATAACAATTGCACAAAATCAAAAAAAGGTTTACGAATCCTGTCATTTGCTTTATCCTAAATACATACCATCTCCAATCAACTGCTGGATAGAAAACACCGTCACAATCTGGAGGATATATGAAGATTTGTTCCATTGTTTCCGAATACAATCCATTTCATGCCGGCCATCTGTACCAAATTCAACAAATTCGAAACCAAATACCGGATTGCCTCATTGTTTCCATCATGAGCGGCAATTATGTACAACGCGGAGAGCCTGCATTGTGGGAAAAATACTTCCGTGCCGCATGTGCTGTGCAGGCGGGAGGTCCCGACCTTGTCATCGAACTGCCGCTTACTGCTGCCCTTTCTTCTGCAGAACATTTTGCACGTGGAGGTATCCAGCTTACCGCTGCGCTCGGTTGTGTAACACATTTATCTTTCGGCTGCGAAACCGGAACCGCCGAAAGTCTGATGGAGCTTGCCAATATGTTGGATTCCGAGACCTTCCTCCAACAACTCAAACAGAATTTATCCGCTGGAATGAGCTACGCGCAGGCATCTGCGCAGGCGGCATCCGTATTGCATCCTGTACTCGCTTCGCTACTAGAAAGCCCCAACGACATGCTCGCCGTACAATACTGCCGTGCCATACAACAAGATTGCCCACAGCTTGAACTGGTTGCAGTGCGCCGCGTTGGCGCAGCACATGACGGAGCACCGGCAGACGGCATCCCATCTGCCAGTTATATCCGTTTCCTACTGCAATCCGGCAATATGTCGGAAGCTTTTGCTCTGCTTCCCAAAGCTTATCGGGAACAGTGCCGCACTGCCCGCTGCCACAGTTGGAATGACCTAGAAGCCGCTGCCCTACCTTATTTCCGCAGGCTTTCCCCTGAATATATTTCCACCCTGCCCAATGTGTCAGAAGGACTGGAGCATCGGTTTTATGCCGCAGCCCGCAATGCCCAAAGCCTCCAAGAGCTTTGGGAGGCATCCCGCTCACGCCGACATCCGTTGAGCCGAATCCGCCGGTTGACAGCATGCGCTTATCTCGGTATTACGCAAGATCTGGTTGCACTTCCACCAGCCTACGTCACTGTCCTAGCGATGAACAGAAACGGACGAAAAATCTTACGCGAAATGAAAAAAACTTGTTCCCTCCCCGTCATCATCAAACCCACACAGGCCCGTGCGCTGTCCGGCAACGCAAAAACACTGTGGGATTTGACCATGTCTGCCGACGACCAATACCATTTCCCGGAACCCGCCGGAATCAGCTGGAAATGCACGCCGTTCTGCTCGGATGGATCAGTGTTATGAAATTTTTTGAAAAAATCCAAAAGGAATGCATTATTTTACTTTACCTGTCGTAGTAATCGTGTTATAATTACTTTATCAGATAAAGTAGTCTGCGGAAGGAGGTTTTTATGCTCAGCAGCGATGTGATGCGCGGCTACAACGATGCATTGATCTTAAGCCTGCTATCGGAAGGAGATTCTTACGGTTATGAGATCTCCCGCAGTATCCAGCAACGGAGCGGCGGCGCTTATACGATGCGTGAAACAACATTATATTCTGCCTTCAATCGCCTGGAACGCCTGGGCTATGTTTCTTCTTACCAAGGTTCGGAAACATTTGGCAGAAAGCGAACCTATTACACGATTACGCCTGCCGGAAGGGCCTTTTATCATGAGAAATGTGAAGAATGGGGGCTTTTGCAGCAGCTTATCAACCGTTTTCTGAAGGAGGGAACGACATGAATACCATACGAAATTATATCAACGCGATGTTTTCTTCGCTTCCCCGAATACCCGAAATCCTGCGTCTCCAAACGGAAATGCTGGAAAACATGGAAGAGAAATACAACGATCTTCTCCGCGAGGGAAAAAGTGAGGCAGAAGCTGTCGGTATTGTCTTGTCCAGCATAGGAAGCGCAGAAGATTTGAGGGCAGAATTGGGTATTTCCGAAGAGGATCCATATACACAACCGCAGGAAGATCACAGCGCATTTTTGGCAGAACGCGCTGCCTTTCAGAAAAAATTCGCCATTGCTATTCCATGCGCTGTTGTGCTGTGTATCTGCGGTGTCATTGCAGGCGCGGTATGTGATTCCCTCACAAAAAACGACGGCATTACATCCATCGCATTTTTTAGCCCCATTGCCGTTGCTGTGGCGATTTTTATCTACTTCGGCATGCGCAATGATTGGTACGATACGCAATACAAAGAATTCTATCATCTAAACGGATCCGATACACTCGGAAACCAGGTAGATTCTAACGAAAAAACCCTTTCCGGTTTGGTTTCTTCCATTATTTTTCCACTTGCCGTTGTCGTATATTTGTTTATCGGCCTCATGTTCCATTTATGGCATCCAGGCTGGATTATTTTCCTGCTTTGCTGGGGTATTGTTGCCAGTGTTGAAGCGTATGAAAAATATAAAAAACAACAATAATGTCAAAAAGAAAGCGCTGTTCGGAGGAAAATTCCGGACAGCGCTTTTTTCATTCCAAAAGCTGTTGCAAAAAACTGGTTTGTGTTACGTTGTTCTTGTTGGATTGGTTGTTGAGTTGATCTCACAGCAGCAATCAGAATGTACTTGACGAGTTGGGAGTATCCTGCCAAAGCAGGATACTCCATTTGAGAGAATTGTATTAGAATAGAGAAATTAGAGAATAGCAATTTTTACTTGCACAGTTCGTCGCGCTCAAAGATGATCGCTTCGCCCATGCCGCCGCCGATGCACATGGTAGCCAGACCAT
>JAUNIY010000035.1:0-16445 GCA_030523305.1 Eubacteriales bacterium
TCATCTTCTGTCCATTGACATAAATTTCTCCCTCATCCGGCTGATGTACGCCGGTGAGCACCTTGATCAGCGTCGATTTTCCCGCGCCATTTTCTCCGATCAGACCCAGGATCTCCCCTGGCTTCACCGCCAGCTGCATCGCATCCAGCGCCTTGACACCGGGGAATATCTTCGTGCAATTTTTCAATTCTACGATATATTTGCTCATAAACAGCCTTTCTACTTTTTTCTCGCGGAGCAGGACAATATATCACTGATCTACTCCATGCACGGTCATATCATGTTGTTCTGCAGCAAGGAAGTCGTCTTTTTGAGTGCGCACAGTGTATCCATCGTGTAATCCTCATGCTCGATGGAAAGGACGCCATGATAACCCACCATTTTTAGCGTAACGAGGAATTCCCGCCACCAGCGCTCGTCATGTCCATAGCCTGGGATGGCAAAATTCCAGCTGCGCTTGGCAAATTCCAGCACATGCTTGCCATCCAGCAGCGTATTAACCTCCGCTGGCTTTTCAATGCGGACATCCTTCACGTGAACGTGATAGATGGCGTCGCCCAACGCACGTGCCACTGCAATCGGATCTGCTCCCATCCAAAACAAATGGGAAGGATCCAGGTTGAATCCAACGGTTTTGTCTCCGCCGCAGGCATCGCGCAGACGATAGAAATTTTCCACATCGTGCACCAGCTGGCAGCCATGCGGTTCGAGGGCAAGCTTGGTCACACCATGGCTGTTTGCCACTTTGGTGATCTCCTTCCAGTACGGAATCGCAACGGTATTCCACTGATAATCCAGAATCTCCTGCGTTTCCGGCGGCCATGAGGTCACAACCCAATTGGGGTATTTGTCCTCCGGCCCGCCACCCGGCAGACCGGACATCATGACAACCTTGTCCAAGCCGAAATATTCGGAAAGCTGGAAGCATTTGCGGGTAACGGCATCCTCGCGCGCTCCCCATTCGCCCGGCGCAAGCGGATTGCCCGAACAGTTGAAAGCGGAAATACCAATACCATAATCCCGCAGCATGCCCTTCATTTCGTCGCGCTTTGTCTCGCTTCCGAGCAGGCCATCCAGATCAATGTGCGGCGCGCTTGACCAGTTTCCGACGCCAAGCTCAACCTGCTCAATCCCCAGCGCCTTACAGGTTTGCATCAGTTCTTCAAACGACTGATTGCCCAAGCAATCGGATACCAATCCAATATTCATGTCATGGCTCCTTTCTCACTTGATAGAAACCCATTGATGGTTTTCCGCAGATTCCAGTACAGCATCGATGACCTGCATGACCTTCATGCCAAAGCGGAAATCAATCTCGCACGGCGTTTTGTCTGCCACACACTTCAGCGTATGATAGACCTCAATGGTCTTCTGGTCGGCATATCCCAGGCAGATGCCTGCGCCGCCGAAAAATCTTTCATATTCGCCATGGCCCGGCGCGATCAGGACAGTCTTGAAGCCGCGCTCGCGTTTGTCATCGTCATGGCGGTAAATTTGTACCTCGTTCTGACGTTCCTGATTGTAAACAATACAGCCATTTGTCATCTGGATCTCATAGCCGAGCGACATCTTGCGGCCAGCTGCCAGGCGATTGGAGAAAATGGTGCCGCATGCGCCGTTTTCGTATGTATACATGAACTGAACCAGATCGTCATTTTCGACCGGCAGCATATGAGACGGATCGGCAGGATCCGGACGTTCCGGTACGATAATCTGTGTCATGCCGCAGACCGAAGAAATATCGCCGATCAGATACTGGGACAAGCTGAGCGTATGGCTTGCCAGATCTCCCAGCGCGCCGGACGCGGACGCCGACTTGAACATGCGCCATTCATGCTTCTGTTCCGGATCATTGTAATAGTCCTGGTCATACATGCCCCGGAAATTCACGACAGTCCCCAATTCGCCGGAAGCAATCAATTCTTTGACATACTGCTGAATCGGGTTGCGGACATAGTTGAAGCCAACTGAGTTGACGATACCGGCGTCTTCGACCACCTTCGTTGCGTGAATCGCTTCCTGTGCCGTCATTGCGAGCGGTTTTTCACAGTATACATGCTTTCCGTTGTTCGCAGCTTCTATTGCAATTGGGCAATGCGATGCGTTCGGCGTGGTGATATCAACCATGTCGATATCTTCCGCTTTTACGATTTCCTTCCAATCGTCTGTCCAACGCTGGAAACCGTATTTTTCCGCCAATGCCTTTGCATTGTCGGCGTTGACGTCCGCAACAGCCACCAGCTCCGGCACTACCTCGTCGCCGAAAATATTGTTGATGGACTTATATGCATTCGAGTGTGTGCGGCCCATAAAGCCTGCGCCAATCAAACCAATTCGTACTTTTTTCATGTTGTTTCCTCCTCATTCCAATGTTTCATCCATAGTAAAGCCTCTTGGCACAGAAAAAACACAAGCATTTCATAGCCAAGAGGCCTCTGCTAAATTTTTATTTTGTCCACTCCTCCAGCTGTACAAGATACTCGTCGACATTCGTCTGATCGATAATCTGTGCTTCGGTCGGATAAAATGTTTCAATCTCTTTTCCTTCGATGGCATCCAGCGCCCGAGCAACACAGTTATATCCCATTTCATATGGATTGATGTTGACCGTCGCTTCGATCGTGCCATCCTTTACCGGCTGCGCACCTGAAATGCCGCCAAAGCCGTATACTTTGACTTCGTCCCGGCCTGCTTGCTCAACGGCCGAAGCTGCGCCCATGGCAACATCATCAGACAAGGTAAAAACCGCATCGATTTCGCCTTCCGGGTACTTTTGAAGCAACCCTTCCATGCATGTTACTGCACGATCCGTTGCGGCATCCGTATACTGCGTTTCCAGGACAGTGCAGCCTGCCTCTTCCATGGCTTCGGTATATCCCTTCATGCGGTCTGCCGACGTGGTGTCTCCCTGTGTGCCCGCCAGAAGAGCAACTTTTGCACCGCTTCCGAGCTGCTCTGCCGCATATTCTCCCATTGCTTTCGCCGCATCCTCATTGGATACGCCAATATAACTGAGCAGCTTGTCGGATTCAAACGTCGTATCAACGGCCAAAACCGGGATATTTGCATTTGCAACGATATTTGCCGTTGTTTCCGGCTGCAGCGGCGCAATGACAATTGCCTCAGCTGTGCCGGATTGCAGGACCGTGTCAATTTCATTCATCTGCTCATCATATGAGGTTTCGCTCGGCGGTCCCTGAAGCATGACTTCACAGCCAAAATCCTCTTCTGCTTGTTCTACGCCAGCTGCGCAAACACTCCAATAATCCGAGTTCAGCGTCTTCAAAACAACCGCAATGGTATGCCCTTCTCCTCGCTTTGCTGTGTCGGCAGAGCCGCCGCCTGCTGCGCTTCCGCCGGATGAACTGGAACTTCCGCAGCCCGTTAAGCAACCGGCTGCCATCACGCCTGCTAACGTCATTGCCAATAATTTCTTCTTCATGTTGGTACACTCCTTTGTTTCGTCTGTTTTGTTTTCTATAGCACGGTTTTCATGGTTATTATTATAATCAGCCTGTGCATCTTTATCTATTCGCAAACAATATAAAATGATTTTTTGTGTATTTCGTCTATTTTTTGCGTTTGGCATTATCAAAATCGTTGATTGATTTTATCTTTATCCATGGATTGTAACGCGATTGCGCACAAATCAGACGCATCGGCAAAACGTGCCAAATTTGGCACGTTGTTCTTTCTCCCCGATATTGCTGTAAAATGGCCAATTTCTTTTATAGACACGCAAAAGGCACGTATCAAAATTTCTGCAAAACAGCACCAAAAAAGCGCCCCCGAAGGGACGCTTTCCTCTATCGTTGTTGGTTTTGCAACAACATGTCAATATTCTCATCAATCCCGATCAGCAACGGCATTTCGACAAACTCCGATTGCGGCTTTTTTCCTTCCAACAAGTATGTGAGCATGGTATTCACCGCAACCACACC
Organism: Eubacteriales bacterium; assembly: GCA_030523305.1. Lineage (GTDB taxonomy): Bacteria > Bacillota > Clostridia > Oscillospirales > Butyricicoccaceae > Butyricicoccus_A. Next base: position 3,942 of record JAUNIY010000035.1, read on the forward strand.
TTGTTGATATGGTTCCAGCCCAATGGTAAAGGTCACAATACCGCGTTTGACCAGTGCAACAATATCCGAGGTGATATTATAGCTGACCATTTTAACCGTTTTCATATTCCGGTCAATCAATACCTGCCCGATATCTGCCGTGCAACCAACTACACTAAAAATGCCGCGCAGTTTTGGATACTGCTGCAATAATTTATCGGTCTCCTCATATGCAATGGCGCTTTGGTCATAACAATTGACCACTTTGACAATGTGAATATTGGGAAAGCGCTCGTGCATAACATCTTGAAACCCCTGAATACGCAGCTGATTGTTTCTCATTTCGCTCACACCGCCTATAATCGCAACATCGCCCTTTTCCCCAATGCTTTTTGCCAGGAGGGAAGCGGCCACCCGTCCGGACGCTTTGCTGTTTTCCCCAACAAAACACAATTTGCGGCATCCATGTACATCCGAATCAAACAACACGACCGGAATCCCGCGTTCAGAAAATGTGTTCAGCCGGTCGCGCAATCTGGTGCTCTGGCTCCCTCGGATCAGAATGCCATCGACATGTTCTGTTGCAATATATTGAAGCAGGTACATCAATTCATTGATGTTTTCACTGTTGCAATAAAGATATTCTACCAAAATATTGGCATCCCGATGCAGCGCGCAGGCATCGTCCATTCCATGCTTCATGATCTGAAAAAAATCATTGGAAAGATGCGGAATGACAATGACCAACCGCAATCGACGCCGCGTTTTCTTTTCCGCTTTTTTGCGGACGGGAAGCTGATACCCCTGTTCCTGAATGATGCGCCAAACCTGTTCGCGTACCTCGTCGCTTACGCCGGGACGATCATGCAATACTTTGTCTACTGTCCCGCGCGAAACACCTGCAAGATCGGCGAGCCGACGTATTGTCATTTTCATTGCATCCCATCTCCTTCTTCCCGTCGATGATATATGCCGCGATAGCGCAGCGGCGACATGCCAACCTTCTTGCGAAAAACCGCATTGAAATAGCTGGGATCCGGAAATCCCACTTCCATGCCAATGCGTACCACCGGGAGGGCCGTGGTCTCCAGCAGTGTCTGCGCTTCCCCGATCCGCCGAAGCACAATATATTGCAGCGGCGAATATCCAATCTTTTCTTTGAACACATGGCACATGTGGGAAACGCTGAAATTTACGGCATCCGCAATTTGTTGTAGTGTAAGCTCCTCTTTAAAGTGTTGATCGATATATTGCTTGACAGACTGGCACAGCAAGGAATCCCTATTCCGGACTGGTAAAGCATGCTGCGGCAGCTCGGTCAAATCCAGTACAATCGACAGCACGGCGAGCAGCAAATACTGTATCGAGCGGGATGCATGTGGCAATGGCGCAGCGCACTCCTGAAACATGGCTTCTATCAGCTCAGACATTTCGTGAAATCTTTCTCCCAGCTCAAACCGCGGAAACATGTCGTCCGGAATCAGGGCGCCCGGCCGCATCCCCTGTAAATGCAGCCCCAAAATGCTGCAGCTGAAGCATCGAATATCCGAATGATCGGTCAACCGCTCTTCATGCACAATCCCGCTGTTGTAAACAATGAATTGCCCTTTTTGTACAGGGATTTGCGCCCCATCTACAGAAAAGGCGCCCTCCCCTTGTATCATCAATACAATTTCCACTGTATCGGCATGCGCGTGTGGTGCACGCAGGCAATCGTAATCCTTGGCTATGACGCGCTGCAAATGATATAACTGAGGCTGCGTACCATATACAAACGGCAACGTACGACCAGGTTTTTGATGTTGCGGCATCGTATATCGTTCCATTTACACTACCTCCTATGCATTGCAAGATCGCAACATTCTTTGCAGAACTTTGCCGGGATCGCTTGCAAAGGCAGCAAATTTGAACTATGCGGATCTTGGTTAAAAAGATATACTATTTTCAACAGGAAATCAAGTGCACCTGATCATCCCTACATAAAATTTCAAATCCATCGTGATAGAACGTGCTAGAGTAGGAGCGTATTGTTATGAAAAAAATTGGGATTGGACTAATCGGCACCGGAAATATGGCAAGATTCCATATGCAGGGATATCATTCCATCCGGCAGGCCTATGGCGAAATAGAACCGCGCTTTGTCATCGTGTCCGCACCGCATTCCCCTAAAAAGCTCGAAGATTTCCGCAGGCAGTACGGATTTGAGCGCTGCTCGACAGACTGGCATGATGTAGTGAAGGATCCGGCTGTCGAAGCAGTCCTCATCAGCGCCCCCAATTATTTGCATGCTGAAATGGTCATCGCGGCAGCAAACGCCGGAAAACACGTCATGTGTGAAAAACCCATGTCCATGACAAAAGCAGAAGGGATTGCAATGTGTGAAGCAGTGGCACAGGCTGGCGTCATCAGCTTGGTGGATTTTGTGTACTTGCGCTGCCCCGCCATTGTGGAAGCACACAAGATCATTGAAAACGGAGAACTCGGCGAACTGATATCCTTCCGGGGATGGTTTGACGCAAGCTATATGTCAAACCCGCACACACCGATCGAATGGCGCGGACAAAAGCAGTTTGCAGGGACAGGGGCTATGGGAGATGTTGTCGCCCATATCATCAGCCTGTCAGATTTCCTGGTAAACGGCCATTTTGGCGGTATGGATGAAGTCTGCGCAGCATGGGATACCGTTATCACAGAACGTCCGGATAAACGGGACCCGAATCAGCGTGCAGCCGTCGATACGGATGATTTGGATTGCATCTTAATCCGGTATAAAACCGGCAGATTGGGTGTGATGTATGCTTCGCGCGTCGCCGCCGGGCACGACACACGGCTTGGATTTGAAATCCTCGGTTCCAAGGGTTCTGTAAAATTTGGTATCAACCGCATGAATGAACTGATCTTGTTCAAAAATGACGGCAATGAGGAACAGCGAGGATTTAAAACGTTGTACGCAAACACCAAGCATGGGGAATATGAACATTACTGCCTCTATAACGATGTTGGTGTCAGCTATGCCGACGTTGTCGGTATGCAGGCGCAGCATTTCCTGCACGCGATCGCATCAGAAACACCGACGCTGACCGACGTGCAATATAGATACCATGTCGACCGTGTCATGGAAGCGATGCAGCGCTCGATTGCGGAACATCGTTGGGTAAAATTAGAAGAAGTGCTGTAATACAGGAAAGGAATATACAACAATGAAAGATCTTCGTATTGGCTTGATCGGATGTGGCGCTATCGGTGAAAAGCATGCGCTACGCATCCAAAACAACCTACAAAACTGCCATTTGGCTGCTGTTTCCGATGCAAAGCAGGAAAATGCCGCCCGTGTCGCTTCTGTATGCAACACCCCTGTCATCGAAAGCAGCGCAGCATTGATTGCATCCCCCGACATCGACGCTATTGTTGTCACAGCCTGGGATCCCGCACACAAAGATCTGGTGCTGGATTGTATTGCACATGGGAAGTATGTTTTTTGCGAGAAACCGCTTGCAACAACGGCTTCCGCCTGCCGCGAAATCATCAATGCAGAAGTTTCCCATGGAAAACGGCTTGTCCAAGTTGGTTTTATGCGCCGATTTGACCGCGGATATCGCCTGCTAAAGCAATCAATCGAACAAGGCGTCATCGGCAATCCACTGATGGTACATTGCGCGCACAGAAGTCCATCGATTGCGCCTGGATTTTCCGATGATTATATGATTTCGCAGGTATGCATTCATGAAATCGATTTGATACAATGGCTCGTTGGTGATACCTATGAGTCGGTATATCTGGAAGTTCCAAGACAGTCTTGCCATGCGGAACCTGCGTTACACGACCCGCAAATCGCGCATATTCGCACCAAAACAGGCATTTGCATTGATGTGGAGCTGTTTGTCAACTGTCGTTTTGGATATGACATTCAATGCCAGATCGTCGGTGAAAACGGCGCCATCCGCTTGCCCGATCCCACCTATTATACCATCCGGCAAAATGGTTTTCGTGGAATGCCGCTATGCACCAACTGGGAAGAACGCTTTGCAGACGCATATCATGTCGAAATGCAGGCATGGGTTGACAGCACACTGGCTGGAACCACAACCGGGTCAAACAGTTGGGATGGTTATGTCGCAGCTGTGACCGCAGACGCACTCAACGAATCCCGCCGCACAGAGCATCGCATTTCCATCGATCTTCCGCCAAAGCCTTCCCTCTATCCGTAACGGGTAGCGCATACGGCTGTTGCATCGACAACGTTTCTTCCCATGATAGAAAACGTTACAAAAAACGCCTGGTTTTGCATGAAACCAGGCGTTTGTGTGTGTCGGCGTTCCTATTACCCATGCTCCGGTGAAACCAAGCCCACCCATCGGGGAACGATTTGTTTGACTCACAGAATAAAAGCAACTGCACGGAATTTCTGACATTACAATACATGAAACTGGGGCTGCATCTTCTCAAACGTGCATAGCCAACGAAAACCCAAGATACGCAGCATGTCCCGCGTCTGCTGGAAATGATCGGCAAGATAACGCGTTTCGTGCGCGTCCGATCCCATGGTGAGAATTTCGCCGCCCAATTCACGGTACCGCCGAAGGATACGGCGGGATGGCGTCAAATCGGGCAGCCCATATTTGAAGCAGGACGTGTTGACCTCGATCCCCTTCCCGTCTGCAATCGCCTGCTGCAAAATCGCGTCGATCAGATCCATGATATTGTCGTCCGAATATTCCCCAAACTGATCATATCGCTTGATCATGTCAATATGCCCCAAAACGGAATAGTTTTTATATCGCCGCATCGTTTCCAACGTCGTCGTATAGTACGCGCGATGTATCTCGTCCTGCGTCTTTCCAACCTGAAAATTACCTCTCCAGTACTCTTCATCATCCGTCTGATGATTGCTTAGGATAACAAAATCAAACGGGTACGCCGCAAACGCTTGTTCAAATTGTTCCGCCGTATGCGGCTGCACGCCAAATTCAATGCCCGCCCGGATCGTCAATTGCCCGTGATACGTATGACGCATACGCGCCAGCTCTTCCAGATAGGCATCATAATCACAGTTTTGAACGGTTATAACACCGTAATCTACATGCTCCGTAAAGGCAATTTCATCCAAGCCGATCCGCAGTGCGGCCTGTATCATATCTTCCATTGGGCATTGGCAATCGTCACTGTAATACGTGTGTACATGATAGTCAGCAAGCATGATCGTCACCTGATTTCTATTGGATATGCGAACAACTCTGCATCAGAGGATACAGAGCTGTCGCCGTATAACATATGGACCAAAAATGTATTTGGGGGAATCCATTTTACAAACTGGTTCAGCAGGCGGTCAGACACGCGGCCCTGCTGCGCGCAAACAATGTCGCTCCGATAACTCCTTTCCCCACAAACGGCTTTGAGTAAATGTATTGGAAACCATAAGACATGACGTCCGTCCCGGTTTCCGCATTGACTGCTTCTTCAAAGTCCTCGCGCGGAAAATCCTTCATTTCCATCACACCGCCCCCCACAATCATGGAATTGGGATTGAAGATCGTCGCCATCACCGCATAAATATGCGCACATGCTTTGACAAAATCCCGCATCGGCTTTTCTTCCCGATGCAGCGTAAACATATCCTCAATCTTTGTATCCGGAAAGTATGTCTTGCGGATCTCCTGCAATCTCCAACCGGATGCATAACACTCACAGCAGCCATGTTTTCCACAGCTGCACGGCTCATTGCCCTGGAAAAACGGCACATGCCCCAGATCCAGCTCCGCACCATCTTTGCCTTCCAGCAGACGCCCGTCAACCAGTACCGACGCGCCGACGCCTGTGCCGATATAAATACCGACGACCATCTGTTGGCTTTCCAGATGATTGGCCATTACATCATACAGAAGGATATTGTTGATGTCATTGTTGACATAAACGTTTACACCAAACCGCTGTGCAATATCCTGCGCTATGTTCACATGGTCGAATACGACCTCCCCCTTGCCGTTGCGGATATTGGTTGTGCAAATCACGGTTTGCTTATCATTTGCTACAGAGGACGGGACGCCAATCGAAATCGCCTCAACCGCCTCAATGTGATTATCCCGAAGGTACGCCCCAATCAATTCACAAAGCGCCTCGATCGGCTTCTCTGCGTCAGCAATCACTGTGCTGCTGATGACAACGGGCGATACCATCTGGTTTTGGGAATTGACTGCACCGATCCGCAGGTTTGTCCCGCCCAGATCAATGCCAATAATAACCTTTTGCATATCGTCCTCACTGTTTCTGTGGACGCTCCTGTTATCCTTCCGCCAGCTGCCTGATCCAACGGTCCCGCACCATATGAAAACAACCGCGCATCCAGTGGTATTCGTCATATTGCGCTTGCCGAATCTGAACCTGGATCGGTATTGCTTCATTGCGGATGACCTGCATAAACTGTTCCATCCGTTGTACAATCAAGGTACTGTATGTTTTATTACAGCTGTCAATGACCAAACGTGTCGGATTATATACCCATAACAGATTGTACAGCAGCCGGGAAAGCGTATCCAGCGCCGGATCAACCACGGCCTTTGCGCGTTGTTCCCCTGCCAGATATGCCTGCATCAGCGTTTCAAATTCCGCCTCCGGCTGGCCATACGCGCGCAGCAGCGCCGGGATGGCGACACGGTCCTCTGTGATGACAAACTTTCCATCTTCATCCACATCAAGGATCAATTTGCCGACCTCGCCCGCCATAAGCGCATCGCCCATAACGGCAACATTGTTATGAATGAAAAACCCGCCGACGCCGTATCCACAATAGAAATAGAATTGGCTTTCGCGCGTCGGGTCAAGGCTGTCATATTCTGACCGCGCTGCCGGAAAAACATCGTGGAGCACCAAAATATTGTCCATCCGGAAAACCTCACGGGATAATGACCGGATGTGCAGGTCTTTAAATTCCTGCACCAGGTCGTAATTGATGAGGTCTTCCTCCTCATAATACGCGCTTGGAACAAACAGGGCTGCGCCGACCAGCCTGGTCGGCAGCGTATCGCTGTATGCTTTGATCCGTTCCATTGCCTCCCGCAGGTTATCCCGATAAGGCTTTCCCGCAGGAAATGCAATCGTTTGTTCCGTTAAAAGCGTCCGATAGATATCATATACCAGGAAGGTCACTGCGTTGGCTGTCGTCAAATTCATGCAGACAATATGACCATATTGTTCAGAAATTTGCAGCACTTTCGGCTTTCTGCCGACCTCGCCGCCCTTTCCAATGCGTTCGACAACAATGCCTGCCGCAAGCAGATCGTCGACGATGTGCTTCACCGTCATGATACTGATGCCATTTTCCGCCGCTAGATCGCTGCGCGCCATTTCGCGCGTTCGAAGCAGGCTTTTGAGCATATTCGCTGTATTATTGCCGCGAATTGTCTTCAACGACAGATCTTTTTTTGTCTCAGCATCCATAATCGAAGCTCCTTCCCAGATGGAAATTTTATTTCAGGCATTCCTCCAGAGACTGTTCCATAATGGATACTGCTTCATCCACATCCCGCTTAGACGTAATCAGCGCCGGGTGCAGAACAATGACAACGTTCTCCAGATTACGGCGGCTCTCCAATTCGGTAATCAGGCCGTTCTTCAGCATCGTTTCATACAGTTTCTGACCGAAATCATACTTATCCGGATTGTCAAATTCAATGCCCTGAAGCAGGCCTCGTCCTCTGACATCTCCAATGATATCATATTTCTTCTGAAGTTCCAACAGCTTTTCATGCAGATAATCACCCACAATTCGGCTGTTCTCCACCAAATTTTCGCGTTCAATGATCTCAATATTCTTGAGCGCGGCGCGGCACATCAGCGGATAGCAGGAATGGGTATGTCCATGTAAGCTAACCTGGCTCATCTTCTCGCCGATTTCCTTCCGGCACATAACGACCGAGCCCGGAATATATCCGGAGGTCAGAGCCTTACCGGTAACCAGGATATCCGGCGTAACGCCCTCATATTCGCAGGCGAAGAATGTTCCGGTCTGGCCGATGCCTGTGACAACCTCATCGAAAATCAGCAGCGCGCCAAACTTGTCGCACAGCTCACGCACGCCCTGGATAAATCCCTTTGGTGGGACAATGACGCCGCCTGCGGCCGGAATCGGCTCCATAATCAACGCTGCGACTTTATCGCCGCCCTCATGCAGGAACGTCTGTTCCAAATACTTGAGACATTGCATCCCACAGCTGCCCGGCTCCTTTCCAAAATCACAGTGGTGACAGTATGGAGGCGCCGAATGTACGAATCCACGCGGCAGCAGTTCGGAAATCCCGGAATTTTCCTGGATGAACTCCGATTTTCCGGTTGCCGCAGCAGAGCCTGCCGTTGAACCGTGGAAGCCGCGGCGGAAGGAAAGAATGCGCCCGCCGCCACGGTAATACTTTGCCAGCTTGAGCGCAAACTCATTTGCGTCTGAACCGGTACATCCGAACATCACCATATCGATGCCCTCCGGCGCAAGGCTGACCAGCTTTTCCGCCAGCGTTGCACGCTCTTCTGTTGCAAAGCACGATGTGACGTTCACGATCTTTTCCATCTGATCTTTGAGCGCGTCGATCATTTCCTGATTCTTGTGCCCCAGCGAGCAAGACGAAAACTGCGCGGAAAAATCCAAATACTTATTTCCTTTTTCGTCGTATAAATACATCCCTTCGCCGTGTGTAAACAGCATGTCGTCGGTTGTATAACACTGAATCAGATATTGTTTATCCTTGTTGATATATTCATTCATAATCGTTCCTCCGTATGTATCCGGCTTCAGGACTTTGATAACGCCGCCGCATCGGCAATCAACGTGACGTCGGGATGAAATTTCAGGATGGACGCCGGAATTTCCGGTGTAACCGGGCCATGGAGCACCTTGCCCAGCGTTTCCGCCTTTTCCTCTCCGCTGACAACGAGGAATATCTTCTTTGCCTTCATGATGGTACCGATACCCATGGAATACGCCTGCTTCGGCATGACATCTTCGCTTGCAAAATATTTTTTATTCGCTTCCACTGTGCGCGGAGCAAGCGATACGCAATGGCAAGCCATTGGGAATTCGCCGCCCGGCTCGTTAAACCCAATGTGACCGTTGTGGCCCATACCGAGCAGCTGCACATCCATGCCGCCCAATCCGTCAATCAGCTTTTCGTAATCGTCACAGAGCTTTTGCGGATCATCTGCCAGGCCATCCGGCACGTAGGTGTTGTTTTTATCGATGTTGACACGGTCAAATAAATGCTGATCCATAAAATAACGATAGCTGTTGTGATCCTCCGGCGCGAGACCTTTGTACTCGTCCAGATTCACCGTCTTGACTTCAGAAAAATCCAGCAGCCCGCGATCATACCAGTCAACCAAGCAATCATAGGTTCCTTCCGGTGTCGAGCCAGTTGCCAATCCGAGTACGCTGTCCGGCTTGGAAATGATCTGCGCCGCCAGCAGGGATGCAACTTTTTCGCTCATTTTATCATAATTTTCTGTCTTGTAAATCTTCATCATGACGCTCCTCCTTCAAGTTTGATATTGCCGGAGACGCCGCCCAGGACAACCGGCGCGGCATCTCCGCTCTATCAAAATTAGCCCTGCCACTCGCCGTACTTGGCAATGACCTTGTCACGGATCATCTCACAGAATGCGTCGGTAACCTCGAAGTCATTGACCACGGTGTACCAATAGCCATGGCTTTCCAGGAATTCCTTTTCATATTTGATTGCTGCAAAGACGTCGTCCCAGGTAATGCCCATGCCCTCCGGACGGATCTCAACGCCGGCGCGATGGATGATATCCAGGATGCCATCCGGATCGTTGTTGCCCATCGCAGAACCAACGAAGATTCCCAGGCAAACCGGCTGCCCATGGATAAACTTCTTCTTGGTCATATATTCCAGCGTGTAGAACAGGAAGTGATCGCTGCCCTCAATCGGACGCGGGTTCCAGCCATTGTTATGGAATGCGCCGCCGCCCCAACGCAGGCCTTCGGTCAGGATGCGGATACCCTTTTCGGTCAGATTGTAAATCTCATCCAGGCCGTCTACCACCGACTGGTATACTTCGCGCACTTCATCAACCATCTCCTGATCATACGGCCATTTGCTCTCGCACTTGCCGTGATCCGCCGCATACTTCCAATCGAACATCGAGTTGTTGTAGCACAGGACGTCGCATACACCCGAACGGTTGAGCGCCTTCGGTCCGTTCTGGATGACGTCGTAATCGACATAAACGGCAACCGGCTCGGTATACCCGACATAACGTACCACGCTATTGAAGCGCAGGCCTGCACGATGGCCAAATACGGCGTTGGTTGCAATCGCAGTCGGTACCTGATACAGCGGCATATGCGTCTTCCATGCTACCGTCTTGGCGTAATCGACAGCCTGGCCGCCGCCCAAACCGATGACCGATTCAAACTTCGGCAGCTTCTCGATGTTTTCCATGATTTCGTCGTATTCCAGCGTTTTGACAAAATGTACAATGCAATCCTCATCAAATTCATCCTTGAATTTGTCCCACAGGTCTTCCATCGTTACGACCAGATACGGACGCTGTACGATGTTCTTCAGTTCGCCTACCAGATTTCTGCCATAGATCGTCTTGAATAAATTCTTTGCCATGATGTCTTCTCCTTTGATCTGAAAAATGTGCGTGTGTGTTGATTCTTAAATTATATTTTTAAATACTGTTTAATATTATGATACACAGGATGCCGCGACTTGTCAACGCATTTTCGTCTGTTTGACCGTCGAAAAATCGCGGCATTTTTTGTGTGATTTTTACAATTGCGAAATCGGCATATTATGACTCTGCTTCACGCTGACGATCGCTGATTTCCTGCATACATTTCTCAAACTTCTTATCGCTCAGTCCATAGAAAATCTGCAGTGCTGCATGAATGAGCGTAATGACTGCCGGTACAACAAACGCCAGAACGAGCAGCATCTGCAACGTGCTGTCACTCTGCACTTGATTTGCCTGATATCCGCAGGCATCCAACAAAATGCCCAGAATCTGCGCGCCCAACGCCGCGCCTATGGTGATGCAAAAACCATTGACTGCGGAGATAATACCCGCCTGCCGCCTGCCATTGCGCCACTCGCCATAGTCAACCGTTGCCGGCATCATGACATTCACAAACGAATAATAGGTGCCAGACAGTGCGCCGTTGATCATAAACAGGACAAAAACCAAACCAAATTGCATGGACTGTGCCGCCGTATCCGGTCCGCTGCGGCAGACAAAATACAAGATCAGGCTGCTGATTGCGCTCGTCACCATACAGAACATATATGCACGGCTGGTATCATGGAATGCACGGATAAGCGGTTTCATAATAAATACGCCGAGCATCAGTGCAATGGTAAACGCAAGCATTGCTGTGGACTGGAATCCTTCCAGCTTCAGGTAATAGACAAAGATATAGACGACCATGCCATTTTTGATGGCCTGCATAACCTGTTTCAATACCTCGCCGATCTGGAGGACAACCGCCGGGCGGTTTTCGATGAATCCACGCATCTGGGTCATCAGCGGGTCATGATGTGCCTGACGCAAATGTTCCCGGCAGGTGCCGTCCCGATTCAACTCATATTTCCGGCTCATAAATACATTGAGAATTTGGAAGCACATGACGGTGAGCGCAATGGTCAATGCCGCGAAGAAAAATCCTCTCGCCTCATTCCCCTGATTTTTGCCAAATAGATTGATTAACGGCTGGAAGCAAGCAGCGCCTACCACCTGCGCCAAATTCGTGCACAAGCCCTTGATGACTGCAATCGTCTCGCGTTCGCTGGGATTGTGCGTCATATTGCAGAACTGCGGAACCTGCGGCATAAACGACAGCGTTGCGCCGATGGAACCAAAACATCCATAGCAAATGGCTGCCCATCCAATCTGTAACGCCGTGTTCTCCGTCGGCAGTGCAGTGAATACGCCGAGGAACAACGCAAACAATGGGATAATGCCAAAGATTGCCCAAGAACGGTATCGTCCCCAGCGATAGCAAACGTTGTCCATCATGTAGCCCAGCCACAGATCGGTAAAGCAATCGGCCACGCGGGCACATAACATAATGGTACCGGCGATCGTTGCGCTGAGCCCGACGACATCGGTATAAAAATAAAGCAGGAAATAGCTAAAGATAACCCATGATACGTTAAAGCTATACGCGCCGTACATGCTGTGAATGATTTTGTCATACCATGGTACTTTTGCTGTCGTGGATGTAAAGTCAATGTCATACGGATCCCGCTTGAAGCGGCCAGCTATTTCTTGTGTTTTCAAGAGAAGTACCTCCTATTCTCTTTCCGGAGCCCTCCTCATCCCTTTCTTAATCAAATTTTCCACTTGCGTATTTTTTTATTTTCAGTATAATAAAGGAATAAGGATGCCTTTTGCAGGATTTGATTTTGTGAGTGTGTGTGAATCATCTCTCTGCTGCGGGGGTGTCCTTTTCTTTTTTTAATCCTGCCACTCGCCGTACTTGGCAATGACCTTGTCACGGATCATCTCACAGAATGC
>JAUNIY010000035.1:16545-19095 GCA_030523305.1 Eubacteriales bacterium
TAGATCGTCTTGAATAAATTCTTTGCCATGATGTCTTCTCCTTTGATCTGAAAAACGTGAGTGTGTGCTTATTCTTAAATTATATTTTTAAATAGTATTTAAGAATTGTTCTGATAATAGAATACGCTTTTTCTTCCCTGTTGTCAATGAACGAATACTCCTAATTTTTTCGATTGTTTTTGGTTATTTTACCGAATTGCACGGATTTTGAATCGATATCTTCCATCAAAAACATCCTTCTCTCCTGTCTATTTTAATCTATGGATCAATAACGACAGAACACAATGATTCAAAACATGTTATTTCATAACTCAAAGCAAATCAGAAGCATCGTAATGTCACAGCCATGAAATATCAAAGAAGTCATGCATATTCCAATAGAAATTGCTTCAAACGTGATGAAAAAAAGCCTGATTTCTCACAAAATCAGGCTAACAATGGGATTGAGCAAAATTTGTGTTTTGCTACAATCCTCTAAAATATTTATTTTGTACTTCTGATGGCTATTTTTTTTGCAATTTATTACACCTTATTCGGAGGGACTCCCATCACTTTTTTAAACAGGCGGGAAAAATAGTTCAAATCATATATTCCTACTGCTTCCGCCGCTTCATTGATATTGAGTCCTTTATTTTTCAAGTAATCATACGCTCGGATCATGCGCAAGCGGTTTACATATGACACCGGCGCCAACCCTGTTACTTCCTTAAAAATTCTGCGAAAATAATTGACACTTAATGAATACTGACTGGCAATCTCATTAAAATCAAATTCACTGTTTAAATTTTTTTCAATATAAATCAAAATATTTGCTATGATCTTCTGATTTTTCTTGGAACAAATTTGATATCTCTGGTTCTGTTGCACCAATGCTTTCTGGCATGCCAACAGGACAACTTCGAGATATTTTCTTTTCACTGGTAACAGCCATTCGTTCGGAGATTCCTGTTCATCATAAATTTGTTGCAGCAATGATACCACAAAGGAATATTCCGCAGGTGTTAAGTGAATAACTCCTTGCTTGTGGCTGTTTAACTCATATTGAGGCGGTTCCATACCAATTGTATTTTCCCTCATCGTCAGAAGTTCCTGCCAATATACCGTGTCCTTGATCGCGACTTCACTGCCAAACCATGCATCGTTTTGCAGCATTTCTGCAATTTCAATATCAATATCTGCCAAATAAAACTGGCAAATATGCATTGCAACTTCACCATATAAAGAAAATCCATGTGGATTATCTGCCGGAATGATAATCGCATCTCCCGGAATCAATAGCATCTCCGAATCGTGGTATACATGTTTGCAAGAGCCATGCGCCATAATAAACAGCTCATAATATTTATGCCGATGCATGCCAACAGATTTTGCGCCCTTCCAATACTCAATGGAAATATTCGATGCATCCTTACTATACATATCAAAATACGGGCACTCTTTTGGGGCATCCATCATCCATATCACCTCAACTAACGAAAGAAAACAGTCTTACGTTTTTAAACCTGTGTTTGTAATATTTTTTGTACCAATCGTAAAGAAGATACATGGAACCCCACTTTTTTTCTCCATCCATGCTTTGTATGAATGGAATAATCATAGCACACCCGTATCGCTATGTCTACTATGATATCGGCAGGAACCATTTTCGCGTTCCTGCCGATATAAAGAAAAAGAGAGAAACTCAGATGTATGGAAACAGAAATCAAACGGCATAGCCTATCGATTTGAGGTATTCCACGCTGGCTTTTACGTCTTCGAAGCAATGTGATGTATCCCGTGCATCACATTCCTGTTCAATTGTAATATAACCATGGTAATCAATATCCGCAAGCGCCTGTTTGATGACAGGGTATTGCAGTGCGCCTGTCCCAATCGGGCACATGGTCCCCTTATTGCAGCCATCAAAAAAGCGGATATGCTCTGTTAGCACCGTCTCATATACAGCCTGATCCACATCTTTGAAGTGGACATAATCCAATCGAGCCGCATATTTCCGGATCATTTCAGCAGGATCCATGCCAGCATAATACAAATGTCCCGTATCCAGACACAATCCGGCAATTTCATATGGGATATCCTGTACAATCCGTTCAATATCATCCTGAAACTCAAGATACGTTCCGCAATGCGGATGAATCACCGGCCTGACGCCCCAAGCATTCGCCCGTTCGCAAACAGCACGAACATGGCTGACAAACATCTTCCATGTCTCCACATCCAAACGTGGTGCACGGTCGAAATGTCCCGCATTGTAGTCGCGTTCATCATGTCCCCAATCCATCACTGTCATATATGGCGTCGGGAATTTCTGTCCTTTATGCGTCGGCAATCGGGGAAGCATAGAATCTGTCATCAACCGACAGATATCATCCACTGCCTGTAAAACAGATTCCTGTTTTTCCGGAGTCAGCAAGTCATGGAAAATGGTTCCTGCAACTATGGCTAGGCCGTTTTTCTCCAGCTCCTGCGCAACCGTCAAGGCATCAATCGGTATATAGCCATATGGCCCCAGCTCAATGGCACGATAGCCTGCCATTCCAGCCTCCTTCA
>JAUNIY010000208.1 GCA_030523305.1 Eubacteriales bacterium
GATAAAGCTGATATTCAACCAGCAATAGCTTTTGGTATGAATGATAAAGCCAGCCGGTACAGACAGGAGTTGTGTGTATCGGCTGGGTTTTTGATTCAATTTTTTGTTGCCATAATAACGCCGCAGGCAATTTTTTCACCGGCATTTCCGGATGGCTGCGTTGTAAAATCGTCAGGGTTGGCGTGCAAAATGACCGTCTTTCCCAAAACATCCCGGACAGAAAAGCGGTCGGTCAAAACAGCGCCCCATGCGCTTCCGCCATTTCCAAAAACAGGCGGCAGATCGCCGGCATGATATGGATGCGGGCAATTGTTTGGGTTATCATGCATACCGGCGTTGGCAAATGGATCCTCCGCGTTTCCTGTACAGCTGCCACCGGCATGAATGTGAAATGCAAAAATACGAGAAGCACAGGAACCTTCGTTGACAGGTAATCCCTGGATGCTGGTTGTTACATAAACACCTTCACGGCTTTGAAACAATCGTATAACGCCAAAGATATTGGGATATGCTTCGGAACCACGAAGTTTGGCAACCGCATCCGGCTTTCGTTGCGCGAGCCATTGGATACGTCTGTCCGTCAATCGGACTGTTTTCTGATGCATTGCTATCACCTCGATCTATACTATGCACGATTTTCACTGCACGCAATGCGTCAAATGAAAAAAGAACAGGCACCAAAACGATGCCTGTTCCCAAAATCATGTTAAGCTGTCAGACAGTAACGCTTACTTGATGCTGTTCTCGTAAGCTTCTACCATCTTCTTGACCATCTGGCCACCGACGGAACCTGCCTGGCGGGAGGTCAAATCGCCGTTGTAGCCGTCCTTCAGGTTAACGCCTACTTCGCTTGCAGCCTCCATCTTAAAACGTTCCATAGCGGCCTTTGCTTCCGGTACATTCAGCTTGTTAGAATTGCGGTTCATATTGATTATCTCCTTTTTTCCCGTCCGATCTCTGTGGTAATAGTGTATGAAAATTCAAACATCCTATGCTCGCTCTGTTGCAAAAAAACATAGCAGTTTTTGGTCTTGTGATCAATTTTGGGGCTTGCGCCCAGTTTGCGGATGGAACACTGGACCGTTGTGCAATTGATTGAAACTTTTGCAACATTTGGCAGTGGTTTTATATAGAATGCCAGTATTTTGCAAAATACTACGATTTATTTTGAATCATAGCAATTTGTCGGCTATAATGAAACCAGATTCTTTTATATGGAGGAAATACCATGTCTTGTGTAGCTGTACCAAAGATTCTGATGCCAAGGGAAGGCATTGACCTGTATCGTTGGGCGGTTGTTGCCTGCGATCAGTACACTTCTCAGCCGGAATATTGGGAAGAAACCGACCGCATCGTCGGAGATGCGCCATCTACACTGCGCCTGACCCTACCGGAGGTCTATCTGGAGGATGCGGATGTCGCTGCGCGGACCGACACCATTAACCGGACCATGCAGCAATATTTGTCAGATGGCACATTGATCGAGTTGCCAGCTGGTTTTATCCTGACGGAACGGTATTCTGGCAGCGGAACGCCGCGCCGCGGATTGGTAGCGGCCATCGATTTGGAATGCTATGAATATACTGCCGGTTCCCGTTCCCCCGTACGTCCGACGGAAAAAACAGTCGTAGAGCGTATCCCGCCGCGCCTTGCTGTGCGTAAGCATGCATCCATTGAAATCCCGCATATCATGCTGCTGATTGACGACCCGGATTGTACTATTATTGAGCCGATGTTTGACAAAATCTCCGAGCTGAAGCCGGTATACAACACGGACCTCATGCAGAACGGCGGTCACATCAATGGCTGGTTCATTCCAGAAGGTGAACTGACAGATTCCCTGATTGCCGCAATGGAAAAGCTGAATGATCGTGATGCATTCAACAAAAAATACCGTTTACACGAGGATCTTCCGCTTCTTCCATTTGCTGTTGGAGACGGCAATCATTCCATGGCAACAGCAAAAGCATATTGGGAAGAGATCAAGGCAACGCTTTCCCCGGAAGAGCAGAAAAACCATCCGGCGCGCTATGCACTTTGTGAAATTGTCAATATCCATGATAAGAGCTTAATCATTGAACCGATCCATCGCGTGATGTTCCACGTGGATGCAGCCAAGTTACTGCACGCTGCCATTGATTTTTATATGGAAAACGGATGTCGTTGTGTGATCTCCGATTCTCTTGCAGCAGCAGATCCGGAAAATCATACCATCCGTTTCTGCTTTGCGGATAAAACCGGTACTTTGACTGTCATCCAGCCCAAATGGGGGATTCCGTTGGGGACATTACAGGCATTTTTGGACGATTATATGGAAAAGCATCCAGAATCCAAAATCGACTACATCCACGGCAAAGATGTCGTCGCTTCTCTGAGCGCAGAGGAAGGTAATATCGGCTTTTTGCTTCCAGAGATTGAAAAGAATGATCTGTTCCGCGGCGTTATCATCGACGGCGTACTGCCGCGCAAAACCTTCTCCATGGGAGAGGCACATGAGAAACGTTATTACATGGAATCCAAAATGATTGTCAAATAAGCTTCGTATCTTGTGGGACTGTCCAAACCGGGCAGTCCCTTTTTTCGTCCCAAATCAATTGGGCATGGGCATCTTTTACCGTACAAAAGCCAAAGATAAAGGCAAATGGAAATGCACAGTCTCTGGCAAATCTGCATGAAAAGATCATTCTTCCCTGCTCCCGGCGTACGGATACTTCGGTGTTCTGTAATAGCTGGCGGATATGCCGATCCCGAATGTCTGGCTGCGATTCCGCTTGCGGAGGATGCGTGCCTGCAACATACTGCTCTGGCAATGCAGGCCAATAACCTAGGGAATGCAAATATTGTTGAGTCAGCGTGCGTTCAATCTTTAACTGATCGCCATCCGGTTCGGCGACACCGATCAGCAACGGCTGCGCACCTTGGCGTATACCCCAAACGCGCAGGATTTCCCCATATTTCGGGAGACTACCGCTGGCCCGGAATACCACTTGGTTTTCCTGCTGTGTGATCTGCATGTCTCCCCAGCGCATACCGTCACGGCTGATTTCCATCTATGCCCTCTCCCCTCTCCCGATATAGAAAGCCCCCT
>JAUNIY010000209.1 GCA_030523305.1 Eubacteriales bacterium
AAGCCTGCGCCTTCGATCTGCTTGCGCGCTTCTTCAATTTCGTCTACTTCCCATATCTCGCCGGCCTGCTTGTCGTGCAGCGCCCACACCAGTCCGGTAACACCCGGAATCTGCTTAATCATTTCCGGCGTGATGCTGTCATTGCCAGCGCCGTACCAACGGAATGTCATCTGCATAAAAAATCCTCCTTCTCTTTTCTGCTTCAATTCCACATCTGAAATCCCAGCGTTTATCCACCGAGATTTTTCAGAAATGCATCTATCTTATTCTGCTGATATGCTCCGGCATATTCGCCTTTCAGCAGATGTGCAAAGCCTGCGACGGAAAATTCCTCCCAGCTTTCATTTTCATGTTTTGCTAAAATTGGATAGAACAGGATATCATTTTCCTGTGCTGCATGGAGATCATCTGGCGCGTCACCGCACAGTAGCACATGATGTTTCGTGTAGCCCATTTTTATAAGAGAATCAATACAATGTATCTTACTGCCGGAATCCCGCGCCAAAACGATATCCGTATGCTCCAGCAGACCGTATAGATCCCATTCTTCCAGTACCGTACTCAAATTTGCGTTGGAAATCACCGCAACATCCGCATAGCGATGCGCGCGCGCCAAAGCCCGACGAACGCCGTCAAATGGACGCTTTTCATCTCGTGTCAGATGGGCAACGGATCGATCCACAGCAATACTCCAGGAAAGTGCCTTTTTTAGACAAATGCTATCGCTCTGCGCAACCGCGCGCTCCAGTGCACAGTTGGTCAATTCTGCACTGGTCTGTGTCCACTGTTCCAGATTTTCCAAATCCTCAATTTCACAATATTTTTCCCGGATTTCACCAAGCGCCATGGTCA
The DNA here is from genome assembly GCA_030523305.1 of Eubacteriales bacterium. GTDB lineage: Bacteria > Bacillota > Clostridia > Oscillospirales > Butyricicoccaceae > Butyricicoccus_A. Next base: position 853 of record JAUNIY010000209.1, read on the forward strand.
GCGCCTGAAACCGGTTGATGCCGCGGGTCATTGTGTGCAGGTTTATGGCATTCCAACGCGCCAGTATTTCGTCGCGCCATTGTTCCAAGCCCCATTCCGCGATCATATAGGGACCAAAGCATTGTGTATGCTTGATGGTCATGGTATTCATGGCGCATCCGTCGCTGTCTACACATACCAAAAAGTCTTTCTTTTTTGTAAAATGTGAAAGTTTGCTCACCACAGATCGCTCCTTTCGGAGTCCTGTCCCGGGGAGAGCCGAAGCTCTCCCCACGTAAAACAGGTATCAAAATATGGATGGATTTTAGCCAGATTTACTTATTGTTATCGTCGGTGTCGTCCAAATCTACACCCAACTTCTTACCAATATTCTTCGCATTCTTCTCTACCAGTGCCTGTACGTTTGCCAGAACTCTGCTCTTGTTCAGCGGATAGATGAACAGCAGTGCCAGCGCTACCGCAAACAGACCGATTGCCGGTACGATACAGGACATATTGAAGATGCCTTCTGTGACTGCCGGATCGAACTGGGTCGCCTCCGTGTAGCCAACGATACCGAGCAGCGCACCGACCAGACCAGAGGACAATGCCTGACCGAGTTTCCGTGCGAACGAATAAACCGAATAGATTGTGCCGTCTTCGCGGATACCATTCTTCAGTTCTGCATCGTCGATAACGTCGGTAATCATTGCCCAGATAACCGTGTTGAAGAAGCCGATGCCAACCATAACGAGCGTAGAGAATGCAACGTAGACATACGGGTTCTGCGGCTTTACAACCAGGCAAATAATATACATTGCGCCGCCGATGATACAAGAAATGATTGATAGCTCTTTCTTGCCAATCTTTGCCGCCAGCTTGCCAGCAATTGGTGCGCAGATAACGAGTACAGCAATCGAGCTTATAAACGAATATGCAGACTGTGCAGCTGCACTGCCGTAGTAGTTCGGATATACATAAGCAGCCAAACCGCCCATTGCAAGCATTGCGAGCAGAAGCAGGATCGCAGCGGCGATGATGCCAAGCAGCGCACGATTGGTAAACAGGCTCTTAATCAGCTTGCCGAAGCTGAACTTCTCGGTGTTTGCCGGAACCTCAACGCGCTCACGGCAGAGGTTGAAGCACAGAATATAGCAGATGATTGCGCAGATGCTGAATACGCCTGCGATGATTGTCATGCGCGGTCCAGACAGAACCGTGTTGCCGTCAACAACGACATACGCAACCAGCGGGGTTGCCGTGCCGATAACCAGCTGTGCCAGCGTGGAACCGATGGTACGGAACGTGGACAACTGTGTACGATCGTCCGGGTCGGAAGAAATCGCGGATGCCATCGAGCCATACGGGATGTTGATGGAGGTATAGAAGATCGAACCCCACAGAATGTAGGTGACGAACATCCAGAATACCTTGAATCCATACGCCATGCCTGCGAACTCCGACTGATAAATCAGGAAGGACGCGATCGCAACCGGACCGCACATGCGCTTGATCCACGGGCGGAACTTGCCGTCCTTGGTCGGCTTGGAGCGGTCAACAATCTGACCCATGGTGACATCGGTAAACGCATCCAGGAAGCGGGCAAGCATCATCAGCAAGCCAACCAGCGACGGCGCGATTCCCATGACGTCGGTGTAAAACTTCAGCATAAAGCTGGATGACAAAATGAACGTGAAATCGTTACCGAAATCGCCGAACATGTATCCTACTTTATCTTTCATGCCAAACGGACGAACAGATGATGTAGAATTTACTGCCATTGTTTTTCCCTCTCTTTCCTATGGGCGTATCAAAAAAGACGAAAAATGTGACTATTTCTACAAATCCAGGTTGTTTCAATGTTAAAATCGCTTGAAATTCGAAAGGGCTCCTGGCCTTTGCGAAATATTCATCATTTTCTTGGGTTTCAGATAGCGCCTAACAAAATATTTCTCTTTATCTCCAAGGGGAATTATGCCTTGTCGATCTGAATCAGCTGGGCATTGAGGCTCTCGAGGAAGCCTTCCGGCATCATGGCGCTGTTCATTTCAACCATGCCCTCCGGTGTCATGGACTTCATCATATCCCACATGCCTTCGCCTGGAGCGATTGTGAAATTGGTTGCCAGCTTGATCGCCTTTGCAGTTACTTCCATCGCTTCTGCATTCTTGGAGATTTCCAGCATTGTGTCCTTGACATTGTACTTGCCTTCTGGGAACTCCATCGGCGCCTTGAGGTCAAGATCGCCTGCCAG
>JAUNIY010000036.1 GCA_030523305.1 Eubacteriales bacterium
GGTAAACGGGCAGCGGCTGTATGACCTCGCTCGCAAGGGGATTGAAGTAGAACGCAAGGCCAGGACGATCACCGTGCATGAAGCGGAGCTGTTGGCGTTTGACGAGGCTTCGCAGCGCGGAGAAATCCGGTTCGTCTGCTCCAAGGGGACGTATGTGCGCACCCTGATACACGATTTGGGCGAAGCACTGGGAACGTATGCTGTGATGACGGCGCTGCAGCGCACCAGGAGCGGACGGTATATGCTGGAGCAGAGCTATACGCTGGAGCAGGTGCAGGCGGCCGCGGAAGCGGATGACATCGCATCGCTGCTGCTACAGACTGACAGTTTGTTTTTGCAGTATCCGGCGGTTTCCATCGACGATTACGGCTACAAGCGGGCGCAGAACGGCGCGTTTATCACACCGGAGCATGTAACTGACATGCCGCAGGAGGCGGGCGCATTGTGCCGCGTATACTATAACGGCGTCTTTTGGATGCTCGGACGTGTGAATACGCTGGACCGCGGCGGGCTGGCATTGTTTTATGAAAAAAGATTCCGGTAATGCGGGGAAAGCCGGAGAGAGGATCGACCATCATGATAGAGAAAGATGCAAAACGCGCCATTGCGCTGGGATATTTTGACGGCGTACACTGCGGGCATCAGGCGTTGATGAAGCTGGCTGTGCAGCGCGCAAAGGAAAACGGTGCGGTGTCTTCGGTGTTCACGTTTGACGTGCATCCGGATACAGTAATCACAGGGCAGCATGTCCCGCTGATTACCTCGGAAGCGCGCAGGGGCGTGGAGATCCGGGAACGCGGCGGTGTGGATGAGGTTATTTTTGCGCATTTTAACGAGGAATTGCGCAATATGGACTGGAAGAAATTTATTGACGATGTGTTGGTGGGGCAATTCCATGCATGTTGGATTATCACTGGCCGCAACAACCGCTTTGGCTATCGCGGGCAAGGCACGCCGGAACGCCTGCAGGAGGAATGCGCGCGGCTGGGCATTGGCTGTGACATTGTGGAAAGCGTGCGCATCGACAACATTGTCGTCAGCTCTACCTATATCCGCCAGCAGCTTGCCATGGGCAATATGGAGCGCGCACAGGAGTTTTTGGGGCATCCGTATACCATCGCAGGCGTGGTGCAGCATGGCCGCCGCGTCGGGCGCACGCTGGGTTATCGCACGGTGAATTTGGAGCTGCCGCAGGAGATGCAGGCGCCGCCGTTCGGCGTGTACGTGTCCCGTGTGCTGGTGGACGGCGAGGCACATATCGCCGTGACCAATATCGGTGTGCATCCGACCTTCGGGCTGGGGGACAAAGCGTGCGTGGAGCCGCATCTGCTGGATTTTGACGGCGACCTGTACGGCAAAATGATCCAGGTGGAATTGCTACATTTCTTACGCCCGGAAAAGCAATTCGAGAACAGTGAGCTGCTGAAGCAGGCGATCACAATGGATATTGCAGACACCAGAAAATATTTTGAAGATATGACATGATTTGCAGCGGCTCCCGCAGATGGGGCTGCCCGTTACGGCTTGTGCCGTGCCGCCTCCCTCTATCGAGGGAGGATTTTTTTGTCTTGTTTCAGAAAATTCCTTGGATTCAGATAAAAAAACACGGTATTTTCGCAATTTTAAACAAAACTTTCTTGAAATAAGCGGGAAAATAGCATATGATTATGATAAAGCAGTGCGGCGGCAGTACCGTCCGGGCTGCCGTATGTTTGGAGAAGGGGAATCGGAATATGCTGGGCATTGTTTTGGTAGAGCCGGAGATCCCGCAGAACACAGGGAATATCGTACGCACCTGCGCGGTGACCGGCTGTGTGCTGCATCTGGTAGGACCGCTGGGTTTTGAAATCACGGACCGGCATCTCAAGCGTGCTGGGCTGGATTACTGGCATATGTTGGATATACGCTATTATGATTCGCTGGAGGAATTTTGGGAAAAGAATCCGCATGGCACTTATTTTTACGCCACCAGCAAGGGGACGCAGCGGCATACCGATGTGACATATCCGCCGGACGCCTACCTGCTGTTTGGTAAGGAGACGAAGGGCCTGCCGGAAACGTTGCTTGTCGCCCATCCGGAGCGTTGTGTACGCATCCCGATGCGGGAAGGTGCGCGGTGCCTGAACCTGTCCAACAGCGTCGCCGTCGTGGTATATGAGGCGCTGCGTCAGAATGATTTCGCGGGCCTGTGCAGTGCAGGGCCGTTTCCGGAGGTATAATAGATGGAAAAAATTTGTATTTTTACAGACTCTGCGGCCGATCTCACGCATGAGGAGGCAGAACGCTGGCAGATAGAAATCGCACCATTGCGCGTCACCGTAGAGGGCAAGACATACCTGGAGTATTATGAAATCTCACCAGAGGAATATTGGAAGCTGCTGATGGAAAGCAAGGATTTCCCGCAGACCTCTCAGGTCAGCATGGAGAGCTTTCTGAATATTTATAAAAAAGCAAAGGAAGACGGCTGTACCCATGTGATCGGCGTGCTCATCAACAGCAAAGGCTCAGGCACGTATCAGGCCGCCTGCATCACGAGGGACATGTTTTACGACGAATATGGGAAAGATATGGTGATCGAGCTGATCGATTCGCTGTGTTATTCCTACACCTATGGCAAGGTTGCCGTTGCAGGCGCAAAAATGCGCGAAGAGGGCAAGCCATTTGCCGAAATCCTCGCGGAGATGAACAGCTTGATGCGGGGGATGAAAGCATATGTCGGCATTTATAACCTGCGCATCCTGCGCAAAAGCGGCCGTATTTCGGGCGGTGCCGCGTTTGTGGGCGACGCTTTGGGCCTGCGGCCGCTTGCCGTTGTGTTTAACGGTGCGGTCGATGTCATGTGCAAGGTACGCGGAGATAAAGCGGTTGTCACCAAGCTGGTTGAGCTGGCGGCGAAGGATGCCGTAGACAAGGAGCGGCAAATCGCGCACATTGCACACGGCGCAGTGCCGGAGGAGCAGATCGCAGCGCTGGAGCGAAAGCTGCTGGAAGCAGGCTTTGCAGGTGTCGAGCGCGGCCCGCTGGGCGTGATGGTGACCTCAAACACCGGCCCACAGGCATTGGGTGTCATTTTCCGGGGAGCGCCGCGGGCGTGAATCCGGCTTCTCGATGAAAAAATTCGTAAAATTGGGTATTTTTTGATAAAAGCATCTTGAAAAGTGTGCCGTAAGACGGTATAATTTTGCAATGAAAACGCGATAATTTTTGTGTTTTCACATGAACGAGTACGTTGTTCCAGTTATTTAAGGAGTGTTATACAATGGACTACAATAAGAAAAGTGTCGTAGACATCGACGTATCGGGCAAGAAGGTACTGCTGCGCTGTGACTTCAATGTCCCGATGGCAAAGGACGGAAGCGGCGTCATCACCGATGACAAGCGTATCCGTGCAGCATTGCCGACCATCCAGTATCTGCTGGAGCAGGGCGCTGCTGTCATTGCATGCTCCCATATGGGTAAGCCGAAGGGCGAATGGAAGCCGGAGCTTTCCATGGCGCCGGTAGCCGCACGCCTGAGCGAGTTGCTGGGCAAGGATGTCATTCTGGCGAAGGATATCGTCGGCGAGGACGCAAAGGCAAAGGCTGCTGCACTCAAGCCGGGTGAGATCCTGCTGCTGGAGAACCTGCGTTACGACAACGGCGAGACCAAGAACGATCCGGCATTTGCCAAGGCGCTGTCTGATCTGGCTGGCGAAGGCGGCGTATATGTATCCGATGCATTTGGCACCGTGCACCGCGCACATGCTTCCACTGCTGGCGTAGCGGCATATCTGCCGGCTGTTTCCGGCTTCCTGATCCAGAAGGAGCTGGAGGTCATCGGCGGCGCACTGGCTGCACCGAAGCGTCCGCTGGTTGCGATTCTGGGCGGCTCGAAGGTTTCTTCCAAGATCGGTGTCATCAACAACCTGCTGGAAATTGCTGATACCATCATTATCGGCGGCGGCATGGCATATACCTTCTCTGCTGCACAGGGCGGCACCATCGGTGATTCGCTGCTGGAAGAGGATTGGAAGCAATATTCCCTCGAAATGGTTGAAAAGGCAAAGGCGAAGGGCGTCAAGCTGCTGCTGCCGGTTGACACCGTTATTGCCGACAAGTTTGCACCGGATGCAGCATCCGACGTTGTCGAGGCCGGCAAGATTCCGGAAGGCTGGCAGGGCCTGGATATCGGCCCGAAGACGGTCGAACTGTACTGCGATGCTGTCAAGGACGCAGGTACGGTCATCTGGAACGGCCCGATGGGCGTATTTGAGTTTGAAAAGTTTGCCGTTGGTACCAAGGCAGTCGCAGAAGCACTGAGCCAGACCGACGCAATCACCATCATCGGCGGCGGCGATTCCGCAGCTGCTGTACAGCAGCTGGGCTATGCTGACAAGATGACCCATATCTCCACCGGCGGCGGCGCTTCCCTGGAGTTTATGGAAGGAAAGGTTCTGCCGGGCATCGCTTGCCTGCAGGACAAGTAATCCATTCTGCTCAGACCGTCCTCCCGCACCCCCATGGGGGAGGACGCTGAAATATAAAATGAACAACAAGGATTTTCAGGAAGGGGAAAACCAATATGAATCGCAGATATCGCAAGACTATTATCGCTGGTAACTGGAAGATGAACATGACGCCGAGCCAGGCAAAGGCGCTGATCGAAGAGCTCAAGCCGATGGTCAGCAAGGTTAAGTGGTGTGAGATGGTACTGTGCGTGCCGTACGTTGACATCCCGACTGCTGTCAAGGCTGCCAAGGGCTCCAAGATTGCCATCGGCGCTGAAAACATGCATTTTGAGCCGAAGGGCGCTTATACCGGCGAAGTTTCCGCTGATATGCTGAAGGAATGCGGCGTCAAGTACGTCATCATCGGCCACTCTGAGCGCCGTCAGTATTTCGCTGAGACCGATGAGACGGTCAACAAGAAGGTTAAGGTTGCGCTGGAAGCAGGCTTCCGCCCGATCGTTTGCGTAGGCGAATCCCTCGCTGAGCGCGAGCAGGACATCTGGTCCGAAATCGTCCGCAAGCAGGTTAAGTGTGCTGTCCAGGGTGTATCGGTTGACGACATCAAGAAGGTTGTCATCGCATACGAGCCGATCTGGGCAATTGGCACCGGCAAGACCGCTACAGCAGATCAGGCAAACGAAGTTTGCTCTGCAATCCGTGACTGCCTGCGTGAGCTGTACGGCGCGCGCGCTGCTCGTGCAATCACCATCCAGTACGGCGGTTCTATGAATGCGAAGAACGCGGCTGAGCTGCTGAGCAAGCCGGATGTAGACGGCGGCCTGATCGGCGGCGCTTCTCTGAAGGCTCCGGACTTCTGCGCTATCATCGAAGCTGCACAGGATCCGGTTCCGGCAGCAGAATAATCTTGCAAATGTATCATCGGCGGGCTGCTTCCAGTATCGGGTAGTCCGCCGATATGCTGTTTTCAGGCAGCTGGCGTTTGTTGAGAAAATGCTGGTGGTATTTTGAATCACAGCAAGCATTCCGATTTGATTTGGTACACTGAAATTTTCAGAAGCGAGGTTAATTATGAAAAAACCGTTAATACTCATTATTATGGACGGCTTTGGCCTGCGCGACAGCGATATGGGCAACGCAATCCATGCTGCAAAACATCCGAACCTGTCCCGTTTGTTCCAGGAAAACCCGACCACCCACCTGGGTGCTTCCGGCCTGGATGTTGGCCTGCCAGATGGCCAGATGGGCAACAGTGAGGTTGGCCATACCAACATTGGCGCCGGCCGCGTCGTATACCAGGAGCTGACCCGCATTACCAAGCAGATCCAGGACGGCCCGTTCTTTGAAAACGAAGCGTTCCTGGGTGCAGTGGAAAACTGCAAAAAGCATGACAGCGCACTGCATATCTATGGCTTGATGAGCGATGGTGGCGTACACTCCCACATTGAGCACATCTTTGGCCTGCTGGAGCTGGCAAAGCGGAACGGCCTGACCAAGGTGTTTGTACACTGCTTCATGGACGGCCGTGACGTTCCGCCGACTTCTGGTATCAATTATATCCGCCAGCTGTGCGCCAAGATGGACGAGCTGGGTGTCGGCAAGATCGCAACCATCGAGGGCCGCTATTACGCCATGGACCGTGACAACCGCTTCGAGCGCGTCGTCAAGGCGTATGCCGCTATGGTATATGGCGAAGGCGAGTACAATCCGGATCCGGTTGCTGCAATGCAGGCTTCGTATGACGCGGGCGTAACCGATGAATTTATTGTGCCGGTTGTCATCACCAAGGATGCGTGCATCCAGGAAAATGATTCCATCATTTTTGCAAACTTCCGCCCGGACCGCGCGCGGGAAATCACCCGCACGTTTGTCGATCCGGATTTTGACGGCTTTGAACGCAGGAACGGCTGCTTCCCGGTATATTATGTGTGCATGACCCAGTACGACGCGACCATGCCGAATGTAAACATTGCATTCAAGCCGCAGTCGCTGGTCAATACCTTTGGCGAGTATATTGCAGACAATGGGCTGACCCAGTTGCGCATCGCCGAAACCGAAAAGTATGCGCATGTAACCTTCTTCTTCAACGGCGGCGTAGAGGCTCCGTATCAAAACGAGTCCCGCGACCTGATTGCATCCCCGAAGGTAGCAACGTATGACTTACAGCCGGAAATGAGCGCATACAAGGTGTGCGACAAGGTGGTTGAGGAGATCAAGAGCGGTAAGTTCGATGTCATCATCCTGAACTATGCGAACTGCGACATGGTAGGCCATACCGGTGTATTCGATGCTGCCGTCAAGGCAGTGGAAGCGGTCGATCAGTGCGTTGGTAAGACGGTTGACGCCATTTTGGAAATGGGCGGCGTAGCGATGATTACCGCTGACCACGGCAATGCCGATCAGATGCTGGAGGAGGACGGTGTTTCCCCGTTCACCGCGCATTCGTGCAACCCGGTTCCGTTCTGTGTGGTTGGCTATCCGTGCACGCTGCATGAAGGACGTCTGGCAGACATTGCGCCGACAATGCTGCAGGTCCTTGACCTGCCTCAGCCGGCTGAAATGGATGGCAAGTCCTTGATGGATTGATTCAAAATAGATGTTTGCGGCAGATTGCGGCGCCTGTGAAAACAGGCTTTCGCGGTCTGCCGTTTTCTTTTGCGCGCAGCGGAAGCATGTTCCGGCAGGGCGTCCGTCCAAAATTTCAGCATGAGGAGAAAATCCATGAAACAGGCAATTGAAATTGTTGATGTAGCCGGGCGCGAAATCCTGGATTCCCGCGGAAATCCGACGGTTGAGGTGGAAGTGGTCGTACGCGACGGAGAGGAGCTGATTGTCGGACGCGCAGATGTGCCGTCCGGCGCTTCTACCGGCCAGTACGAGGCTTGTGAACTGCGGGATGGAGATAATCGACGGTATGGTGGAAAAGGCGTCCTGAAGGCTGTGGAGGCGGTTAACGGCGAATTGGCGGCAGCAGTCGTGGGCTTGGATGCAACCAATCAGCCGGAGCTGGATGGCATTATGACGGAGCTGGACGGTACGGAAAACAAATCTCGCCTGGGAGCCAATGCCATTTTGGGCATCAGCCTGGCAACCGCGCGGGCGGCGTCGCAGGCGCTTGGCCTGCCGCTGTATGCATATCTGGGCGGCGTCAATGCAAAGACCCTGCCGGTACCGATGATGAATATCCTCAACGGCGGTGCGCACGCGTCCAACAATGTGGATATCCAGGAATTTATGATTATGCCGGTAGGCGCGGGGGATTTCCATGAAGCATTGTGCCAGTGCGCGGAAGTATTCCATACGCTGCGAAGCGTATTGAAGGAAAACGGTACGCCGGCGACAGGCGTGGGCGATGAGGGCGGCTTTGCGCCCAACCTCGAGAGCGATGAACAGGCGTTGGAGATGATCGTCCGGGCGATGGAACGGGCCGGTTATCGCCCGCAATCGGATTTTATGATTGCCATGGATGCCGCGACCTCGGAATGGTACCACCCGGAGGACGGCGGCTTTTATCAGCTGCCAAAGGCGGGCAAAAAAATGAGCCGTGCACAGCTTGTGGAATACTGGGCAGGGCTGGTCGATCGTTATCCGATTCTTTCGCTGGAGGATGGACTCGCCGAAGAGGATTGGGAAGGCTGGAAGCAGCTGACCCAGTTGCTGGGAAGCAAAGTCCAGCTGGTTGGAGACGACTTGTTTGTGACCAATACCAGCCGGTTGCATCATGGCATTGAAATGGGGGTTGCCAATTCCATTTTGGTCAAGGTCAACCAGATTGGCACGCTCACCGAAACCATCGACGCCGTGACCATGGCAAACCGCGCGGGCTATACGGCGGTCATTTCCCACCGGTCGGGCGAGACCGAGGATACCACGATTGCCGATCTGGCTGTTGCGCTCAATGCTGGGCAGATCAAAACGGGTGCGCCGTCGCGGACGGATCGTGTCGCAAAGTATAATCAGCTGCTCCGCATTGAAGAAGAGCTTGGGGAACAGGGGCATTATGCCGGGCGCAACGCATGGTTTAACCTGCGCGCATAAAAAAACGGCTCCTTTTTGGGGAGCCGGTACATGTATGTATCACAGGTCGATCAGCTGTGTCAGATAATCATTGGAATCCAAAAAGATTTTCAGATAGTAATTGAACACAATGGTATCGCTTTCGTCGCACACGCCTGCGAGGATGTGATCGGTATGGCATTGTTCTGGTGTCATGCCGAGTGATTCCATGCGGGCCAGATTTTCGGGAGATGGGCTGGGGGTGGTGTCGATACTGCAAATGCTGATGAGGGCATCGCGCATTTTCCAGCTCAACTGCTGACAGCCGCGCAGATGGGCAACCTCGGATTTTTTGAGGGATTTATTCATGCGCTCGTCCAGCAGGATATTGATGCTGTGATCCAAATCGTTCATTCTTTTGCGCAGGTCGCGCAGATCCGGGATCCGTCCGTGCAGGACACGCTCCTCCAGCAGCGGAAGCATGGCTTGCTGGGCGCTCAGAATGCCTTTTTTGGTGCGTTCCGCGCCGCTATACGGACGGATCAGCATATTGACAGCCAGCGCGATAAAGGTGCCGAGGGCCGTATCGCGGAAGCGGAGCAGACCATAAACCAGATTGTCCGAGGCGGGGATGTCCTTGAGGCAGCAGCAAAAGACAACGCACGCAAGGCTTGTGATGCCCGGCTTCATATGCATCAGATTGCAAACGGTAATCATGATAATGACGCCGATAAAGCAGCCGACTGCGTAATGCCCGGTAAAGGCAACGGTGAACAGCATGGCCAGAATTGCGCCGACCAGATTGCCGAAGATCATATCACGAGCCGAACGAAGGGAGGCTGTGATGGACGAATCCATACAGCCCAACGCGCCGATGGCTAGGAAGGGCGGATAGGGGCTGTTGATTGCATAACCTGCGACGACGGCAAGGCCGCAGGCGAGCGCGGTTTTAAAGGTACGCATGCCGATCAGGAACGGCATATGTTTGGTTGTGTTCATGGTTTCACCCTGCAATTCTCATCAACATATAGAAATGATCGAAATTGCGTCCATTATAACATGTTCTGCCGCTTCGTCAACCGGTAATGCGCGCAGATGGAATAATCTTGTAGTATTTGCTGGGAATTGGCGTGGAAATAAAAGAAAATTTGGGAATATTTTATGGAAAGATTGACAGATTGGATTGCAATGTGGTAACATATAACCAATCAGGGACGAGGCATGTTTGTCCCTGCCGGTATAGAAAAACTGCCGTTGCATCCGATTCGGCGGAAAAAAGATATTATCATCCGCGGTTTTCCGCGGCCAAAGGGAGTTTTTTACAATGGGCGCAAAGAAAAACGATAATCTGAAAAAAATTGGTATTGGCGTTGCAGTTGCCGGTGCGGCAGCAGGCGCAGTGGCAGCGGGCGTTGCTGCATACAAGCGCAGCAAGAGCGAGCAGGTATATCATGAAGCAGAACTCAGGGCAATGAGCGAGCTGGATGATATGAATGCGGAAAATGAAGCATGTGAAGGCGTGGAAGAAGCCCCGGCAGAAGAGCAGATGTCTATGGAGGAGGCTCCGGTCGAGGAAGCCCCGGCAGAAGAGGCGGAAGCTGTAGAGGACGCAGAGGAAGAAACGCCTGCGGAGGACGCAGAATCCGACGAGGACTGATCCTTATGTAAAAACGTAAGACAGGCGGGACGGATGTGCCGTCTGTTTTTTCTGTCTGGAAAGATCGCGCAGGATGTGGTATAATGGCCCCAGACAGCCGTCAACGCTATGGCTGTGCCCGATTTTTTGATGATTGAGGAGTATTTTTATGAGATACGAAGGAAGAGTGTTCCGCCCGCCGTCGGAAGCATATAGCTTGATTGTGCAGGTAACCATTGGCTGTAGCCATAACAAATGCACCTTCTGTGATATGTACAAGGAAAAGCAGTTCCATCTGCGCAAACTGGAAGATGTGCTGGAGGATTTTGATATGGCCCGCAAGGCCTACCGCCACATCGAACGGATTTTCCTGGCCGATGGTGATGCGCTCATGCGCCGGACAGAGGATTTGGTTGTTATTTTGGAGCATATCCGCCGCGTCATTCCGGAGTGCACCCGCGTGACCAGCTATGGTTCGCCCAAGAGCATCCTGACCAAAACGCCGGAGCAGCTCAAGCTGCTGCGTTCGCTGGGACTGAAGATGATTTATCTTGGATTGGAATCCGGTTGTGATGATGTCTTGACCCACATCAACAAGGGCGTGGGTGTGGACGATATCGTGCGCGCCGGACAAATGGTAAAGGATGCCGGGATGAAGCTGTCTGTCACGGCGATTAACGGCTTGGGCGGCACGCAGATGTGGCGCGAGCATGCCATCGGTACTGCGGATGCCTTTTCCCGCATGAAGCCGGATTACATTGGCCTGCTCACCCTGATGTTTGAGGGGGATGTCCCGCTCCGCAAAGAATGGGAGGCGGGCACGTTCCAGCTGCTGACAGCGCCCCAGGTTGCGCAGGAAACCCTGTTGATGCTGGAGCATATCGACAGTGAAGGAAGCGTTTTCCGTTCCAATCATGCGTCCAACTATCTGACCCTCAAGGGCACGCTCAACCGCGACAGGGAAGCGTTGTGCAACCAGCTGCGCCGCGCACTGGAAGGCGAGATCGGCTATAAGAAGGAATATTTCCGCGCGTTGTGACCAAATCAAGAAGATTTTTTGCCGCCCCGGCTTTTGCTGCTAAAAAGTGAAAGCTGGGGTATTTTTGTGTGTCAATCAGATGGTGATCGTAAAAAATGGGAAAAAATGCCTTGTAAAATGTCTTTTTCTTTTTGGTGTTACGTGATAAAATAATAATAGAAAACCAAAGGAGTTGATGCCGATGGACTCTGTGTCGCATACAACAGTTGCACACTTTCTTCTGGATTACGTGGAAAAAACAGATGGCGTTTCGTTTGACCGCAAAGCATTCTGTTTTGGAAACTTAAAGCCGGATCTGAAAGGAGAATATTTGACAAAACGGCATTACCCATCATTGATGTTTGACGAAGTCATGCAGCGTATTCGTGATTTTATAAAAAGCTTCCATATTTGCCCCGTCAATGGCGCGAAGCTCAGCGAAGAGCTGGGTGTGATTTGCCATTATATTACGGATTTCTTCAGCTTTCCGCACAACGATGATATTTATCGTGGAAACCTGATGGCGCATTATATCTATGAAAAACAGACCAGTATGACGATTTACTGGCGGATCAACAAAGAGAAGTTTGAAAACTGGGCAAAGGATGGCCGAATGCACATCCCGCACACACCGGATGCTCTGATTGCATTTGTTGCAGAGCAGCACCGGAATTATGTTGCACAAATAGCCCACAGCATCAATGATGATATCATTCACATTTGCCGTGTCCTGGCAGCCATCGTTGGCTCCCTGATCCAGGTGACAGGTACAGCTGCTGTAGCATTCCAGACAAGATTGAGACAAACTGCATAATCGGAGGCCCCCTTTGGCGACGAAGGGGGCCGTTGTTATGTGCTTGCGCCGCAGCGCGTTATGTGATACGATTACAATAGGAGAAGACAAAGGAGTCAAATACATATGAAAATTGCAGCAGCATATGAAAATGGGCAGGTCTGTCAACAGTTTGACGAGACAAAGCAATTTAAACTGTATACCATCGAACAGGATCGCGTGGTAAGCATGGATCTTGTCGATCTGGATGCACCGCAGGGGCATGCACCGCGCATTGCACTGCTAAAGGAACAGGGCGCCGGACTGCTTGTGTGTGGGAAAATCAGCGCAGCCGCACAGATGGAGTTGATGCAGGCGGGGATTGCGCCGTTTCCGGGTGCATATGGTGATGCGGATATGCAGGTAGGTGCGCTGCTTGTCGGCATGCTGGAGAGTGAGAAAAAGGTCAAGATGGAAAGCTGTGCGCAGCCCGAAGCGCATGCATGCGAGACCTGCGCACATCGTGACCAATGTGGATTGGATACAGCACAGTAAAACAAAGCGCGGCGTGCCGACATAGTCGATACGCTGAAAAAGCTCCCGCGTGGGAGCTTTTTTCATGTTCCCCAGTGTTGTACCAGGGTACTGCGCAGGCCGTCGGTATTCGTGATGTTGCGGCAGCTGAACAGCGCGCAGCCGGCAATGTCGTCGATGCTGCGGGCAAGCTCGATCTGGCGGCCGATTTCCGTGCAGCCGTCGGTTTCCCAGACCGAGCCATAGGTTGCATCACCGATTTTATAGGCGGCCATACCGAGAATTAGCTCGACGTCAGTGTTCATGACCTGACGTGCCCACCAATTGGCTAAGGTTTCAAAATCTGATACAGAGTCACCGATGTGCCAATAAATTTGCGGACAAATATAATCAATCCAGCCGTTTTTGATCCATGTCAATGAATCGGCATAGGCAGAGGTGTAGTGCTCGTAACCGTTGGTATCGCTTCCGCCAAACGCGTTGACGCCTTTGTTGCGCCAGATGCCGGAGGGGCTGATACCGAACTGACAGCCAGTATTGACAGCTTTTTCGCGGACAGTTTGTCCGACCTGCTGCACGAGCTGATTGACATTGTCGCGTCGCCAGTCTGCGAGCGAAAGCTCGGAATTGGCAGCGACATAGGTATCCGCGTCGTCAAAATCGGTGGAGGGGTAAAAATAATCATCGAATTGAATGCCGTCAACGGCATAGTTGCTGATGATTTCCGTGACACCATCACAGATCAACTGCCGGACTTCCGGAAGCCCGGGATTGAAGTAATAACTGCCCTCACATTCCACCACCCATTCTGGATGCTGTTTGGCGGGGGAATCCGCTGGCAGAGAAGCGAAATCTGCCGCTGCATTGTCGCCGGCGCAGATGCGATAGGGATTGATCCATGCTTCCAGCCGCAGATTGCGCGCATGCGCCTGGGTTACCCAATATTCCAGTGGATCAAAGCCGCCTTCCGGTGCTGTACCAATGCTTCCCGTTAGATACTGGCTCCAAGGGAACAGGTTGGAAGGATAGAAAGCGTCTGCGGACGGGCGCACCTGGAGATAGACGGTGTTACCGCCGCACGCTGCGATGTTGTCCAAAATCGTATCGCATTCGGCTTGCAGTGCCGCGGCATCGGTTGTTTGCGCAGAAGGGTAATCGATAGAATAAGCGGTAGCAACCCATACGGCGCGGGTTTCTTTGACGGAGGAAGTTGGCTGCGTTTCCATGACAACGGGGGCGTCCCATCCGCCGGTATCTTCCGCAGGTTCCGAAAGGAGGAGATGCACAAAGTCCGGTGGTGTATACCCTGTGGAATAGCATACCATGCCGCAGACTAGGCAGACAAACACAATGGTAAGCGTAAAAAGCTTTTTCATCCAAAATCCCTCCGTTCTCTGATACATCGTACGCAGCGCGGGCACAGCTTATGCTATGTCCAGTCTATCATATTTTGCGGTATCCGGCAATGTAACGCTTTCTTTTCCGGCATAAATGCGGTATACTAAAAAAGAGTACAGTATCATCAAAGGAGGAATAGGAATGCCTGCGCTTCAAATGTCAAAGGATTATACGCTCGATATTGAGCATGTTGACGGAAGAGGAATGGCACGCCCATCTGCTGTTGTTGCGTTTATGCAGGATCTTGTCACGGACCACGGGGAAGTGATGGGGCTTTCCGGTGAAAAACTGGCGGAACATAACGGGTTTTGGGTGCTATCGCGCCTGATGTATCAACTGGAGCGGCCGCTGTACGTACATGAGACCATTCAGCTGACGACCTTGCCGCGCGAGATACGCGGCGCGTCCTGGTACCGTGATTTTGTGATTGCGTCGGGGAATGAGCGCATTGGATATGCGCTGACAGTCTGGGCTGTTGTCAATTTGGAAACGCGCCGTTTGATGCGCCCGAAAACCCTTGGTATGGGCTTTGAAAAGCAGGATACCGGATTTACAGAGACGCTCAAAGCAATCCGTGTACAGGGGCAGCAGCCATGTTTTGACCGTGTGGTGCGTTATAGCGATATCGATATCAACCGCCATTTGAACAATGTCAAGGCTGTGGATATCTTGTCCGATGCCTTTGGGCTGGAAAACGATACGCAGCGTTGGGTTTCCCGCCTTCAGGTCAATTATATAGCGGAATCGGTTTGCGGCACGAAGCTGGAGATACGCCGCGGAGTGGGCGCGAACGGCAGTCTGTGCGTTTCCGCATGGGAAGGCGACAAAGAAAAGGTGCAAGCGGAGGCTGTTTTTTCGACACGGTAAGCCTTGGAAAGAGAGGAGAAGGACTGTGGACCGCAAAGAACTTTTGGATTGCGTACTGGCGTGCTGCCAGCCGCGCCGCGTGATTTTATATGGAGAGAAATTTGTTGTTGGCAGCCGGGATTTGAAATCGGCAGATCTTTGTATTATTTTGGATGCGTGCGATAAAACCGCTTTATTGCGCAAGTTGTATCTTCAGGCCAATATGCCGATCCCGGTGCAGTTTTTGTTGTATCATACCGAAGAGTGGCGGGAGATGTTGCAGGACGCCGGAAGTTACGCTTCTGCGATTGAAAAGAAGGGAACGGTGCTCTATGGCGAGAAGGCGCAAGGGTAATACGGACAGTCAATATTACTACAAATGGCTGGAAAAAGCGCTCAGCGATTTGCAGAGCGCCCGTATTTTGCTGACATGGGGCGGCGATGAAATGGCCGTTGCCTTCCACTGCCAGCAGGCGATCGAGAAAGCGTTGAAGGGCTACTTATTGTTCAAGCTGGGCCGCCATTTTGACGGGCACAATCTGACGTTCCTCTGTCGGCAGGCCGCAGCGGTGGACGAACGTTTTTCGCGATATCTCGGGGAAAGCGCTGCGCTGAACAATTATTACATTGAAACGCGCTATCCAACCGACCTGCCGTTTGAAATCACGGAGGCGCAGATACATAATATCCTGATTATGGCAGAGGATTTGTTCAATGTGATCCGGCAGGAGCTGTATGCATCGGAAGAGGAAGCACACGAAATTAGCAAATAACAGATAGGCCGCGCTTTTTCGACAGCAAATCTGATACATTTTTCTTGCATAATATAGGGAAAAGGCGGAAGAATATCCCAATTTTAGCGGAAAAAAATCCACTTAATTTTAAATTCCCATTTACAATGAACCATAAATTTTGTACAATAGAATAGGACTACAAGATAAACCGTGCGTCCGATTTTTGTAAGAGCAGGAGGGTTTATCCATATGATTATAACGATAACGTTGAATCCGGCGATCGACCGTACATTGCTGGTTGAAGAACCAGTAGAATTTGGCGCAGTGAACAGTGTTGCGCAAAGTTACGTCGAAGTCGGAGGACGCGGCATCAACGTTTCACGCGCCATCCGTTCGCTTGGCGGCGAATGTGTTGCGCTCGGTTTTACGGCAGGGAATAATGGCCGTTCCCTGAAAAATGCATTGACCGGCCTCGGTATTACACACGATTTTACCGATGTAACCGGCGAGACACGTACCAATATTCAGGTCGTCCATCCGGATGGAAGCCACACAGATTTCAATGAACCGGGCACTGCGGTGGAGGATGAAGATTATTGGCGCTGTTTAGAAAAGCTGAAGCTCTATCTTGATCCGAGCAACCTGTTTGTTTTGTGCGGACGGATTCCGCGCGGCATGAAGGAAAAGCAGTATCTAAAAATTATCAAAACCATCAAAAAGGCCGGTTGTGCGCTGTTGATTGACTGCGATGGCGATACCCTGCGCAGCGCGTTGCCGTATAAGCCGGATTTCATCAAGCCGAATACCATTGAACTGGCGAAGCTGACCGGCTTGCCGCGTACACATGATCCGGAAGAGGCGTATGACCATGCGAGGCCGTTGCTGGATCAAGGCGCACAAACCATCTGCGCATCGCTTGGATGGAATGGCGCAATCTTCCTCAATCCGGAGGAAACACCGCTGTATGTCGTTGCCGATGCAGGACCGGCGGATAAGAGTGCGATCGCTTCCGGCGATGCCATGTTGGGCGCAATTGCACATGCATATAACCAGGGCATGTCGTATGAAGAGATCGCGAAGTTTGCGGTCGCTATGGGTACGGCGTCGGTTATGCTCCCAGGTTCCCAGATGGCCACGATGAAGGAAGCCTATGAGGTATACGAGACCATCAAGGTATATACCATGTAAAGTTGCAATATGATGTGGAAAAGCAGCGGACTGTGCGCCCGCTGCTTTTGTTTACTCCAAATTGACAATGTAGCTGACAATGACGCTGTCGCCCACGGCATCGCGGACAACCTGTGCGCCTTCTTTGCCAAATGCACCGCACAATTCAATCTTTTTGATTGCACCGGCATCCACAAGCTTTTTGGCCTGTGCACAGGCATCATCCAAATCCTTGACCCCGATCATAATGCTCTTGCACATGGGAGACTCCATAACGGTATGATGTACGCTGCTGTCGTGATCTGGGGACATCACAAGAAATGCGAATGTGAATTGCTTCATATAAAACTTCCTCCTTCTGATGATAGGTTTAGTATATCATAAAAATGCCCGGCAGAACAATCTGCCGGGCACCTTTATTTTTTATAGGATGGAACAGCTTATTCCTGTTCAGCTGCGTACATTTCCTGCATCTTAAGCAGATGACGGTAACGCTTTGCAGCCTGGTCTTCCGACTCAGCAAACAGCTCCTTGGCACGCTCCGGGAAGGAACGGGTCAGAGCAGAATAACGTGCTTCGCCCATCAGGAAGTTCTGATAGCCGTCCTTCGGCTCCTTGGAGTCGATGATGAACGGGTTCTTGCCCTCGGCCTTGAGCGTCGGGTTGAAGCGGAACATATTCCAGTAACCACACTCAACAGCCTTCTTCATCTCAGCCTGGCAATTCTTCATGCCGCCCTTGATGGAGTGCATTTCACACGGAGCATAGCCGATAACCAGCGACGGTCCCGGATAAGCTTCTGCTTCTGCAATTGCCTTCAGGGTCTGCTGCGGGTTTGCACCCATTGCAACCTGTGCGACATAAACATAGCCGTAGGACATTGCGATCTCAGCCAGAGACTTCTTCTGGATTGCCTTGCCGGCAGCTGCAAACTGTGCAACCGCACCGATGTTGGTAGCCTTGGAAGCCTGTCCGCCGGTGTTGGAGTATACTTCGGTGTCGAATACCATGACGTTGACGTCTTCGCCGGAAGCCAGGACGTGATCCAAGCCGCCGAAGCCGATGTCATATGCCCAGCCGTCGCCGCCGAAGATCCAAACGGACTTCTTGGACAGGTATTCGCCGTGTGCAACGACATAAGAAGCGTCCGGGCAGCCATTTGCAGCAACCTTCTCCAGCTCAGCGAGCAGAGCCTTGGACGGAGCTTCGTTTTCAGCACCGTTGTCCTTGGTTGCCATGAATGCATCGACAGCAGCCTTCAGCTCGTCGGATGCTCTTTCATCAGCAGCAATCTTCTGAACCTTTTCGATCAGGTTCTCACGGATTGCCTTCTGGCCATGGTACATACCCAGACCATGCTGTGCGTTGTCCTCAAACAGGGAATTTGCCCATGCCGGACCGCGGCCATCCTTGTCAACGGTGTACGGGGAAGTAGCAGCCGGGCCGCCCCAGATAGAGGAACAACCGGTAGCGTTGGAAATATACATTCTGTCGCCGCAAACCTGGGTAATCAGGCGGGCATACGAGGTTTCAGCACAGCCTGCGCAGGAACCAGAGAACTCAAGCAGCGGCTGCTTGAACTGGGATCCCTTGACGGTCTTGATGTCTTCCAATTCCGGCTTGCGGGAAACCTTGTTGACGGTGTAGTCGAATACTTCAGCCTGTGCAGCTTCTTCATGCTGCGGAACCATGGTCAGTGCGTTGGTCGGGCAAACGCCGATGCAGACACCGCAACCCATGCAGTCGAGCGGGGAAACAGACATGGTGAAGGAGTAAACGCCCTTGCCCTTGCCAGCCTTGATCGGAGCGGTCTTCATAGCAGCCGGAGCAGCCTTGACCTCTTCCTCGGTCAGCGCGAACGGACGAATTGTAGCGTGCGGGCAAACATATGCGCACTGATTACACTGGATACACTTGTCCTGATCCCAGGTCGGAACGGTAACAGCGGTGCCGCGCTTCTCATATGCAGCTGCGCCATGCTCAAAGGTACCGTCGACATAGTCGGTGAATGCAGAAACCGGCAGGGAATCGCCATCCATACGGTCGATCGGATCGAGCAGGTTGGTAACCATCTTGACGGTCTTCTCGCGGCCTTCCGGTGCAGGAGCAGGAGCAGCGTCCTTTGCGTCAGCCCAGTCAGCCGGAACGTCGATCTTCACGTAAGCAGAAGCGCCCAGCTCGATGGCCTTGTGGTTCATATCAACGACATCCTGGCCCTTCTTCAGGTAGGAATGGGTAGCGGCATCCTTCATCAGCTGGATGGCAGTCTCTTCCGGCATAACCTTAGCCAGGGAGAAGAATGCAGACTGGAGGATGGTGTTGGTGCGCTTGCCCATGCCGATCTGGATTGCCAGGTCGATGGCATTGATGGTATACAGCTGAATGTTGTTCTTTGCGATGTAGCGCTTTGCCTCAGCCGGCATGTATTCGTTCAGCTCTTCCGGTGTCCACTGGCAGTTGATGAGGAATACGCCGCCCGGCTTTACGTCGTTGACCATCT
>JAUNIY010000210.1 GCA_030523305.1 Eubacteriales bacterium
GACCCCATCCAATCCATCCGGATCGGCAACACCGTCAAATGGAAGCAATATAAGCGGCATCCGTTGGCCGACAACTTCCATTGGGAACGTATCCGCTTCCGGCGGCGTTTTGTACTTACCCGGCAGTATCACACGGCTGGATTCGCTGTATACCATGCCGGAACATATCCCATCCTCCGTATATCTGACGGTTGACAGCGGGCTGGATGTATACACCGAAAGCGTGTTGAACCAGCTTGCGACAAACAGCATGCATGCAACATTCTTTGTCCCGATTGATAATTTGTATCAGGCGGATGATATGCTGCGCCACATCGCAGGCAACGGCAACAGCTTGGGCTTTCTGTTGACACCGGAACAGGCGGCAGATGGCAGCGCGGCGATGGAATTGCTGGCACAGGCCAATGAACAGCTGTCGGTCATCACCGGCACGCCGACGCACCTGGTGCGCATTGCGGGCGGAAGCAGCGGAAATATCACCTCGGAGACCGCCGCAGCATTGATCGCCGGCGGATATCGCCTGTGGGATTGGAACACCGATGCCCGTGAGGACACCATGACGGCAGATACCTGCTATCAGGCGCTTTCGGGCGCGATCGATACGACTGCTGCTGTCACAATCCGTTTTCAAGGCGGCGCCAATACGGCATCTGTACTGCAACAGCTGCTGCCGTATATGAAGTACTGCGGTATTCCGGCAGAAGAAATTACCGCGGCAGATACGGCAGTGTGCAACACCGCTGTCGGATGATACGCAGAAAACAGATTTTTACAATTATTTGTCGTTTGACCGCATGAGGCATTTGTGCTTCATGCGGTTTTTCCTCTTTTCGGCGGGTAAAAAAACTGGTATACTATACAATAACGACGGAAATCGTAAAAGAGAAGGAATAGAAAGAACAACCATAAAAGAGCTTGTGTGCAAAACAACCGAAAAGAGAAGAAAGCACGATGCGGGTATGAGCAAACCGGACGGCCGGTATGCCGGACGGTTTGCAGTGCGCGGGAGCGCACGGATGGTTTTCTCTTGCTTACTTCTCTTTTCCATAAAAAGAGAAGTAAGAGGAGAGGGAGCGAATGGAAACCGGAAAACTGTTGACAGACCGCGTTGCGGATGAAATTGTCAAGAATATCATCGGCAAAGATCTCAAAGCAGGCGATAAACTGCCGAACGAATTTGAACTGGCTTCCATGCTGGGCGTTGGCCGCAGCACGGTGCGCGAGGCGATCAAGACACTGGTCAGCCGCAGAGTCGTCGAAATCCGTCGCGGTGCTGGCACATTCGTTTCCGCATGCAGCGGTGTCAGTGAAGACCCACTGGGCTTGCAATTTTTAGAAGATCCCATCCGCGTCGCGACAGACCTGCTGGAGCTGCGGTTCGTCGTAGAACCGCGCTTGGCAACGCTCGCGGCGGCGCGGTGTACGCCGGAACAGCTGGAAGAGCTAATGCAGCTGTGCGACGCATGCGAAAAGAATATGCTGGCCGGCAACGATTTTTCACAGGAAAATACCGCGTTTCATGCGGCAATCGCACGGGCATCCGGCAATGTCGTCGTGCCCAATCTGGCGGTCATTTTGTGCGGCTCACCGTCTATGCTGACGGCTACGCCTTCCAAACAGATACGTGAAGAACTGGCACGCACCCACCGCGAAATCGTGACGGCGATTGCAGCGCGCGACGGTATGGCGGCTTATGACGCCATGCTGCTGCATCTGGCGCAGTGCCGCCGCAGCATTGCCGAACAGGCCCTACAATAAGAATAAGGAGATTTGGAATTTATGTTGACAGTGCGCGCCATGACAGCGCAGGATGAAGCATATGTCATGCCGCTTGTGGAGCAATTTTATCACTCCGAAGCGGTGGACCATGCTGTATCGATGGAAATTTTACAACAGACCTTTGCACAGGCCGTGTCCGATAACCCGCTGCTGGAGGGCTTTGTGCTACAGGACGACGGCAAATCCGTCGGCTATGCATACATTACCCATATGTACGCGGCGGAAGCCGGCCCCTGCGTGATGATCGAAGAGCTGATGATCGAACCCGGCTCGCAGGGCAGAGGATTGGGCCACGCCTTTTTTGCGTGGCTGTTCGCGGCATATCCGGGTACAGCGCGCTTCCGTCTGGAGGTGACGCGCGGCAATGCGCGTGCACGCGCATTATATGAACAACTTGGCTTTCAAACGCTCGGCTACGATCAAATGATCCGCGGGCGATAAAAATTATGATAGTTAGGAGGAATTTTATCATGGATCTCAAACAAATAGAACAACAAGCAGCTCTTGCTGCAGCAGAGGTATTGGAACAGGCAAAGCTGCAAATGGGAGATATATGTGTTATCGGCTGCTCTACCAGTGAAGTCGGCGGCGAAAAAATCGGTTCTGCTTCGTCGATGGATATCGCAGGCGCCATTTTCCGCGGGATCCAGCCGGTTTTGCGTGCGCGCGGCATTTTCCTTGCTGCACAGTGCTGTGAGCATTTGAACCGCGCCATTGTTATCGAGCGCGAAGCGGCAGAGCAGTACGGCTATGCGCCGGTCAATGTCCTGCCACAGCCCAAGGCAGGCGGTTCGTTTGCCACAACCTGCTGGCAGAACTTTATGGAACCAGTCGCTGTGGAGCACATCCGCGCCCATGCCGGTATCGACATCGGCGGCACGCTGATCGGTATGCATCTGCGGGAGGTAGCCGTACCGCTGCGCATCAGCCAGAAAACCATCGGGGAAGCAATCGTACTGTGTGCCAGAACCCGGTTGAAGTTTATCGGCGGCGCGCGCGCACACTATCAGGAAGATAAGCTGTGATCATCACAACATTGCCCCTCATCCGAGGGGCACTTTTTTCTCATAGATATGCAGTCATGATAGAACAGCAAACAAAATGGAACAGGCACATATCAGATGGGAAAATTCGACGTGCTACTTGTGCGATTCGACGAAAGATGAAAAAAGCGACATTTTTTCGTTGACTTTGCCGTTCTGCCGTGGTATTCTAATCAGGCGCTTGAGAAAAGGGCATCATAAAAAAGCCAAATGAC
>JAUNIY010000037.1 GCA_030523305.1 Eubacteriales bacterium
CGGAGTCATGATAACTACCTTTTTTTACTACTGTTTTTAGCATCTTCCTCGCTCCTTTACCATCGTTCTTCTCTTTTTTATATGAAAATCAACCGTTACATCGGCTGTTTCTTGGTGCAATTTGCCTATTCCTATTATCACAGGAATCGCCGCTGTTTTCAATCCCAACCGTGGATAAAACATTTCCCCCTTTTTATCCACAATTACATCGCTGTTTGTTCCATACAAACCGCCTGTTTCGTGATATAATAGCTGCAAGCACATATGCTGCAACCATTTACATTGCCATTGCTTCACCATCGGATCCCATTGCAAAGGAGAACGCCATGCTCACGGAACGCAAACTTACACTCCAGCAAACGCCATACGTCAAATGCGCTACCATTTACAGCGACCCGGATGTCACGCCCCGGGCGCACATTTTATACTTCCACGGCGGCGGGCTGTTGTACGGCTCCCGCACCGACCTGCCGCAAACGCATCTTCTGACGCTCACCCAACACGGCTTTATCATCACAGCTTTTGATTATCCGCTCGCGCCAGCTGCCAAACTTGGTTTTATTTTGGAAGATGTCCTCGCGTCCGTCAACCGCTTTGTTTCCAACCCGCAGGCTTACACCGCGCACGCGCTCCCCTATTATCTCTGGGGCCGCTCTGCCGGGGCGTATCTGTGCCTGTTGGCAGCCGCCAGCGGAAGCTTGTCGCAGCAGCCGCTCGGCATCCTGTCGTATTACGGCTACGGTTTCCTGACCGACGGTTGGTTTAACACGGCGAGCCGATATTATCAGACCCTTCCTGCCGTCCCGGAATCCTGCCTGGACGCCTTGCCGCACTTCATGCACGCGGACGGCCCGCTGGACACACATTACAGCGCCTATGTCTACGCACGCCAGACCGGCCGCTGGAAATCCCTGTTTTATGATGGCCGGGAAAAATATTTCTTCCTCCAATATTCGCTTCGTCTGTGCGATAAGCTGCCCTGCCCGCTTTTCTGTACGCACAGCATGCGCGATACCGATATCCCGTTTGCAGAATTCCAGGCCCTGTGCCAGAAATATCACGCGCAGCGGTTCATCGCCTCCGGCGATCAGCACGACTTTGACCGGAACGAAAGCAGCCCGCTCACAGCGCGCCTGCTGAACGCAACCCTCCGTTTTCTGGAGACCAATCTGCCGGACGACGTATAAACCACCAAGCCCTGCCGCGCGCGGGGCTTTTGCTATGCTTTTTCTAAATATTTTTTTGCATTGTTCCATGATCTGCGGCAGCCTCCGCCAGCCACGTCGACAACCTTGCCGTCGCGCATTGTGACCTCCAGGCGGCACGTATTCCGGCAGCCCTTACACGCGATCTGAACCCGCTCATTTTTGTGTTCCATTGGTTGCATTTTCCTCCCGATTGCAGCGAGGGCAGGATGCAGCACGCGCACCCTGCCCTCGTGAGCCAATTTGATGTTATCGTTCAAAAATCGTTCCCTTGCAGAAGGATTTAGAGCTTGGCAGCACCTTCATCAGGACGTAATATACAACGCCCGTCGGAATCAGGCTGACATACCAGGACAGATCCATAACAAACAGCGAGCAAACCGAGCCGACCAGGATCGCAATGATCGCAGCCCAATTGATGCCCTTAAACGGGCCTTGCTTGTCATACATGTCGTTGATATCCAGCTTCTGCTTGCGCAGGATGAAGTAGTCCACCGCCATGACAGCAAAGATCGGGCCGAGGAACGCGGAATAGAACTGGGTGAACAGGGACAAGCCTGCAGCCGACTCTGCGGTAACCAGCTTCCACGGCATAACGACAACCGACAGGATGCCAACCAGGATGGTCGCGTACTCCCACTTGAAGTGGAAGGACTCCATCAGGATATAGGACGGCGGGACGATGTTGTTCAGGACATTGGTGGTGACCTGTGCAAACGCGATAAACAGCAGGGTGACAACCGTCAGGACCTTGCTGCCCATCAGGGTGGAGAATACGGTAACCGGATCGCTGTTGCCAGTCGCAGCCGTTACCAGCAGGCCGATGAGGCCCATGAACAAGGTTACCGGCAGAATTGCAACGGTATAAATGGTACCTGTGAAAACCGGGCCGACTTTCTTCTGCACATTGCGGGAGTAGTCGGAAGCGTTGATAATCATCGTGGAGTAAATGCCCAGGAACGACGTGGTCGCTGCCCAGAACGGCATACCCCAGGTGCCGGTAATGCCGGAAAATACGTCGCCCAGCTCTGTGGAGAACTGCGTATTGACCACATACAGCATGTAAATCAGGATGGCGATGATAAAGATACAGGAGATATTCTCCAGCCACTTGATGCCCTCAAATCCCTTGATCGCCAAAGCAACCTGCAAAATAGTAAACAGCGCATAGACAACAACAAGATGATCAAAGCCGAACAGCAGCTTCAAGCAACTGTTGATCGCACCCGCGCCAACCCAGCTCTGATAGCCAAACCACACGATGGCCGGCAAGCCGCGCAGGATGCCCGGGATTTTGACGCCAACGGTGCCAAACGAGCTTCTCAGCTGTACCGAAAAGCCGATGCCATACTTGTGGCCACAGCAGCCGATGATAACCAACGCCACTGCAATGACCAAACAGCCGATGGCCATGGCAATGACTGCCTGCGCTACCGTCAGCACACCGATCAGGCTCGCGCCCATGGAGAACGTGCCGATGGATACACAGCCGCCCATAAAGCTTGCGCAATATGAAAGCGGGTCCATAATACGTTTTTTGGTAGGCTGAAGGTCTTCATTGACGCCTTCTACCAGCTCAGGACGTAAAACCTGATTGTCGACGATTGTTTTACTCATACGTCAACCGCTCCTTTCCTCTTCCTCTCCGTTTTATTTCAGCTTTGTCACCAGCGCACCATAGCCTTCTTCGCCGGTAATCTTGCCGTCCTCCGCAACAACATTACCGCGCACCATTGTGCAAACCGGAAGGCCCTTGCCTTTCATGCCGACAAACGCAGAAATCTTGTTGACATACAGCAGGGAATCGTTGGTGATCTCCCATTCCTTTTCGGGGTCCACGATAACCAGGTCAGCGTCAAAGCCGATGCGGATATCGCCCTTCTGGCCATAGATGCCGAACGCCTCCGCCGGCTTCTTCGCCATGGCATTCGCCAGTACCGTCGGGCTGATGCCGCGCTTGACGCAGCCTTCATAGAAGGACACCTGCATACCGCTCTGGATGCCGCTGATGCCGCCCCATACGTCAAAGACGTTTTCAATCTTCTGCCCCAGGATCTCGTTGAACTTTTCGTCATACGAGCACGGAGAATGGTCGCTTGCGATACCGCTGAATGTACCGTCCTCCACATAGCCCCACAGGCGGTCAACCTCTTCCTGCGAGCGCAGCGGCGGCGCGCATTTGAACAGCGGGCCGTTTTCTATAACATCCTGATCGGTCATGCTCAGGTAATGGGTGCAGGTTTCCGCCGTGATGTCATAGCCTTCCTGCTGCGCTTCCTTGATCTTCTGGGCAACATCCGGGCTGCTGACATGGCAGATGTGCGCCTTGCAGCCGGTCGCCTTTGCGATCTCGATGATGTCAACGGTTGCGAGCATTTCCGCAACCACCGGGCGGGAATCCAAAAAGCCCTGCCAATCCATGCGGCCTTCCTTCTTCATGCGCTGCTCCTGCCACTTGATGGTCGCAAAGTCTTCGCAATGGAAGCCCGCGCGGCCGCCAAACTGCTGGATGATCTGCATCGCTTCATACGCCTGTCCATAATTCAGGGAGCTGTAGTCCGGCGAAACCGGGCCGATGAACGACTTAAAGGCAACGCAGCCCTTGTCATCCAGCCCCTTCAGGTCGTCGAAGTTATCCGGGATCAGGCCGCCCCAGAAGCAGTAATCCACATACGCATGCGGGCCGACCTTGGCATTTTTGACGTCAAACAGCTCCGCATTGGTCATGGCTGGCTCGTTCTGCAGCGGCATATCGATAATGGTTGTATATCCGCCGACCGCTGCGGCTGCCGTACCGTGCGCATAGTCCTCGCGCCACTCATAACCCGGGTCGTTCAGGTGTGCATGGGTGTCGATTGCGCCCGGGAATACATAATTCCCTTTTGCGTCGATAACCTTGGCCGCCTCCGGCTCGTCCCCGGTTTGCAGGATGGCTGCAATTTTACCATCCAGGATGGCGATGTTTCCGCACTGGACACAATCCGCCGTGACGATTTTTCCGTTTTTCACCAATACATCATACATCTTTTCTTCCTCCGTTTCTTCTCCACGCACTCGAATCCTCTTCTATCCTAAAAGCCGAAGCGGCTTTTATCCACACATTCTTTCCCACAATGCATTGCTTTTCTTCCGGCTTCTGATTACAATCAAAGGTAGCAAACAGAAAGGATGGTTTCCCATGTATCCGATACAACGCACTTCCACACTTGCACAAGGCATCGTATCCGGCGGCGGCGCAGGCTCTGTCCATTCGGTGTACCGCAAAACCGTCAACCTGTGCATCGGCAATGTACTGCTGGCATTGCAGGCTTGCGGCTCCCCGCTGTCCCCGGTCAGCCTAATTACCGGCCTGACAGGAACCCAGCTTTCTGCGCTCCCGCTCGCTGCCGGACAGCCGGTCTGGTTCTGCGGAGATACCATCCACATTCAGGCGGAACGGGACAACATCGTGTTTTCCCTCGCCGGTGCGCAAACCGTCCCGCTTGCGCTCGCGACACTTCCCGAAGCAGAGCTTGCGACGCTGCACGCCACGATTGAGCATGTCCTCGCAGCATCTACAGCGCATGGCTTCCGCGGTATCTTTTTTCCGGCGGCCGCTGAAGGACACTTAGATGAATCTTTGATTTTGCAGGTTGCACAACAAAAGCTGCAATTTTGCATGCAAAATTTATTATTGTTCCATTATACAACGGCAGCATACGATTTGTCCAGTCTTATTGGCATGGGAATTGGACTGACACCGAGCGGGGACGATTTTCTCTGCGGCGTGCTGGCCGGATTCATCCTGCGCGGCATAGACGGGCATCCGTTTGCGCGCGCTGTGCGCGGACAGCTGGAGCAGCGGCTTGGCGATACCAATGACATCAGCCGCACCTTTCTGCACTGCGCCCTGCGCGGGCAATTCAGCGAAGCGGTTTGTGCGCTGACCCATGCGAGCACAACGGCGCAGATTTCCGCAGACTTCCACGCCATCGGACATTCCTCCGGCATGGATACACTGTGCGGCATTCTATACGTACTCCGTCTTGCACTTCCAGATTGTGGATAACAAAAAAGGGAACGCCACCGCAGATCTCTGCGATGGGTTCCCCTTTGAACCGAATGCCTGGATTTAATTGTATGGCAGATTACGCTTCCGCAGCATGATACACGTCGAGCGCTGCCGAAACAGCCTGTCCGGTTGCAATCTTTGCGCCGTGCTTGAGCATGACAGCTTCCAGCGCGCCCAGCAGGATCAGGATGTTGCGCTCCTGGCTGCAATAGCCCATGTTGCCGATGCGCAGGATCTTGCCGTCGAGCGGGCCGAACGAGGTTGCG
Organism: Eubacteriales bacterium; assembly: GCA_030523305.1. Taxonomy (GTDB): domain Bacteria; phylum Bacillota; class Clostridia; order Oscillospirales; family Butyricicoccaceae; genus Butyricicoccus_A. The sequence continues at coordinate 5,523 of JAUNIY010000037.1, forward strand.
ATTTCAATGCCGAAATCGTTGAGCAGCATGCCGCGGATGTCCTTGCCGTTGATGCCCTCCGGGATATTGATCGCGGTGACAACCGGCATCTTGTGCTCCAGGTCACCAAAGATGGTCAGGCCCATCGCCTGCAGGCCAGCGGTCAGCGCCTTGTCGTTCAGCTTATGGCGTGCAAAACGCGCTTCCAGCCCTTCGTTCATGATGCAGCGCAGCGCCTCATGTACTGCATACTGCATGCTGGTCGCCTCAGTATGGTGGTTCAGGCGGCGCGGGCTCCAGTAATCCTCGAGCTGCGCCATATCCAGATAGTTGCTCGGAATGTGCGCCAGATGGCCCGCAATATCGGACTCGGTACGGATACCCTTTTCGACGCGCTTTCTCTGGTTGACAATGTCGGAAATCTGCTGGTTGTATGTAACCAGGGCGGAACCGGACGGCGCGGAGATGCATTTCTGTGTGCCGGCGATACATGCGGACAGCTTCCATTCGTCTACCTTGACTTCTGCACCGCCGAGCGTTGCAACGGTATCGACAATGAGCAGCGCGCCATACCGCTCGCAGATCGCGCCGATCTCATCCAACGGCTGCATCATCGACGTCGAGGTCTCGCCATGGACGATGGCAACCGCCTTATAGCTGTCCTTTTTCAGTGCGTCCTCGATCTCCTGCGGATCGAACACCGTGCCCCACTCACGTTCCAGCATGGTAATTTCTGCGCCGCAACGTTCCAGAATCTCTGCCAGCAGATAACCAAAACGGCCGAATGCCGGGATCAGTACCTTTTCGCCCGGGCAGATCGTACCGGTCAGGATGGTTTCCAGGCCGCCGCGGGAGGTGGTATCAACCAGATAGGTCTGCTTGTTCTTGGTCTGGAACAGCAGGCGTTCCATCTCCATCGTCTCGTTCATCATCGCAGTAAATTCTGGGTCAAACTGGCCGATAATCGGGGTTGCCATGGCACGCAGCACGCGCGGGTCGGCCTCAACCGGACCGGGACACATCAGCATACGCGGCGAAGGATTGATTTCACTAAATTTCATTGCACGAACTCCTTTTTGTAGCCGGGGCACATCAAAAAATGCCCATTAACGTAAAAAAATCCCAAGGAAGTCTCCTTCATTGGAATTCAGCCGGTATTGTTTTTCCATATTGATTATACGTCCAGATACCCCCGCCGCGCAATGTCCAAAAACGCGGATTTTTCCCTTTGTTTTTTATCCATATTAGATAAAAATATAGTGGCATCCGCCGTTTTTTCCGCGTCCGGCATCGCACAGATGCGCCGCGCCGGTCGTTTCCATTGTCCTGTCGGCCAGTTTGGTGTATTTTCCCGCTATCTCCCCGTCCCTCCTTCTCGTTGTCCTGTCCTCTATTTTGTCCCAACCCCCACTTTTTTGTTGGCAATAATCTGCAAATCTGTTATAATGGTTGTATTCCAACACAAGCGATACCAAAAATAAACGACAAAGGAGATTTGACATATGACTCAGGTTCATGTTATGGATCATCCGCTGATTATCCACAAGCTCTCTTTGATGCGCGATAAGTGCACTGGCGCAAAGGAATTCCGTGAAGCTGTTTCGGAAATTTCCTCCCTGCTCTGCTATGAAGCCTGCAGTGACCTGCCGATGAAAGAGGTTGAAATCGAAACCCCTGTCGCACACTCCAGGGTAAACATCATCTCTGGCCGAAAGATTGCGCTGGTTGCTATCCTGCGCTCCGGCATCGGTATGGTGGAGGGCGCGCTCCAGCTGATCCCCAATGCCAAGGTCGGCCACATCGGCCTGTACCGCGACCCGAAGACCATGCAGCCGGTAGAATATTACTGCAAACTGCCGACGGACGCGGCGCACAGCGAGGTGCTGCTGTTTGACACGATGATGGCAACCGGCAACACGGTCAATGCGGCCATCCAGTCGCTGAAAAACCACGATGTTACCAACATCAAGGTTTTGACGATTCTGGCTTCTCAGAACGCGGTAGACACCATCCTCGCCGAAAATCCCGACGTGCAGATTTACTGCGGCGCAATCGACGAAGAGGTCAACGAAGACGGCTATATCGTCCCGGGCATGGGCGACGCCGGCAACCGTATGTACGGCACCAAGTAATCACCGAAACCAAAACCCGCACAGCGCTTGGAGGGCAACCCTCCGGGTCACTGTGCGGGTTTTTCTTTGTCCTTTTTATGATAGCCGCCCCTGCTTCATTTCATAGGAGATATCCGCCACATGCATTGTGGATTTCCGATGGGAAACGAGCACCACCGTCTTCTCCCGGCAGGTTTCACAGAGCGATTTGAGTATGATGCCTTCATTCAGGGAATCCAGGTTGCTGGTCGGTTCGTCCAACAGCAGCAGCGGCGCGTCATGCAGGAATGCGCGCGCGATCCCGATGCGCTGGCGTTCCCCGCTGGACAGCGTGTCGCCCAGCTCACCCACCGGCGTGTCATAGCCCTGCGGCAGGGAGCAGATCAGTTCATGCACCGACGCCTTTTTCGCCGCCGCGATGATTTCCTCCCGGGTCGCCCCAGCCTTGCCGATGGCAATGTTGTTGGCAACCGAGTCGTGGAACAAATAGGTCTCCTGCGTGACATAGCTTTCCATATCGCGCAGGTTGGCGGTGTTCAGCCCGCGGATATCCTCGCCGGATATCGCAATACTGCCCTCCTGCACATCCCAGAACCGCATGAGCAGCCGCAGCAGTGTGGATTTTCCCGAACCGCTTGCGCCGTGGATGCCGACAATCTTCCCCTTCGGAAGCGAGATGGAGTAATCCTTCAAAATCTGTTCTTCCTCATAGCGGAAGCTGATGTTCCGCGCTTCTGCGCCGTCAAATGCGGTATCCTTGCCATCATCCACCTCGGCGACCTTCGGCTCCTCTTCCAGAATCGCCAGCACACGTTCGCCGCTCGCAAGCGTCTGGTTCAGGTTGTTCGACAGGTTGGACAGCGCGACCACCGGGCCGAACGAGCCCATCATGGCAATGACGCACAGCAGCATCTGTGTAAAGGTAACAGCACCCGCCTGATAGAAATACAGCTGTAACAGCAGCATGGCGAGCGAAAACAACAGGATCGCCAGATTTGTGACCGAACGCTGCACCGCTTCAAGCTGGTTCAGCCCTTTTTGCAGCTTGGCATAATCCTGGGAGCGGTCGTTCATCTGCTGCATCCGCTGCGCGCCGCCGCCATACTGGATGGTCTCATCCAGTCCGCGGAGTGAATCGAGCACAAAGCTGTTCAGGTCGCCGAAGGCATTGCGCAGCTCCATGCCGGGCTGTGCCCCGCGGCGTCCCATGACAATCGGGATCACCGCGCCGACAACGACATATCCCACCGCCGCCAGCAGGCCGCCCGCGATCGAATGGCTTCCGATAAACACAGCCATCATCACAGAGGTGCACACGGCAATTGCAATCGGGGAGATGGTGTGCGCATAAAAGACCTCGAGCAGTTCAATATCCGATGTCAGAATGGAAATCAGGTTGCCGCGGTCGCGTCCTTCCAGCTTTGCCGGGCACAGCCTGCGCAAAGCGGCAAATACACGGTGGCGGATGATCGCCAGCAGCCGAAACGCGATAAAATGGTTGCAATACTGCTCCCCATAGTGCAGCAGGCCGCGGCATACGGCAAGACAGATGAGCAAGGCAAACAGCCGCCCCATTGGCATCGCCAGAAGCCCGGTGCCTGCAATCCCGATGCTGTCGAGCAGCACATGGATCAGCCCATAGCCCGCCAGAATCGTCAGGAAAATCGCGCACAGATAGCCAATGACACCCAACGCGATCGCCAGCAGCATGATGGGCAGCAGCGGCTTGACCAGCCCAATCAACGCGCCCATGATCGCCGGCGCGCTTCTGCGTTTTGTCTGGTTCATACTGCATCCTCCCTTCCGTATGTCTCCAAAGCCTTTTGCTTGCGGTACAGCGCGGCATAGGCGCCGCCCTGCCGGAGCAGCGCGTCATGCGTACCCGTTTGCTCCAAATTGCCCTGTTCCAGCATATCAATGCGGTCGGATTGTACCACATTGGACAGCCTGTGCGAGATCAGGATAACGGTCCTGTCGCCCGCAAGCTGATGGATGACCTGCATAATCATCTCTTCGCTTTCCGCATCGATGTTGGAGGTTGCCTCGTCGAAAATATAGATCGGCGTATCGTGCAGCAACGCCCGCGCCAACGCAAGCCGCTGGCGTTGGCCGCCGGAGAAATTGCTGCCGCGTTCGAGCACCGGCGTCTGCAGCCCCTGCGCTGCGGACAGGAAGCCGTCCAGGTTGACCTTGCGCAGCGCGGCCTCCATTTCTTGCTGCGTTGCATCCGGCTTTGCCAGCCGCAGGTTGTCCTCTACCGTCCCTTTGAACAGATAGCTGTCGTGCCGCACCAGCGTGACCGCACGCATCAGGCTCTGCTCCGCAATGCCGGAAAGCTCTTTTCCGCCAATCGTAATGCTTCCCTGGTAGCCGCGGTTGCGGCCCAGTAGGATACCGGCGACCGTGCTTTTGCCGCTGCCGGACGCGCCGACGATGGAAACAAAGCTCCCTGCCGGTATGTCCATATTGATATGGTTCAAAACCGTGCGCGCCGCATCATACGAAAAGCTGACGTCGCGCAGCGAGATATCCAGCTTTCCCCCTTCCAGCGTTTCGCCTGTCAGCTCTGGCTCCGGAAGATCGAGCAGCGCAAAAATTTTATCGCTCGCCGCCATGCCGTTCATGGCAATGTGGAAAAATGAGCCGAGCAGGCGCAGCGGGATAAAGAACTCGGCCGCGAGCAGGATTATCATGACTGCGCCGCCGAAGCTGACGCGGCCGAGCGCCAGCTCCCGCAGTGTGACGATCATGCCGACCGCCGCGCCGCCGTAGGCGATGATGTCCATGACGCTGGTCGAATTGAGCTGCATCGTGAGCACCTTCATCGTGACCTGCCGGAACCGCTGGGATTCCTTGTCCATCTCGACCGCCTTCTGCGCATCCTGCTGATAAATCTTCAGCGTGGTCAGCCCCTGCAAATTTTCCAAAAAGCTATCTCCCAGCTCGGTATAGATACCCCAGTATTTGCTCAACAGCCGCTTGGCTGCCTTCTGAACCACAACAATGGACACCGGGATCAGCGGCACGCACACGAGCAGCACGAGGCTCGCCCGCCAGTCCACAAAGCCCAGGATGACAAACAGTGTCAGCGGTGCGAGCAGGCTGTAAAACAGCTGCGGCAAATACCGCCCGAAATAGGTTTCCAGCTGCTCGACACCCTCGGCGGCCATCTGCACAACCTCCGCCGTGCTGACCTGTTCCCGGTATGACGCGCCCAGCCGCAGCAGCTTGGCATAGATGCGCTCGCGCAGGATGCGCTTGACATCGACGCTCGCATGGTAGGATGCGTGTACCGACTGCCTGTCACAACATACACGGAGCACAACCGCAACCACCGCCATGCCTGCATAGGGCAGCAGGGTACTCTCCCGCAACAGGCCGAACAGCGCCTGCTCCAACAGCGACGCCACGGCATACACCGTCACCACCTGGCACAGCAACGAAAGCCACTGCCAGATGATCTGGTAAACAATATACTTTTTCGCATGGGACAGCAGCCCCACAAGCCGAGTTTTTATCATGATCTCTTTATTCCTGCTTTCTTTTTTCCTTTTTGCTGCAAACAACATGCCATATGGCGAGCAACGGATGATACAACAGCATCCGCGGCCCGGAGAACCGCATGACGCGCCGTATGTTCTCCCGCATGTCCGGCTTGTAGCAATGCACGCGGCAATTAGAACAGAAGGTCTTTTGTTCCATAAACGGGCAATGCGCGCTGCGTGTCTGTGCATATTCCAAAAGCGCCCGGCAATCCGGGCAGAGCGGCTGGCCTTTGCGCCGCACATGCTTTTTGCGGCAATACAAAGCGATCATCTCGGCAACCACCTGCTGCTCCTTCCGCCGTTTGCGTTCCAGTTCATTCATGCTGCGTTCCCTCATCATATACGCACTGCCCGTCCTCCCGCACGGTACCGACGCGCAGGAAGAAATACAGCACATGGCATACCCACACAACAGCTAAGCAGATCCTGCCCATCGGCACATGGCGCATGGCGATAAAGCCGATTGCCATGACGATGGTCACAGTGCCCACAATCGAGCACTTGGTTTTCATCGTCATCTCTTTTTGTTTAACAAAGCGATCCAAATGCTTGCGGTATAGTCCCGTTCTCAAAAACCAGCTGTGCAGCTTTTGTGAGCTTTTGGCAAAGCAGAATACCGTCGCCATATAAAACGGGACCGTCGGGAGGATCGGCAAAACAATGCCGACCGTTCCCAGCGCAAGGCACAGCAGCCCCAGCGCAAGCCATAGGATGCGGAGTGGTTGTTTCATGGTGTTTTCTCCTTCTATTTTACCATTGTATTGTATGGACATCGCTTGTCCCACACAGCAGATATGCCGGGCTACGTAAGGGCCGGCTCAGCCGTTTGAAAAAACAGCCATGTCGCCGGCCTCTTCATTGTGCCATCCGTGTTATCCCAACGCTGTATCCAGCGCCATCATCAGCGTAAAACCGATAGAAAAGGCGATTGTCCCAAGGTTGGAATGCCGCCCGGCGGACATTTCCGGAATCAGCTCCTCAATGACCACGTACAGCATTGCACCCGCAGCAAAGCTCAACAGGTACGGCAGCATCGGCACTATCCAGCCGGACGCCAGTACCGTCAAAAACGCAGCGGCCGGTTCGACAATGCCGGACAGCGCGCCGCAGAGAAACGCGCGGCCTTTCCCCATCCCCTCCGCATGCAACGGCATAGAGATGATCGCGCCCTCCGGGAAATTCTGGATCGCAATGCCAATGGACAGGGCCATCGCCCCCATCACGGTGATCCCGGCGTTGCCGCTCACCCATCCGGCAAAGACGACGCCGACCGCCATCCCCTCCGGAATGTTATGCAGCGTGACCGCGAGTACAAGCATCGTGGTCTTTTTGAGGTCGGCACGCAGGCCCTCCGGTTCGTCGCTGTTGGTATGCAGATGTGGGATGGTTTTATCCAGCAGCAGCAAAAACAGAATACCCAGCCAAAACCCGACCACTGCCGGTACGCACGCCAGCTTCCCCAGCCCTGCCGCCTGGTCCATCGCCGGTATCAATAGGCTCCATATGGCCGCCGCCGTCATAACACCGGCCGCAAAGCCAGTGAGCGCACGCTGCACCATCGGCTCCAATTTGTCCCGCATGAACAGCACGCAGGCGGAACCCAACGCCGTCCCTGCAAACGGAAGCAGGACTCCAACGATCACTTGTGTTGTCAACATCGATTCAACCCCTTTCGTAATTCATTCTATTAGCAAACGGATCCTGATGCCCAGAATCCCCCGATATGATCTTCCCTATATAAGGAAAAGAGGGCTTCTACGGGAACGTAAGGTTTTTTGTCCATTGCCAGGCCCCGGTCACGGCAAACATTAGCAAACGCTAACCTTTTGTCCCAAAAAAATGCCGCTCGGCAAAGCGGTTCCCTCTGATTTTGTTCCGATTGTATCATAGATTCTATATACTGTCAAACCCGCAGTCATGCCAAACATTTTACATGGCAGACGAAATCTGTGCATTGCCTTACACATACTTTACCCACTCCCGGTAGCGGACTTTACATGGCGACCCTATAATAAAATCCGTTGAACAACAATATGTCATGAATCGAAAACGAAAGGAAGTTCACCATGAAATTTTCTACAACTTTAAAAAAGTGCGGCGCCCTGACGTTGGCGGGTATCCTGCTGACCGGCATGTTGGCCGGCTGCGGCTCCTCCTCGAACGATACCGCTGCCACAGGCACAGAGGATGCCGGCAGCGCAGCCGCTTCATCTGTCAGCGGTATGATCGACGTCGTATCCCGCGAGGATGGTTCCGGAACCCGCGGCGCGTTCATCGAACTGTTCGGCATCGAGGAAAAGAACGGCGACGAAAAGGTTGACAATACCACCGCAAGCGCGATCATCGCAAACCAGACAGAGGTCATGATGCAGAACGTATCCGGCGATGAAAACGCGATCGGATATGCATCGCTCGGTTCCCTCAACGATTCGGTCAAGGCGGTCAAAATTGACGGCGTGGAGGCGACTACTGACAACGTGCTGAGCGGCGATTATACCATTTCCCGTCCGTTTAATGTTGCAACCAAGGGCGAGCTTTCCGAAGCTGCACAGGATTTCATGAATTATATCCTCTCAGAGGAAGGCCAGCAGGTAGTTTCGGACAACGGCTACATCCAGGTAGCGGAATCCGCAGAAGCATTCCAATCCAACGGCGCATCTGGCGAAGTGACCGTAGCAGGATCCTCTTCGGTTACGCCGGTAATGGAAAAGCTGAAGGAAGCATATGAAGCAGTCAACGGCAATGTGAGCATCACGATCCAGGAATCCGACTCTACGACTGGCATGAACAGCGCAATCGAAGGCGTATGCGACATCGGTATGGCATCCCGTGAGCTCAGCGAGGATGAGCTGAAGGAGCTGACCCCAACTCAGATCGCACTGGATGGCATCGCAGTCATCGTCAACAATGCCAACAGCATCGACGACCTGACCACCGAACAGGTACGCAGCATCTTCGTCGGTGAAACGACCGACTGGAGCGAACTGAACTAATTTCCCTCTCCCTCCGGTATTGCCCGATGCAGTGCCGGAGGGACACCCCTATCTCCCCCCAAAACTGTTTTACGATTGAGGTCTCTATATGAAACGACAAAAAATCATGGAACGGGGTATGTCGTGGCTGTTTGCACTGTGCGCCTGTATGTCCATCGTGGCGGTCGCGTTAATCTGTGTGTTTTTGTTTGCCAACGGCATTCCCGCAATCAAAGAAATTGGCGTATTGGATTTCCTGTTTGGAACGAAATGGGCGCCAAAAAATGTTCCGGCATCCTATGGCATCCTGCCGATGATCATCGGCAGCCTTTGTGTGACATTGGGTGCGGTTGTCATCGGTGTGCCGATCGGCGTACTGACCGCCGTGTACCTGTCCCGTTTTTGCCCGAGCAAGCTGCACAGCGTGCTTGAGCCGCTTGTCCGGCTGATGGCCGGCATCCCGTCTATCATTTACGGTTTCTTCGGCCTGGTCGTCCTGGTACCGCTGGCCCGCAATATCCCGGGCTGCACCGGCGTAAGTATGTTCGCCGCAGCTTTGCTGCTGGGTATCATGATCCTTCCCACTGTCATCAACCTGAGTGAATCCTCCATCAACGCAGTGCCGTCCAGCTATTACGAGGGCGCCGTTGCGCTCGGCGCAACGCATGAGCGCTCGGTCTTTTTCGCTGTACTTCCCGCAGCAAAATCCGGCATTTTGGCAGCCGTCGTCCTCGGGATTGGGCGCGCCATCGGCGAGACCATGGCAGTCATCATGGTCGCCGGCAACCAAGCTGTTTTACCGAGCAGCATCTTCCGCGGCATCCGCACCATGACGGCCAACATCGTCATTGAGATGGGCTACGCCACCGGCCTGCACCGGGAAGCATTGATCGCAACCGGCGTCGTGCTGTTTATCTTCATTTTAATCATCAACCTCGCGTTTGCCGTTATCAAGAAGAGAGGAGAATCCACATGAACGGATCGATTGCGCTGCCCAAAGAGCAGCTTCGCGTCAAGCATAAAGCCCCCAATCATCAGCCGACGCAGCAGCTCCAGTCTTGGATCCTGCGCGTCTTGGTATACGCTGCCGCGATTTTCACCTTTTCTGTCCTGCTTTTCCTCATCGGCTATATTCTAATCCGCGGCATCCCGTATCTGACGCCGGATTTGTTCTCACTGGAATATACATCGGAAAACTGCTCGATGCTGCCATCCATTATCACGACAGTAGAGATGACGCTGCTCTGCCTTGTCATCGCCATCCCGATCAGCGTGTTTACGGCAATTTACCTGGTAGAATATGCCAAAAAAGGCAATAAACTGGTGGGCCTCATGCGCCTGACAGCAGAAACGCTGTCCGGTATCCCGTCCATCGTGTACGGCCTGTTCGGCATGCTGTTTTTTGTGACGCAGCTCGGGTGGAAGCTATCGCTGCTGTCTGGCTCGCTGACGCTGTCCATTATGATCCTCCCGCTGATCATGCGCAGCACGGAGGAAGCGTTGCTTGCCGTACCGGATACGTACCGCGAAGCCAGCTTCGGCCTCGGTGCCGGACGGCTGCGCACGGTATTCCGCATTGTCCTCCCCTCTGCCATGCCAGGCATCTTAGCCGGTATCATTCTGGCAGTCGGCCGCATCGTCGGCGAGACGGCGGCGCTGATCTACACTGCGGGCACCGCGACAGAACTGCCATCCAGCCTCCTGTCCTCTGGCCGTACATTGGCCGTGCACATGTACTGCCTGTCCAGTGAGGGCCTGCACACCGACCAGGCATATGCTACGGCGGTTGTCCTGCTGCTCATCGTGCTGGCAATGAACACGATTTCCGCACTGATTGCAAGAAAGCTGACCAAAAAGTAAGAGGTATCGATATATGACGAACATAAAATATAAAATCCAGGACTTAAATCTGCACTACGGTGCGTTTCACGCCCTGAAAAATATCAGCCTGGATTTGCCGGAAAAACAGATCACCGCTTTTATTGGGCCATCTGGCTGCGGCAAATCCACGCTGCTCAAAACCTTGAACCGTATGAACGACCTGGTGGAAGGCTGTCACATCGACGGCACGGTCACACTGGACGGCGAAGACATTTTTGACCGTATGGACGTCAATGTCCTGCGCCGCCGCGTCGGCATGGTTTTTCAGAAGCCCAACCCGTTTCCGATGAGCATTTATGACAACATTGCCTTCGGCCCGCGTACACACGGCATCCGCAGCCGCGCCAAGCTGGATCAGATCGTAGAAAAGAGCCTGCGCGACGCAGCTATCTGGGACGAAGTCAAAGACCGTCTGAACAAAAGCGCGCTTGGCATGTCCGGCGGCCAACAGCAGCGGCTTTGTATTGCCCGTGCGCTCGCCATCCAGCCGGAGGTTCTGTTGATGGATGAACCGACCAGTGCGCTCGATCCGATTTCCACAATGAAAGTGGAAGACCTGGTTCAGGAGTTGAAAAAGGATTACACCATTATTATGGTAACACACAACATGCAGCAGGCGACACGCGTCTCGGATAAGACGGCATTTTTCCTGCTCGGCGAGGTAATAGAATTTAACGACACCGCCGATCTGTTTTCCATGCCGCAGGACCAGCGCACAGAAAATTACATCACAGGGCGGTTTGGTTAAAAGGAGGCGCAACAATGAGAATACGGTTTGATCAGGAACTGGACGCGATGCACAACGACCTGATTTCGATGGCTGCCATGGTGGAAACGGCCATCAGCCAGGGCGTGCAGGCATTAAAATACCGCGATGCCAAGCTGGCCCAGCAGACGATCGCAGGCGATACGGAAATCGACCGCAAGGAACGCAGCATCGAAAGCTGCTGCCTCAAGCTGCTCCTGCAACAGCATCCGGTAGCGCGCGACCTGCGTGAAATTTCCACCGCGCTCAAAATGATTACCGATATGGAACGCATCGGCGACCTTGCGGAAGATATTGCGGAGGTGACACTGTTCCTGTGCGATCGCCCGGCATATGCTGCGCCGATCCAAATCTCCCATATGGCGGAAGCTACCATCAAAATGGTGCGCGACGCCATCGATTCGTTTATTATGAAGGATCTGGCCAAGGCGCACAGCGTCATTGAATATGACGACGTGGTGGACCGCCTGTTTGTAGAAACACGAAATGTATTGATTGAAAACATCCATCAATCCACCGGCGACGCCGAGCAGGCGATGGATATCATGATGATCGCCAAATATTTTGAACGGATTGGCGACCATGCAGTCAATATTTCCGAATGGGTAGAATTTTCGATTACTGGCACGCACAAAAATACGCGGTTGCTGTAATCATCTGTAAGAATGTCCCCCGCGTCGGCTTGACGAATTGTCCGCGCAATACTATAATATTGATAAAAATAGATATCAAAGGAGTCAATATGGACAGTTTAAGGAAAAAAACCGGCTTTATATGCGACATGGACGGCGTTATCTACCATGGCAACCGGATCCTGCCCGGCGTACGCGAGTTTGTAAACTGGCTTCAGGAAGAGCACAAGCATTTTCTGTTCCTGACCAATTCCAGCCATTATACACCGCGGGAATTGCAGCAGAAGCTCGCGCGTATGGGATTGGATGTCGATGAATCGCACTTCTATACCAGCGCACTGGCAACCGCCAGCTTCCTGTGCCACCAGGCGCCAGGATGCAGCGCATATGTTGTCGGTGACCACGGCCTGCAAAACGCATTGTACGCGGCTGGGATTACAATCAACGAAGTGGATCCGGATTACGTCATTGTCGGCGAACCGGAAACCTTTGGATACGACCATATTGTACGGGCCATCCGGCTGGTCAACAACGGTGCGCGACTGATCGGCACCAACTCGGACATCACCGGACCGACCGAAGCCGGCATCGTCCCTGGCTGCGGCGCACTGATTTCTCCCATTGAAGTTGCAACCGGAAAATCCGCTTACTTTGTCGGTAAGCCGAACCCACTGATGATGCGGACCGGCCTGCGCATGCTCGGCGTGCACTCGGAAGACGCCGTCATGATCGGCGACCGCATGGATACCGATATGATCGCAGGCATCGAATCCGGTTTGGACACCGTACTCGTGCTGTCCGGCGTGACGGCGCGCGAGGACATCGAACGCTTCCCCTACCGTCCGCGTCTGGTGCTGTCCGGTGTGGGCGAAATTGCAGGCGTGAAACCGGCAGAGGCGTCGAATGCCGAATAAAAACAGATAGTAACGCCAACAGGGCGACAGCCAAACCGCTGTCGCCCTTCTCTTTTTTATATTGCCTCACGCCGTTTCTATCGACGCCAAACAGCGTCGCGAATGGTATCACAAGCGATCAAAATGGTTCGATGACAGCTTTTCGACAGGAGGAGGAGAGCCTCCCATCGGCTGCCAACGAGAGTATAGAAATGGAGTGTCGTAAGCGGTGTGTACGGAAAAAGGATCCTACAACCCTTCTCCCGTACACGGAAAGTAAAGAAAGTAAAGGAAACAATCTTGGTTAAGGATGGAAGCGGCGCCGCGCCGCTCCCATAAGAAAAAGAGAGAAACAAAAAACGTTCGAGAATAAACCTGGTGTCCCCCGCAGCCGTTTCCCAGGCGGCCGCGGTTTTTCATGTGAGTGAGTATATCCTTTTAGCGTTTTTCATTGCGGGGAATTGCTTCCCCTTTCAGAAGGCATGCTGCCCATGCCCTCTGAAAGGGGGCCGCACAGCGCG
>JAUNIY010000211.1 GCA_030523305.1 Eubacteriales bacterium
GAGATTTTACCTTTTTTATTGTCGAAATTCTATGAGGTGCACCTCATTGCTTTTTGAAAAAATTTGTGAAACGGAAAAAGGAGCAAGCCGAAGCTTGTTCCCTCCAAACCACAAAACAGTACAACGTTTGATGAAGTCAATCGGAATCCAATAAAAGATAAAGATCACCCCTAGGTGTGATTTACTTTTGTGAATTTTGTGATACTATAAATATAATGGTATTCGAATGAAGCAGATAGATTTCTATTCCCATATGGGAGAAATCATTTGAAAAAGGAGGCATATGGGAACAGCGATACAAAAAGATTTTGTCGTAGAACCTTGGTCATTGCATTCCGCGCTGGAGAATGCGATGGCGAAGTATAACCTCATTTATATTACTGCACCGACTGGATGGGGAAAGACAGCGGCTGTACGTTGGCACTTCCGCAAATGGCCCAACACATATGTCAGTTTATGGGATGACAATGCATTGCAGCGGACGCTGGACGATGCCACAGGATTGTTGATTTTGGATGATTGTCATACGCTATACAATCAGCCGCAGCTTCAAGAACAACTGATCGATCTGCTACGAGGTGTTGCGCGTAAAAAACATGTCGTGATGCTCAGCCGGGCACGTCTTCCGGATTGGTTGTTTTCATTCCAGCTTTCCGGGATATTGACAACCATTACAAGCGAGGTTTTTGCACTCAAGGCGGAGGATGTTGCCGCATTGGCTTCCGCATTTGATTTGGAACTGCCGCAGGAGGATATTCTGCGGCTGTATCGAGAATGCTGCGGCTTTCCAGTCGCAGCTCGATTGATCTGCCTCAATCTGGCGGAAGGTGCACCGCTCACGACGCAGACCATCAACGACGGCTATGGAAAGCTGTTCGCTTATTTTGACGATCGATTATTCCGATTTTGGGATAGCAAAACTCGACGGCTTCTGCTATCTGTATCTTTTTTTGATAGCTTTACGTTGAAACTGGCGTGTGTGATCACAGGGGATAGCAAAGCGGAGCAAACATTGGGGAATCTATTGCAAAGTAGCAGTTTCCTGAGCTGCGATCACGGCAATTACACCATTTCATATCCGGTATTTCGAGATTACCTACAGCATAGGGTGAAAATTTCATGGAGCAAGCAGGAGCAAACCGCACTGTATGCCAATGCAGGCACATACTACCAGCTGGCCGGTGATCTGCCTGCTGCATTGGATTGCTATACGAAAAATGGAAACCATGCGAAGGTTTCTGAGCTTTTGGTAGAACATTCTAAACTCAATCCTGGCCAAGGGATGTATTATCAGCTACGCAAATATTACCGAAGTTTGCCGGAAACAGAAATTTTGGAATCTCCAGAGCTGATGAGCGGTATGAGTATCCTGTGTTCTTTAACCTTTGATGTTGACGGTTCAGAGCGGTGGTATAATGCCCTAACAGATTATGTAAAAAAACTGAGCCACCGTGATCCGCATTATCGCGAAGCGCGAGGCTTGGTGAGTTATCTGTGTATCGCCTTGCCGCACCGCGGCAGTTTGGACATCAAAGACATCTTGATGGCCGTGTTTCGCCAGCTTCAGGCGGGGAGCATTGATCTGCCGGAATTTTCTGTTACCAGTAACATGCCGAGTATCCTGCGTGGAGGCAAAGACTTTTCCTGCTGGGTTACCAGTGATAAACTACTCTACCGTACCATCCGAAAACCCATGGAGACGTTGCTGGGGCGGCACGGTGTGGGTATGCCGGATATTGCCTTGACGGAGAGCCGGTATGAAAAAGGCGAAAACGTCAGTGATGCCTTTCTTACGTTGGCTGCCCGCCGCATCGACATCCAGCGCGAAGGCTCTGTGGAAATGGAATTTGTTCTGACTGCTTTGCTGGCTAAATGCCAATGTGATCAGGGAAATTTGCAGCAGGCGATTCAGGATATCACAGCGTTCCGTGACCGTATAAAGGAAAACGGGGAACCGCCTTTGCTGCAAAATCTGGATGCGCTCTTGTGCCGGTTTGCGCTGCTGTGCGGCGAAGAATATGCGCACAAATGGTTTGTCGAAGAAGCACCGGATGAACATGATTTCTTTATTATGGAGCGGTACCGCTATCTGACAAAGGTGCGGTGCTATATCCAGCGGGAAGAATATCTGCCGGCATTGTCGCTGCTCGGTGTTCTTTTGGAGTATTTTACTCGGTACGATCGTACATTGGATCGGATTGAAACGTTGATCCTGCTGGCGATCTGCCGCTATCGTATGGAAGCGGAAGATTGGCGGGAGCATCTGACCTCCGCGTTTGCGTCGGCACAAAATTATGGGTATGTTACGGTATTTGCCCATGAAGGAGCGGCTTTGCTCCCGCTTATCAAAGATTGGGAAATGCAGGATCAGTGGAAATACTTGTTCCGCGTCAAACGGGCGACGCGTTCTTTTGCTGTACAATATCCGCATTATCTTTGTGCCACAGTTTCCCCGGTTGTTCATAGTCTGACAAAAAAGGAACTGGAAGTACTGCGCTTGATTCAGCGCAACCAAACCAATGAGGAGATCCGCTGCATTTTAAACATCTCGGAAAATACCTTAAAAACTCACATCCGCAAGCTTTTCAAAAAATTGGGTGTAACAAACCGGACAGAAGCGAAAGCTACCGCCGAACGTTTGCATATTCATTAAGAAGGGAGACAAATTTATGAGAAAACAGCTTTTGAGTGTCCTATTGACACTTGCTATGTGTCTGACAATGCTGCCGGTTACGACATTGGCAGTAAATGGAGGGGCAGATGACCCGGATAACGAAGCCATGTGGCAAACTGTCGAAGGAGGAGAGTGGCAATATGGAACATTTGCACAGGCGCGAAGTGGCGTTTATGAAGGCGGTACCATTAAGCTGCTGAAGGATGTTGGCACCAGCTCCAGCATTACCTTTAGCAGCAAAGATATCACCCTGGAAAGTGCTGATCCCGATCATCCTTGTACACTTTATCGTTCTTCAGGAATTGATTATCTGATTTCGATTACCAGTCATAAGACGCTTACGTTAGCGCATATCATC
>JAUNIY010000038.1 GCA_030523305.1 Eubacteriales bacterium
ATCC
Organism: Eubacteriales bacterium; assembly: GCA_030523305.1. GTDB lineage: Bacteria > Bacillota > Clostridia > Oscillospirales > Butyricicoccaceae > Butyricicoccus_A. The sequence goes on from JAUNIY010000038.1 coordinate 5, forward strand.
GTCCAACTGGAACCGCCTCCATCTTTTCTTTCCTACCTTATATCCCATACCCTGTGCCAGGATCAGCAAGATGTTTTTCTTTTGTTATATACTGCCAAATTAACCACACCAAGCATCAAAATTCCCATCGGCGTTGAAAGGAACGGATTGAATGCACTGGTAACTGCAACACTCAAATATCCAGCTACCAGAAAACTATTGCGAACTATTTCATTCTGTACATCAATCAGCTTCCTACTATTTTTCAAACGCATCACGATATGCAGCAATGGATACAAGAAATACGTAGCCAGAAAAGCTATCAATCCTATAACACCCATTTTCATCAGAATATCTTGATACATATATTCTGTTTTACCATCCGTGCGCACCCCATCTAGGTTCGTTCCAAGTCCATTTCCAATGACAAGATGCTGTAATATTTTCTCATGCATCGCTGCCAACGAATCTTTCCGGAGATTAACCGCAATTTCATTTGCAGCTGCTACACGATCTATTTCTTCTTCTGTACATTCTTCATTTGCTTTTACAGGCGCCTCATTTTCGGGCAACGGTTGTTCCGGCGCGGGCGCGGGTATAGCAACCTTTTCCTCATCGTCTGCACTGAGCACAATTAAATTGGAATCAAATCGATTGACAATTTCAATAAACAGATATGGCTGTCCATAACACAGCGTTGAAATGCCCGAAAGAATGGCTACGATAATCAACGAAATACCTGCCGTACAAAATAATTTCTTCCAATGCTTCCACTCTAAAACCAATACGATAACGGCTGCACAGACAAGGCCAATCCAAAATCCACGAGTATAGGAAACCACAATGGCAAACAGCATCACACCTTCGCAGATAAACAACGCAATACGATCTCTGCGCTTTGAGGAAACCCAAATTTTCCATGCGCCGTAAAACGCGGAAAACTGGAGAAAAATTTGTGCCCGGAAATATACTCGGTTCAGCCCAGTAGCCAGCATAGTAAATCCGCCAAGATTTCTGTCGTTGATCCAATCGTTTATCGCAATCGTGGCAGCATCACTCATAAAAGCAAGCCCAATATGCAAAATCATTGTGACGGCGGCAACGCACACAGAAGTATAAAATATAATATTCAGTAACCGCATAAGCTTTTCCTTCTTGTCTATCACAGCAAACATGCCAGGCAACAAAGAAAGCGCCAAAAAACTGCTGGCATCCGCCCAAATAAAACCAAATGCATTTCCATTGCGGATACCAATACATAGACAGACAAAAACAACAATTGCAAAAACAATTGTTATCACAATACATGGATTACGCAGCAGCTGTTTTCGTTTCAGAAAAACAAACGGCAGTGTCGCGAGAAAACATAGCGCAAACAGCAAAATACGAATGCTGAGGCTTCCGATGCAAAGCCAACGGCCGCTTCCTCCAAATACGCACTCCGCTGCAAAAATATAGAGCAGCCATTCGGCTATCCACTGTTTTTTTTCCAATTGATTGGCAATATTATGTCGATTCATACCATTTCTCCTGAAAAGCAAATCTTTTATTCTGCAAATAACATTTGAATAAATCGGATCTTTTTATACATAACACTCAAATGCAGCGCTCTTTTTCCAACCATATACCAGTATTGGATCGGCTGTTTTTCATATAAAACACGGGAATCCTTTACATAAATCCCAAAACGAAAAATCGCACTTTCTACATTCCCTTTTTGCCCTCCGGAAAAACGATGTTCACATTGAATCGGGACAACTGCAATCTGTTTCTTTCGTGCTTTCATATCGCGCATAAACGCATGATCAAGTCCATCTAGAAAAATCCGTTCATCATATCTATAATTTTCATATACTTCAAGCTTAATCGTCATGCCGGAATTAAAGGCCAACAGATTCTGTGGCTGCTCCTGCAGACATTCCGATTCAGATGAAAAATATCTTTGGCGCGCATGTTCCCGGCAAGGAGAAATAATTTTTTCATGCTGAACCAGAATAGGAAGCATGATATCTACTGCTGGATTAACATCTACATATGTTTGAAGCTTCGCAAAATAATTGTCGGGCAATGCCGTATCGTCATCTAATAAACAAATATAGCCGTTCGGATCAGTACGATACACCAGATCTATCACGGCATTATATGCCACAGACAATCCTTTGTTCCCTGCCCCACCTAAATACCGCCAGCCATGCTTCATGCAAAAATCCCGGTTACCGTAGTCACGCTCACTGTTGTCATACACAATGATATCCAAAAGCCCAACAGACTGCTTTTGTAGCCTTTGGCAAGTTACACTGTCTGCACAACAGACATTATACAGTACAATAATTGCATGAATCATGATTTTCTCCTTGTCACTTCCCTCAGCCATCGTGCAAACAGAAAAAAGAGCAGTCTTGCACGCATCCGCAGAATAACGGGCAATGGTCTGGGCGTTCCGGCAGTCACATTATTGCCATGCAGCCGATGATAGATCAAAATATCTTCCGGATAGGCAATATTCCCCCACAGCTCGCATACCAATGCAATCCATTGATCATATCCTCTAATTTCTGGCATTGGCATAATAACATCCTTCATTTTACGGGTAAACGCCATACAGCAGCCGCTCATGCGCGGCTTCATAATATTTTGAATGACCCCATCCCCAATTCGGAACAACTGAAAAAACGGCACGCCAATTGGCTCCATATTCTCATTTGTATGAATACCATTATGAATAACCAAATCCGCACCAGTCTCGCGGAACGTTTTTTGTACGATCACAACTTTATTGTCAGCCCATTTGTCGTCCTGATCAGAAATATAAATAAAGTCACCTGAACAATGCGCAATGGCATTATTAAAATTTCCAGTCACTCCCGGCACGGTATTGTGGAAAATTTTCACTCTAGCGTCTTTCGCCTGATACGCTTCCAATATCTGAAGCGTACGATCTGCAGATTTATCGTAAGAAATAATCAATTCATCCTCTGCGCCCAATTGGGATAAAATAGAATCGATCTGTACTGGCAGATATTTTTCTCCTTGGTAGGTAGCCATTGCAACAGAAATTTTTTTGCCCATTCCGTAACCTCTCCATGTTATATTTGCGCGTTTTATCAAAGCATATCAAATAACCGGACTCTATTCCTGTCCATCCCGCTTTTCGTTTTTAGACGATGGATCCATCCGCTGATTTTGGCTCTTCGCGTACATTTTACAAATTACGCTTGCAATCGGTTTTGGCCAAAACCGTTTTAGCATTTCATAATCCTCTTTTGTGCGTTGTCCATCCGTGTTGATCATCTTGACAGTTGTAGAATCCGCATACATACGATGTCCCATCAGCGTGCGCGGCACATACAAAAAGCGGCCTTTTCGCTTTGACAATTGTTCCCATGCCATCCAATCGATGTTGCTGGCAAAACCAGGATCAAAGACCATATCCGGCAAATGATCTTTTACATATGTGACCGAGGGGCATCCGATTGGGTTCCCCAGCGATAATATCCTCCGGCGAACCCATATATTGGATTGAAGCATCCGAATTCGCATCGGCGCAAGCAGTATTTTCTTGATGCGCAAATTGACAAACTGCTTGCTATCCACACGTTTTCCATTCTGAATTTCATAATAGTCTGTAAACGCAATTTGCGTCATACCTCCACAATTGAGCTGGGATATGATTTCCTTTGCATAATCAGGTTCATATATATCATCCTGGTGTGCCAGTGTAACAAGCGAAGTACTTGCCGCATGATATGCAAAATTCCAATCTGATGCAATCCCTTGGGACTCTTGATTGACATATAGCATAATGTTGTATTGCTTCGCCAAATGCTCTATATGCTGATTTGGCGTGGATGTGCACAAAATAATATGGCTTCTCACCGACTGCCTTAACAATGAACAAATACAATCCTCAAGGTATGGGCTTTCTTTATATGCACAGACTGCAAACGTGTGGTCATCTGGAAAATACTTCATACAATCACCTTTTCACTCAAAAACGCGAACAAGCTTCCTTCAAAACCGTTCGCTTTTTGAATACACATGTAACCTCAATCAAATTATTTTACACCTTTTGCATGAATTATGTCAATATACATATCATTTTTTCACACAATAAACCAAAGAATATCCATATTTAGCGAAAAATCAGATATTTTTTATCATTATAGCAGATCAAAAAGGGCTTCCCGCACTGCGGCAAGCCCTTTCTTCTATTGTGTTGCCGTCCCATCTGCCAGATACTGCAACAGCTGCTCGTCGGTCGTCTGCTCCGACACATTCATCCGTCCCAGCAGGTACAGCGATTCCGGTTCCTCTACCCGGATCACATTACGGTGTTGGGCATCGGTTGTCAAAGTGATCAGATACCCGGCCTTATGCGCAACCTGCTCCGATATAGGGCTGTGTACGCCCTTGGGATATGCCAATGCAAACAACGCTTTCCCCATATGTGCCGCATATTCCTTCCGGTAGCATTCCAGGTCATCATACATCACTTTGCTGAAATCCGCATCGGTTTCATGCGGAAGCGGCGCAGCATATCGCCGGATTGGCCGTCGCGTTTCCAACGCGGAACTCTGGTGCATATCATAGGTATGCGACTGTACTGCAACATAGCCGGAAGAGACCATTTCACAGGCCTGCTGATATGAAAAATGTGGCAGGACTGGGATATCGGTATTTCCATATGTGCTGCGGCCGATGCTGCTGCCAATGGCAAAAATTGTCGCTGGTATGCTATATTCCTGTAGAATGGGATAGGCCAATGTGTAATTGCTCAAATATCCGTCGTCAAATGTAATACACATCGGTTTATCTGGCAATGCTGCGCCATGATACACAAAATCGACCAACTGTTGCATGGAAACCGGTTGATATCCAGCTTGAAGAATCGTTTGCAGCTGCCGCTCCAGCGTTTCCGGCGTAATCGTCCACGCGCTTTCGCTGTGCATATCCAGATGATGATACATGAGGATCGGGACCATAGCCTCCGCCGGTTCCTCCGGTACCGCTGCTGTCTGTATCTGTTCCTGTTTGGGCTGCGTATGTTCCTGCTTGGGCGGTGTATATAACTTCGTATACCGATCCCCCATCGCATGCTGATACATCCAGACCGCAAATACCGTCGCCAGTACAATCACGACGTATGGGACAACTGTTTTCCGTTTCATGGTTCCTTCTCCTATTCAAAGCCCTCTTTTTGTTCATGCGTCCCATCTGGATAGATGACAGCGCCAAGCGCCCCACACTGCGATGTGAGGCGCTTTGTTCCGTTATGGCTTTTTTGTCGTTGTGTATTTCGCGCTGATATATCCAGTCTGACCATTGTAGTCGATCTTATACCAGCCATTGGTTTGCTCATAGGACTCGACTGCCTTGCCTTTCTTGAGCCAGCCAATTTTCTTGCTGTTTTTATCCGGCTTGGCGCGTACATTCAGATCTGCCGTGGTATAGATAGTTGTCGTTGTCTGTGCTGTTGTCGGCTTGGTTGTCGTGACATATTTTCCGCTGATATATGCGGTCTGTCCTTTGTATTTGATCTGGTACCAGCCGTTGGTCTTGCCATAGGTTTCGACCGCTGTCCCCTTCTTGAGCCAGCCCAGCTGCTTGCCGGATTTATCCGGCTTGGCGCGTACATTCAGATCTGCCGTGGTATAGATGGTTGTCGTTGTCTGTGCCGTTGTCGGCTTGGTTGTCGTGACATATTTTCCGCTGATATATGCGGTCTGTCCTTTGTATTTGATCTGGTACCAGCCGTTGGTCTTGCCATAGGTTTCGACCGCTGTCCCCTTCTTGAGCCAGCCCAGCTGCTTGCCGGATTTATCCGGCTTAGCGCGTACATTCAGATCTGCCGTGGTATAAATAGTTGTCGTTGTCTGTGCCGTTGCCGGCTTGGTTGTCGTGGTGTACTTTTTGCTGATATATCCAGTCTTACCGTTATATGTAATCTGATACCAATCGCCTTGGGAGGATTTCACTTCCACAGCTGTATTTTTCTTGAGTGTGCCAATCGTTTTTGCCGATGTATTCGGCTTTTCACGCACATTCAAAGAGCTTGCCGTCACATATACGGTCGTCGCTTCCGCATCCTTTAGATACTTTTTATAAACATACCCGGTTTTACCCTTATACTTTACCTTAATCCAGTTCCCAGAATTCCCCAGCTTTTCTGCGGATGCGTTTTTGGGTAGTACGCATACAACCGAAGCGCTATTGTCCGGCCCGCTGCGCATATTCACCGCCGTATTGGCCGTGACGTCCGCCGCCAATGCGCTCACACACATAGCAACCGCTGCAACAGCCCCGATGCATACACATCTCCATTTTCTCTGCATTGTCATGATAATCCCTCCCTTTCGCATATTTTCATTGTGCGGTTCCGCATAGGATGCGGTTGTTTGATCTGTCTCTATTGTAACACAGCCCTGTTTACAAAACAATGCCTCTGTCATTACAATTCCGCTCCATTTTCATTACATTTTCACAACAAATCTTAAAATTTTCTTTCGTCTCTGTACGAAATGCAACAAAAATTATAGGATATTGCATGGCGGCACCTAAAACATTTGTTTTTCCCAAAAAGCAGCTTTGCGGTATTCAGCTTTCATAAATTGCATTATATCATGTTCCTGTATTTTCGATATTTTTATTTTTGTCTCTTTTCGCACTGCCGTTTGCTTTTTTCTATGAAAAAAGCGGGAGAACCGCTTGCCTTGCAGCTCTCCCGCCCGTTAAAATACAATCTCTATTTTATGCTTTTCTTCCATAAAATGCCTGAAACCCTTTGTAGGCGGCATACAGGTCCAGCTTTGCAATGACTTCAAACGGCGCATGCATGCTCAGCACCGGCACGCCGCAATCCACCGTATCAATATTACGATTTGCCATGAACATGGCTACGGTACCGCCGCCGCCCTGGTCAACGCGGCCCAGCTGACCGGTCTGCCAGATCACGCCGTTGGTCCGGAAGCAATGGCGCATATCCGCCATCAGCTCTGCGGTGGCATCCGAAGATCCGGATTTGCCGCGCGATCCGGTATATTTGACCAGTGCCACACCGCAATTGACGCGCGCATCGTTGCGTTTTTCCGAAACCTGTGGATAATTCGGGTCAAACGCATTGCACACATCCGCCGACAAACAGGTGGAACGCTCGATGCATTCGTCAAACAGCACATCGTCCGCACGGCACAGATCCGCTACCAGTGTATCAAAGAACCGGGACTGCATACCGGTCACGCCGTCCGAGCCGATTTCTTCCTTATCCACCAAAATTGCCATCGCGGTCTTCTGCGGGACAGCGTCCAGATCAAACAGCGCGGTCGCCGCCGGATACGAGCACACGCGGTCATCATGTCCATAGCCGCCGACAAACGAACGGTCAAAGCCAACGTCAGATGCCTTGAAAGCCGGGACACAGCTCAGCTCGGCCGACAGAAAATCTTCTTCCGTGATGCCGTATTCCTTGTTGAGGAACTCCATCACCCACAGCTTGATTTTGTCCGACGTCTCGATTTCCGACTGCGACGGCTTGGAGCCGACCAATACGTTCATGGCCTCCGCATCGATGCCCTTCATCATGGTCTTACCCATCTGTTCGGTTGCCAAATGGATGAGCAGGTCGGTGATGACAAACACCGGGTCTCCCGGCTTATCGCCAATGCGCACATCGACAGATTCCACGCCGTCCTCCGTCATGCGGCACACCACGCCGCGCAGCTCCAGCGGGATTGTCGTCCACTGGTATTTCTTGATGCCGCCATAATAATGCGTCTTAAACAACGCCATGCCGCTGTCTTCATACAGCGGGATGGTACGGATATCGATGCGCGGTGCATCCAAATGCGCAGCCGCCAGATTGATACCGCTTTTCATGCCGTCAGTTCCGACTACAAATAGTATAATTGCTTTATTTCTATTTATTTTGTAATATTTATCTCCGGCCTGAAGCGGTTCCCCGCGCGTATAGGCACGGAATCCCTTTGCTTCCGCCATCTGCTGGAGTCGGCGCACAGCGTCGCGCTCGGTCTTCGCTTCGTCCAGGAACGCCTTATAGCCTTCCGCATACTCCATCATATCGGCCTGCTCCGCATCGCTCATGCGGTCCCAGCCTGTTTTTTTGTCATAAAACAGCTTGTTTTCCATTGCTCTGTTCCTTTCTGGAAATTTGCGGCGATTGCCGCAGGATATCGTCATGAATCCGGCGTGCCTGTACGTACAGACTGTCCAGATCGGCGTCATTTTGTATGATATAGTCGCATCGCTCGCGGTAAAATGCATCTGGCTTCTGCGCGTCGATGCGCAGGGCAGCGTATTCCTCCGTGATGGCATCGCGCAGCATAATGCGGGCGATGCGCGCTTCACGCGTTGCAAGCACGGCGCAGGTGGCATCGCATTCCGTCTGCATCCCCGCTTCAAACAGCACGGGCGCGTCATAGACGCACAGCTGACAGCCCTGCTGTGCAAAAGCGTCAAAGGCATCCCGCGCCGCCTGCCGGATATACGGGTGTGTGATGGCATTGAGCTGCAACAGTTTATCCGGATCGGCAAACACAACCGCGCCGAGCTTTTTGCGGTCTAATTTCCCATTTGTAGTTAAAATATCAAAAAATACAGATTGTATTTCATCCAGCATCGGCCTGCATGTCTCGCACAGCATCCGATACGACGCATCCGCATCGATAACGCTACAGCCGAGCTGTGTAAACGCGGCACACGCCGCGCTTTTGCCCGCGCCGGAGCCACCGGTCAAACCAAGGATTTTCATGCTTCTCCCTCCGTCAGGTCAACGACATGGAAGCCCGCCGCTTTTTTGATGCGGTTGGCAACCGCGAGGCCGATCCCCGAGGCCGACGGGCACTGTGCAAAAATTTCGGTGCAATCGGTATCGTCAAACCGCCGCAGGGCATCAAAAACCTCCCGGGCCTGTTCCTCTTTGTCCTCTGCCGGGCCGAACGTCTCCACGACTGCCTTGCCGGAAAACTGCTGCGCGCATTCGTCAAAGCATAACACCCCAGAGTTTTCCCCAAGCTGTGCATAAATATAATCCGCACTCGCTTGCGCCGGGCCAACCACCACCGTAACCGGCGCATTGGGCGCATAATGCCGGTATTTCATGCCGGGTGCGGACACTTTTTCCGTATCATCGATTTTTTCCCGCAGCGCGCGGTCTACCTCGACAATCCCCAGCACGCTTTGCAGCTGTTCGAGCGAAATGCCGCCCGGCCGCAGCAGGCGCGGGCGCGCCCCGCATAGCGAAACCACTGTGGATTCTACCCCGACCGTACACGGGCCGCCATCCACAACCGCTGCAATTTTCCCATCCAAATCTTCCATGACGTGCTGTGCCGTCGTTGTGGACGGGCGTCCGGAGGTGTTGGCAGATGGCGCCGCCAGCGGTACGCCCGCCGCGCGGATGATCGCCTGTGCCATCGGATGCGACGGGAATCGAATACCAACTGTATTCAATCCACCTGATGTTACCATAGGTATTCTATCCTGTTTGGGCAGGATGATGGTCAACGGGCCGGGCCAAAATGCTTGCGCCAAAGCCTGCGCCTGGGGTGGAAATTCCGCGGCAATGCCATCCACGTCGTCCAATGCGGCGATGTGGACAATCAACGGATTATCCTGCGGCCGCCCTTTTGCCGCAAAAATGCGGGCAACCGCGTCGGGGTCGAGCGCATTGGCCGCAAGGCCATACACCGTTTCCGTCGGGATGCCGACCACTTCACCGGCACGCAGCAGCGCGCCGGCCGTTTCCAGCGCCGTCGCATCCTCCGACGGACGCAAAAGCTTGGTTTGCATATCCTAACCTTCTTTTCATACGATTTGTATTATTTTTTCTTTATTATACTGATTGCATTTTCGCCAGCTTTTCCGCCTGATCGGTTGTAATCAGCGCATCCAGCACTTCATCCAGATTGCCATCCAGAAAACTGTCCAGCTTGTACAGCGTCAGCTTGATGCGGTGTTCAGAAACGCGGTTTTCCGGAAAATTATACGTGCGGATGCGTTCGGAACGATCGCCGGTGCCGATCTGGCTGCGGCGTTCCGCGGCAATGGCGTCATCCTGTTCGCGCTGCCGGATCTCAAACAGCCGCGAGCGCAATACCTTCAACGCCTTATCCTTGTTTTTGAACTGGCTGCGTTCATCCTGGCATTCCACCACCATACCGGTCGGCAGATGCGTAACACGGATGGCAGACGAGGTTTTGTTGATATGCTGCCCGCCTGCACCGGATGACCGGAACGTATCAATTTTCAAATCCTTCGGGTCAATCGTCAGCTCAACATCATCTACCTCCGGCATTACGGCAACCGTCACCGTCGAGGTGTGTACGCGGCCCTGTGATTCGGTTTCAGGCACGCGCTGGACGCGGTGCACGCCGCTTTCATATTTCAGACGGGAAAACGCGCCGTCGCCGTCGATGCTGAACGTAACTTCTTTAAACCCGCCCAATTCGGTTTCGGATTGCCCGATCCGTTCGGTTTTCCAGCCCCGGGCATCGGCATACATCGTATACATGCGGTATAGTGACGCGGCAAACAACGCCGCTTCCTCTCCGCCCGCACCGGCGCGGATCTCCATGATGACGCTGCGGTCGTCGTTTTCATCGCGCGGCAGCAGCAAGATCTTCAGCTCCTGTTCCAGTTGCTGCTTGGCAGAGCGGCTTGCGTTGAGCGTATCCTGCGCCAATGCGCGCAGCTCCGCGTCGTCCCCTGCCTCTTCCAGCAACTCTTTTGCATCGGTTTCGTCCTGGCATGCGCTGCGATACTGGCGATATGCCGTGATAATCGGCTGCAAATTGCTTTGTTCCTTTGCCAGCGCCGCGGCCTTGGACGGATCTTCATATAATTCCGGACTGGCAAGTATCCCTTCCAGTTCGTCATACCGGTCGGCAAGTCCTTCCAGTTTTTCCAGCATGAATCTTCAACTCCATGTATTTTTTTATTATAATCATACGATTTGTTGTATTATTTCTATGATCTTCCGATAATCCACAAACCAAAGCCCATCTGCAAATCTGCGTCGCCATCCAGCTGGAGCGACAGGCATTGGTTCGGCTTTTTCTTGCCAAACATGCGTTCCAGCGCAAATTGTTCCATTTGGTGCAGGTCTTCCTCATGGAAATATGCCCGGCTGCCGTTGTACAGCTGCAACGTAAAGGTCAGGTCATCGTTTGCATGAATGACAGCGTTCTGCCGGGCGGCCGCCAAGCGCAGGATATCCGCTGTTCCAGTCAGCAGTGCGCGCAGACCAGTGACAAATTGCGGGACACTTTCCTCCGCAATGCGCAGCTCCGCAAGCAAAAAATGGTCGTTGTCCGTGGCATGCAGGCCGCATGGTACAGAATAGCTTGTCATATGTCTCCCTCCTGTTTGTATTGTCGTTCGGTTGATTGTGGATTAGGGTAAAATATTGCGCTTTTCTCCCATGTTATCTAGACGATTTCATGTGAATCCCTCATCCGGTGCATACTGATGCAAAACCGGAAATATGGTGAACTCCCGGTTCTGTTAGGCCGGGGCCTCGCTCTCGCTGCGCTCGGCTGCATGCAGCAGCACGCGACCCCAAGGGAGAAGGCTGGTGGTTTTCCACTAGCAAAAGTGGGACTTTCCCTAGGCTTCCCCCTCCGGGGGAAGCTGGCTGGCCGCCAGGCCAGACTGATGAGGGCGAAACGGTTGCGGTTCTCTCTTACGATATCTAAGAAGATTGCATGCGCCCCCACTGATGGAAGCCTCCTTAATACCCGCTCGCCGCCAGCTTGACCACAGAAAAATATTCGCGGATGTACATCAATGCGCTCACGGCTGGGTTGCCCGCCGGTGCGCCGATGACCGACGGCTCCAGGCCGCAGCGTTCCATAATATGGCGGATGCGGAACAGATGGAACCTGCTGGACACCACTGTAATATGTTCGGTCCCCCAACCGTTTTGTTCGCAAATTTGCATTGCATTTTCAATATTTTCAATGGTATTGCGCGATTTGTCTTCCTGGGTGATGCGTGCACCGTCCGCGCCATGCTCGGTCATCCAGCGGTACATGACCGCCGCTTCCGGCTCGTCCTCATCGTCCCCTTGGCCGCCACAGACGATGACCTGCGCTTCGGGATATTGCTCCATGGCATCCAGGCCAACCTCCAGGCGGTGCCGCAGGTTCTGCGTCGGCTGGTCGCCGCGAATCCCGCCGCCGAGTACAAAAATCACCTCGACCGGCTCGCGGACATCCGGCTGTAGGCCGGACACAATCATGCCTTCGACGATAACAAACGAGAGCACCCACAGGGCGAACACAGCCGTGCCGATACGGGACAGCCAGCGGGCGGCCTTGCCAATCCAGTCGGAACGGGTTTCGCGCACATGAAACAACGCCCACATGCCGCCGGTGCAGATGCACAGCGTCGCAAAGAAGAGCAATCCAAACCGCCAGGTCGTTGTGGCAAACGGCACACAGATCAGGCTGGCGATCAGGCTGAGGATGCACAGGATTTGATACATCCGTTTCATTCCTGCATCTCCTCCAGCTGTGCGGACAGCTGTTCCCACTGCTCCATCAGCTCCATCAGCTGCGTTTCAACCGCTTCCTTCTGCTCGGAAAGCGTGAACAGCTCATGCGGATCGCTTGCCGCCGCTTCCATCTGCGCATCCAACGCAGCGCTTTGCGCCTCTGCATCCGCAATTTCCCGCTCAAGCTTGGCAATTTTCTTTTCCAGCTGCTTTGTCCCGCCCTTTGGCTTCGGTTTTTCCTTTTTGGGCTTGGGAACGGCAGCCGCGGCCTTTTCCGCCGCTTTGCGCTCCCGGAAGGCTAAATATTGCTCATAATTACCGGTAAAGTCGATCATTTCGCCATCCATGAGCACGATGATCCGGCTTGCAAACCGGGATACAAAATACCGGTCATGCGATACAAACAGCAGCGTCCCGGTAAACCCCTCGACCGCCTCTTCAATCCATTCACGTGCCAAAATATCCAGATGGTTGGTGGGCTCGTCGAGTACCAGCATATTCAGCTTATCATACATCAATTCGCACAGGCGCAGACGGCTTTTTTCGCCGCCGGACAGCTTGGATACCGGCTTGAGCTGATCTTCACCGGAAAACTGGAACCGTCCTAGGCGGTTGCGCGCCGTCTGCGGCGTGACGTTTTTCTCATAAATCAACGTATCGACCAGCGTGCGGTTTTCATTTTCAAAATGCACGACCTGCGGCAAATATGCAGGCTTCAAGCCGTCGCCGCGCTTGATTGTGCCGGCGTCCGCCTCCTCCAAGCCGAGCAGGATATTGAGCAGCGTCGTTTTTCCGGTGCCGTTGTCGCCTAAAATGGCGATGCGTTCCCCGTTTCTGACGTTGAAGCTGATATCATGCAGCACCTGCCGCCCGTCAAAGCTCTTGCAGATACCGCGCACCTTGAGGATGTTCTCGGTCTCATAATTGGGGTCGCCGAACTGCATGGACAGCTTTTTCTGCTGCTTCGGACGGTCCGCAACCGTCATGCGCGCAATGCGCTTATCAATCGAAAACGCCCGCTTGTGCATCTTTTCCGTGCCCCACTGGTGCATTTTGCGCGACTGATCCTGTAGCCGCTTGAGCTCTTCCATCTGATTTTCATGCAGCGCCATGCGCTGGGCAAAGCGCAGCTTTCGCTCCTCTGCATAATAGCTGTACGAACCGGCATAAAAATCCGCATGGCCCTCAAACAGCTCAATGATGCGGTCGCAGCACTGGTCAAGGAAATACCGGTCGTGCGAAATCGTGACGACGGTGCCCTTGTACTCATTCAAAAAATTGCCCAGCCACTCCACCGCATCCAAGTCCAGATGGTTGGTTGGCTCGTCCAGCAGCAGGATGTCGGTATCCTCCAAAATGATGCGCGCCAGATTGACGCGGGTTTTCTCGCCGCCAGACAATACGGCAAACTTTTGTTCCCGCATTTCTTTTGGGATTTCCAGGCCGTTGCATACCTTATCCACTTCAAAATCCAGCGCATACCCGCCCATCGCTTCAAATTCCGCCTGCAATGCGCCGTACTGTGCGAGCAGCTTGGAGTCGTCGTTTTTCTCCATACGGCGCTCCAGCTCCGCCATGCGCTCACGGATCGCGTCGACGCGGTGGAAGGCCAGGCGCAGAATCTGCTCGACGGTGTCCTCCGGATCATATACCGGGATCTGGTCGATCATGCCGACGGTGCGGTCCTTTGCAATCGAAACCGTGCCAGTTTCATAGGGCAATTCGCCCGCCAGTACGCGGAACAACGTCGTTTTGCCGGCACCATTTGGCCCGACGATCGCCACCTTTTCCCCCGGAAAAATATCGAACGTAATGTCATACAGGATTTGATTTTCACCAAAAAATTGATTCAGCCTTGAAACACTGATATCTGCCAAACAATGGTTCCCTTCTTTCGTGTTTGATTTCCAATATTTGAAAAGAAAAGACCGCGCAGAGCACGCGGTCTTTCACTGTCATACCAACAGTGTATTATGCCTTTTCCGGCTCTTCAAACGTTTCGCCAAAGGTTTCCACGGTAACATGCTTCATTACCTGCGGCTTGAGCGGCTTATCGTTGAAATTGGTACGCACCGAAACAATGCGGTCGCATACGTCCATGCCCGTAATGACGCGGCCAAACGACGCATACTGCCCGTCCAGATGCGGCGCGTCCTCTACCATAATAAAGAACTGCGAGCCTGCGGAATTGGGATCCATGGCACGCGCCATAGACAGCACGCCGCGCGTATGCTTTAACTCATTGTGAAATCCATTCGCCATAAATTCGCCCTTGATGGAATAACCCGGGCCGCCCATGCCGGAACCCTCCGGATCGCCGCCCTGCACCATAAAGCCCGGAATAACGCGATGGAAAATCGTGCCGTCATAAAAGCCCTTGGATACCAGGTTTACAAAATTACGTACCGTGTTCGGTGCGGTCTCAGCATACAGTTCAATCTGAATTTCGCCGCCGTCTTCCATTTCAATGGTGACAATTGGATTTGTCATGGAATAAATTCTCCTTTGTGATTTTGATTCAGGGAAGATTTCCCCCTTGCGGTCATCCTATGGAAAAGACGCCGGCCATCCGGCGTCTCCCAGCCTTACATGTTACTATTGTAGCAAATCCATGCGCACGTGACAAGGGTTTCTCACGAAATTCAAGCTATTTATGCGACACTTTAATCCGTTTTTACCGGCATAATGATCGCCGCGATAATATAGAAAACCAGGCCCGTGCCGCCCCAAAGCGCAATGATCAGTGTGATCAGCCGGATAACTGTGACGTCGATATTCAAATATTCCGCAATTCCTGCACATACGCCACAAATCATTTTGCCCTCTTCCAGGCGATATAACTTTCTGTGTTCCATACAAACGCCTCCTGTTTTATATTTTGTTGAAAAATAGCATGTATTATGTTATTCTAAATTTGGCACTATGCGAGACGGTTGCCCCTTTGACAGAGGGCAGCTTCTTTGCCCTCCATGCTTCAGAAAGGAGGGCTGCCTTATGGTGACTCATGCAGAGCTGTATCAGTATACATTGGTAATCATAGGTATTATTAGCCTGTTTTTCATGGTAAATAAAAAGAAGTAACCGCCTCTCTCACAATAACGGTTACTTCTTTTTAGAAATAATCATTGGGCAACCGTTTCGCAGTTCGTGCCCTTATCTATATATAGTATACGCATTATTGGTTCAATTGTCAATTCCCTGCTTGCCGCTCTGATCGCAAACAGGGAATTTTTTATTGTTTCAAACATCCCTGTTTTTCTGTGTCGCCGTATAGCGGCTTACGTATACGGAACCTCCTCCGTGGTTTTCAGCTGGATAACAATATCCCCGGTATTGCATTTCACATGCAATTCGCCGGTTTTGTTCATCCACTGCAGGGTGTACGAAAATCCATTGGCCAGGTTTATCGCATCCAAAAAGCTCGTTCCATTGACCTGTGCGACAACAGTTCCATCCCCGGCCGTTCCTGCAATGCTGCCGATTTCAGAATCCTCCTGCAACAGAAGATCAATCGAACCGGCATCACAGTTTACGTCCGCGGATTCATAGACATTGCCATCCCAGACAATTTTCCCATCTTCCGCAGACAATGCAAGCTCTCCGGCGTTCACATCCTCCCCATACGCCGATCCGGTTGCGACATGCAGCGCAAGCTGTTCGGTGACCACGTCCTCCATATATGCCGATCCCATCCCCATATAACAAGTGATGGTGTACGGCACCGTCATATGCTTCATTTCCAAATTTCCTGCAGCAATCGACAGGTTCAACGTATTCAGCTCCCCAGGCGGCACAGTGATCAAAATGTAGCCGGGCTTGCGCTGAAACAGGCCGGTCGGATCCTTCTGCCGAATAGACAACAAGCTGTCCTGTACATCCCAGGTCGTGCTGTCGCCCGCATCCAGCCGCCAGTTATCCCCAACCTGTAGAAAAACCTGTGCGCTTTCCGCTTCGACCGTCAAGATATGAATCTCTTCTTCAATTTGCAGCTGCTTGGTCTGTAAGATTTCCTGCTTGCCGGATATGGAATGGTGCGCGGCAAATACGCCGATGCAGATGGCGGTGACGGCCACAATACCTGCGATCCAGTATTTCCTGCGCCGTTTTTTGGATTTTTGCATGGTTTGCGCTTCCGCAGTATCCTGAAAATCCCGCAGGATATCTGCCGCAACCTTTTCCGGCGCGCCAAGCGCATCCACCGCTTGTTGCTCCGATTCTGCTTCATCGAAATAATGCGCATAATAATCCATTGCCCGGCGGCGTTCGTCTTCCGGCACGTCATGCAGCGCCTTTTCCAACCGGTCCATAAATTCCGTGCGATTCATATCGATTCCCCTTTCCGGCGCATAATAAATGTTTTGTATTTATTTCATTCTTTTTAACTTTTCGTATTCACTGTGCCTGCTTCGTGGTCAAAGTGACAGAAATGCTTCCCACGTCACAATCCAATGCAATCCGGTCATTCCCAATCGCGCCGGGCAGATCGGCGGAAACCGTCTCCGAAAATCCATCGTTCTGCAGCACTTCCTGGCCGTTGACATAAACCGAAACGGATCCGGCGTCCACAGACCCATTCACAGACCCGGCCGTAGAGCCTTGGCGCAGCGTCAGGTCAATCGAACCCGCATCGCATTCCAGCTGCGCCGGTCCGCGCAAGATGCCGACATAAGAAATCGCACCAGCATCAACATCCATTTCCATGCTGCCTGTGTCCACATGATCTAACTCAATATATCCCGCGTCTACATTGCACGCCACGCCATGCGAAGCTTCCAAATCGCTTACGCTGACCGTACCAGCGTCCACATCCACATCCAGATAGGACAAAGCCGTATCTTCCGGCACGGTAAGCGTGATGGGCGCCGGCTTACTGCGCCACCACCAACCGCCCGGCTGTTCCTGCTCGATGGTCAGCGTCGTGCCTTCCTGCTTCCAGGTGACACCGCTGCCAGCCGTCAGCTGATACGCATCGCCAGTCCGTATCACACATTCCGCGTTGTCAATATCCATCTCCAGGCGGCCAATCTTTGTTGAAACGGCCAGCCCTTTATCCACCGCTTCTTCTTGGTACTTCAAAAAACGCGGTGTAAACGAAAAATCTCCCACAGAAATTTCGTTCAAGCCCATGCCGAACGCCGCTGCACAGCAGCCAACGCCTGCCACCAGCAGAACAATGACCAATATCGTCGTCTTTTTCATCTGTTTCACTCTCCTTTATGCATCCCGCATAGCCTGCGCAGACCATCCACAACGCTGCGAATCAGCGCGGGAAATACCGTGCAAAATAGATAAACCGTCAGCCGCCAGAGCAGGATGCCCACTGCCGCAAAAATCAATGCCAGGCCAAGGCTGCACAATGCCACGGGCAGATTGGAACCGATATGAATCCCTGCGACAACGGCAAACCCAATGAAACATCCCCACGCGGCAAGATCCAATGCGGGCACAATCAAGAAAACCGCGGCAACGACACAGAATGCGCCGATGAGCAGGCCTCCCACACCACCGATCACGCCGATGCTCGCCGGTACGACAACGATCAACGCCAAAATCACCAGTGCCAGTACCAGCAGCTTCTGCCCGCTATCCATTGTGCGAAACCGATCGCGCGCGCGGTGCATCGACTGCGCTGCGTAGGCTCGGCCTTTGTGCCCCTGCTTGCCATCCACTTGCTGGGCATCGGTACGATTTTCATCGTAATCCCGCAGGATATCCGCTGCAACCTTTTCCGGCGCGCCCAGATTGCGCAGCACTTCCTGCTCATTTTCTGGCCCCGCCTCATCAAAATAATTTTCATAGTATTCCACAGCACGGCGGCGTTCATCCTCCGGCATATCATGCAATGCCTGTTGCAGCCGCATGATAAATTCCCTGCGGTTCATACCCCTTCACCTCCTGTGAATAACAGCGCTTCAATTCCATTGCGATAGGCATACCAATCGATGCGATATGTTTCCAGTTGCTGCTGCCCAGCTGGAGTAATCGCATAATATCGTCGGTTTCTTCCATCGCACGCCCGATCATACACCGTCAAATCACCGTTTTTCTCCAAACGACGCAAAACCGGATACAACGTGGATTCCGAAACATTGAGCTTACTGCGTACCTGCTGCGTGATACGGTAGCCATATGCGTCCTCCTGCTCCAGCACAGAAAGCACTACCGCATCCAGCAATCCGGCTGCAATGGGAAATGACATGGTATCACCTCTTTCTTTTTATAATATT
>JAUNIY010000212.1 GCA_030523305.1 Eubacteriales bacterium
GCTATACTAACGTACATGAAGTTAGACGTGACTAACCAAAACGTAGGGAGGTGATATTTTTTGAAGCCAGAAACAGTCATTTCAGCTTATGCCGAGGAAATAGACGCCCGTACTAATACAAAGGTATTGACGAATGAGCCGGGCAGGATGGTTTATCAAGTTGACGGCCAGGACGGGAGCGGTACGGTTGAAGTGCTGACATTGTTTCCCGGAGTAATCCTGCAATTTCACAGTTTCCATTGTAAATCCTTTCATCTTGCGGCGAATGGAGATGTCAATGAGGGGCTGAAAATCAATTTTTGTTCCGAGGGACGTATGGAGGTTCGTATGTCAGACAATCTCTGCCTGTTCATGGAACCGGGAAATTTAAGCCTGGACGTGCGGACGGCACAGGACAGCTTTCAGTTTCCATGCGGTCATTATCACGGGGTAGAATTGTTCCTGCACTATTCCTCTATTGGGAAAGTATTTCCGAACATGTGGAGTGACTTGGGAATTAACCCGCTGAACATACAGGAGCGTTTCTGCAGTGAGGGGAAAAGCTATGTGGTTTTTGCGGATGAACGATTCAGGCAGCTTTTTCAAAGTATGCTTGACGTCACTTGCGAGTGCAGGGTGGACTATCTCAAAATCAAGGCAACGGAGCTTTTATTCCTTTTAGGTTCTGTGGAAATGCCGGATAAGAGCGATACCGCTTCTTTAATGACAACGGGACAGGTGGAAATTGCAAAGCAGGTTATGGAAATCATAACAAAAGATTTGAGCCAGCATACTTCCGTAGAAACGCTTTCCGTCAAGTTTGGAATCAGCCCAACTTCCGTAAAGAATTATTTCCGCGGCGTCTATGGGAAAAATATCTCTGCTTATCTGCGGGAATCCCGGATGTCTGCTGCTGCGCTTGCATTAAGGGATGGAAAACAGCCGGTTGCGGAAATCGCCTCGGCTGTCGGATATGAAAATGCCAGCAAATTTTCTGCTGCGTTTAAGAGCTTCTTTGGGGAATCCCCATTGGAATACCGGCGTCAAAGCCGGTGTGGAATTTAAGGCATCAAAACTGCAAAGCAGTTTTACGGCATTCACTGCGTGTGAAAGCCGTAGGATCGTAAGAGCCGATGCCTTAACTCAGAAAAATGTGCAGCATTTTTCTGAGTCTGATTAATTTAGTAGGAAATCTTTGAAATGAGTAATAAAACCCATACCAAAAAATCAAAGCGGCTGGCATCCTGGCAGAGGTCATTGCCGGAATGGGGAAATTCCGCAATACGAAGCTGAACGTACTTAGCTATGTGTTCTTCTCCGAAAACCTGCTGGGCGGTTTCCTAACCGTGGATGATGATGGATTTCTCCATCTGACCACCATAGACCAGGAGGTTGCCGAGAAAATCTATGAACGCCACTTGTTTTTTACGGAGCAGCTTGTTTCTATGGGTGTTGACAGGAATACCGCCGAACAAGACGCCTGTCGAATTGAGCATGTTATCAGCGATGAGTCATTTCAAAAATTGAAAGATGCCTGGGCTAACGAAGGAGAAGGTGGTTCGGCGTATCTTTGACCTCTATATTACTGACAGAATTGAGTAGGAGACTCCCATACGCGGGAGTGGACCTCACACACCACCGTGCGTACCGACAGGTACACGGCGGTTCAACCGCATTAAGTGCAAGGACTCGTAGTAGTTGAGGATATTAAAATATCCGGCTGCCGCGAGTCTTTTATTTATAATAGAACATTTAAGCACGGGACTGCCTGCAATACGCCGCCCAATCTGGAATTACCCCTTATGGAATAGCAGTAAAAAAAGATGCGGTAAAGGCTGGCAGTCTACAAGGTTTATGGATATATGGTGTGTTTGAACGAGGGTCGGGCAAGTGGCCTGCGTTCATGAGCAGGCAGTGAAGAAGATTGTGAATATCCTCTTTACAGACGGCACTTTACAGTATTTTAATGAATCAAATGGAGGAAAAATCGATGGATAACGAAAAGAATTTAGACAGCATCGTTACAGATTCTGTAGCAAAGGTTGTTTTGAAACACACAATTCCTGCTGTGCTGGCGATGCTCATGGTATTGATCTATAATCTGGCTGATACATTTTTATCGGTCAGACGCATGATGATTTGCAGGTTGCCGCCGTGTCACTGGAAACCCCTGTCTTTTTGATTTTCATGTCTTTGGGATCTATATTTGGGATTAAAACGCTTGCTCGATACAATTGTAGTTACATCATATCCTTTTCATTCAATTTCTAAAAAACAAAGATGTGACATATTTCATTGACAAAATAGTTTCTCTTCGGTATGATTACACTGTAATCAATTATAGTGTAATCGAAAGGGGGATCCTATGGCTCACAAAAACCATGAACTTGATGGTAGGATCATTGATGCGGCTTTTTCAGAATTTTTGAAAAAAGGATATCGGGACGCATCGCTGAGGAAGATTGCGGAAAAAGCTGGTGCAACGGTAGGCGCCATCCGAACAAGATATCGGACAAAGGATGCTCTGTTTTGTGGCTTGATTGAACCGTTTGTTTCAGAAATTGAAGCGGTATTTCAATCCATAAAGGCGGAATATTTCCAAAACATTACGGACGATGTGGTTGCACATCTCGAAAAATCTATGAGGTTGGAATCAAAGACAATCTTGCATGTAATCTTTGACCATTATGATGAAGCTGTCCTGCTGTTGTGTAGGAGCGGGGGAAGCAGTCTGGAAGGGTTTTTTGATGAAATCATTGAAAGAAAAGTTTGTGAAAGTGCGGCGTTTTTTCGTGGAAGAAAAGAAGGATATTTTGATCAAAATCTGTTACAGCTTTTGATTTCGTCGCAGTTTTACAGTTATTTTCAAATTGTAAACAACGGTTACGGAAAAGATGCAGCGGAACGATATATGAACGCAGTAATGCAATATCATTTTGGCGGCTGGATGGCGTTGTTAAACCTGAGAGAGAAACCAGATGGAGATGATGATTTATGAAATACCATGGTTTTTATTTTTG
>JAUNIY010000213.1 GCA_030523305.1 Eubacteriales bacterium
TGACAATATGGAAATAGACCGCCCCACGCTGTTCTATTTCCACGGCGGCGGATTTTTTGGTGGAAGCAAGAATATGGGTGACCCCATGGCCGCCAACGATGCTACGGCGCTGATTGATGATCTCTGCGCCCAGGGCTATAACATTGTGAATGTGGATTATGCCCTTGTGCCGGACTATCGTTTCCCGGTTCCGCTGCTCCAGATGAACGAAGCAATTCGCTTTATCGCGGAGCACAAAGAGGAATACCACATCAATATGGACAACATCATTCTGATGGGAAGCTCCGCCGGAGCCATCATGACCGCACAGTACGGTACGGTTCTGTCCAATCCCACATATGCGGCGCTGCTGGGCATTGCGCCGGCACTGAGCCTGGAACAGGTTTCTGCGGTGGTCATTGACGATGGTCCCATCGTATATGGAAACATGCCGCTGAACTGCAAATTGCTGATCGGCAACTATGTAAAGGGTTCTGTCTATCTGAATGAAGACGAGCTGGATCGTTACGAATGCATTCCGCACATGACTTCAGACTATCCCGCTGCGTTTCTATTGGGCAGCGAATATCGGAAGGACATGATCGCCATGGCTGAAAAGCTGCAAGAGGCTGGGGTGGAGCATATTCTGGTTGATCCGCTCGCAGAGCATGGAGAGGAAAGGCCCCATTGTTTTGTGGCGAATGAACGAATCGACCCACTGGCAGCGGAAGCTTTCAACAGACTGACGGCGTTTTTGCAAGCGAAAACGAAGTAGGATGAAAATAGAATTTGCATATCGGTTTGCGTCAGCGAAGCGACAAAGTGGAATTTGTCAAATTGTGCCGAAGGGACATCATAATTATCAATTATCCATTATGAATTTTCAATTCGACGAAGTCGATAAATTCCAATTTATCATGGGGCTGCGCAAAGCCGATAAGCAGAAAACATTTTGCGAAAGAAGGATAAGATTATGAGTCATAAAAAGAAGAAAATCATATGGATTGTCTCAATATTGGCGGTCATTTTCGTTGCAGCTGCGTTATTCGCTGACAACATCCTGAATGTCGTTATAAACAAAACCATGGGCAAAGAATTGCCGCAGCTGGCGGGAGAACCGAAAGTTGGAGAATGGTACGCAATCGACATCGACGAGGCCGTCAGTTCCGATGGAAGCAAATGGCAGGGATATTTCCGTAAGGGAAGCGAAAACAAAGTCGTCCTGTACTTCTATGGCGGCGGTTTCAGCGTAAACGAGTATACGGCTGCACGGTCTATGGATGCTGAGGGCGGTTTTTACAATCCCCGCTTGAACACCGGGCTGAATGTCATGACTACCGCAATCCGGAAGTGGGGAATCGGAAACGACGCAGAGGACAATGTCCTGAAGGATTGGACATTTATCGGGGTGCCCTATTGTAATGGCGACTTCCATTCGGGAACCGGCGATAAAGAATATACCGCATTGGACGGAA
This sequence comes from Eubacteriales bacterium, assembly GCA_030523305.1. Taxonomy (GTDB): domain Bacteria; phylum Bacillota; class Clostridia; order Oscillospirales; family Butyricicoccaceae; genus Butyricicoccus_A. Next base: position 1,455 of record JAUNIY010000213.1, read on the forward strand.
GCACAAAAACCATTCATTATAACGGATACACCAATTATCGCCGCCTGGTGACGAAGCTTTTTGACTATATCGATTCTTCGCCCGATCAGCTGCTTGTTACAGGTTCCAGCGCCGGTGGCTTCGGAGCGGCGATTCTGGCAGACGATGCCATTGCCTTATTCAACAATCCGCAGGATGTTGCCGTACTGGTGGACAGCTCTTTGCTGATTACCGAAGATTGGCACGATATCATGGTGAACGAGTGGCATTCGACCCAACAATTCAGCGATGTTGTTACAACGGATAATATTACGCTGGATTCCCTTGTCGCATTGCATAACAAAAGAGACAATGTGAAAATCCTGTTTGATTGTTCCGTACGCGATTACAATTTGTCCATGGCACAAAGATTTTTTGATGAAGGCGCCCAACAGGCGATGGTTCTGAACATTGGAAAGGCCGAAGGCGATCGGTTCCAGCAAATCCTAAAAAAGATGGTATCCGATATGCAGGAGCAAATACCCGGATGCGGCATCTATATTTGGGACGAGGAAACCCAGGCGGACGGTCATTTGACAGTGCACACCGCAGCAGGAGCAAAAATCTTCTTTGACAGCGAAAGCAGAAATCCCAGCCTTGCACAATGGCTTGAAAATGCAATGCATGGGAATGTAGAGAGCTTTGGCTTGGAACTGCTGGATCGCGATTACTAAAAATTTCCAAGGCAAAAAAAGACTGTATGAGGAGGAAAAAAGGTGAAACTGACAACCATTCTGTTTGACTTAGACGGAACACTGCTCCCCATGGACAACGATGCCTTTACCAAGGGGTATTTTAAGCTCTTGGCTGCCAAATTGGCTCCCCACGGCTACGAGCCGAAGCAGCTTGTGGATGCCATCTGGGCGGGCACTGCCGCCATGGTAAAAAACGACGGAACACAAAGCAACGAAGAAGCCTTCTGGAAGAAATTCGCCGGAATCTATGGAGAAAAGGTTCTTGCAGACAAGCCGCTGTTCGATGAATTTTACGAAAAGGATTTCCATCATGCGAAAAGCATTTGCGGGTTCAACCCGAATGCCGCAATGGCGGTTCACACCGTAAAGGAAATGGGGCTGCGCGTTGCACTGGCCACAAATCCCATTTTTCCCGCCGTTGCCACGGAAAGCCGCATCCTTTGGGCAGGATTGGAGCCGGAGGACTTTGAGCTGTACACCACCTATGAGAACATCGGATACTGCAAGCCAAACCCCGACTATTACCGGGAGATTGCAAAACGGCTTGGCGTTAAGCCGGAGCAATGTCTGATGGTGGGCAACGATGTGACCGAGGACATGGTGGCGCAGTCCGTTGGGATGCAGGTATTTCTGCTCACCGATTGCCTGATCAACAAAGAACGAAAAAATATCGCAGAGTACCCCAGGGGGAGCTTCGTTCAGCTATTGCAGTTTATTGAGACGCTTTGAGGCTTGCGAGAATATACGGAAAAAGCCTCAGAAACCCGGTGGTTTCTGAGGCTTTGCCTGTTTATGGGTTTTCCTGAAACGCTTTTCTG
>JAUNIY010000039.1 GCA_030523305.1 Eubacteriales bacterium
GGACTTCCTTCTCTTTCTGCATAGAAAGAGAAGGAAGCAAGAGAAAGATGTGCGGTGCGCTCCCGCGCACTGTGAACATGCCGGACGGAGGGTCCGGCAGTTCACCTGTATCAGGTGAAACCGATCATGAATGGAGAATTTGGTTTATGGACGATATCAAACAGGCGCGCATCCGGGCAGCTGCACAAAAGCTGATGGCAGGGCATGACGAATTGATGGATTTGCTGCCAGAGAAAAAGAGCAAAAAAGCATCCGATGCATATGAATTGCTGGAAGATGCTTTGGATTCGCTTGAAGAATGCATTTCCTGTTTGTCGGAATTGTTGGAAGAATAAAAAACAAGAAAGAGAGGCTTCCCCCGGTTGGGTCGCGTGCTGCTGTATGCAGCCGAGCGCAGCGAGAGCGAGGCCCCGGCCTAACGTAGATTTGGTGCTTTCTAGCCTTCCCCCTTGGGGGAAGCCAGGGAGCAGAGCACTTTTGTTTTTGCATAGCTGAAACGAAAGCGTACACGTTGTTAGAGAAAAGCATGGCTTTAGAAGAAAGAAAGCCAGCATTCGGACGCGTTTGTCCGAATGCCCGGATCTGCGCGGAAGCGCACAGACGTTTCTTTTGTCTCGCTTTTGTTTTTGCATAGCTGAAACGAAAGCGTACACGTTGTTAGAAAAAGCATGGTTTTGGGAAAGGAGACCAGCATTCGGACGCGTTTGTCCGAATGCCCGGATCTGCGCGGGAGCGCACAGACATTTCTTTTGTCTTACTTTTCTTTTTGCAAAAGAAAAGTAAGGAGGAGGAGAATATATGGCAAGTAATATTAGCTTTGAAAATCAGAAAATCATTCCCGTCGATCTGGAACGGGAGATGAAAAAATCCTACATTGATTATGCAATGTCGGTTATTGTCGGCCGTGCGCTGCCGGATGCGCGCGATGGCTTAAAGCCAGTACATCGCCGCATCCTGTATGCAATGTATGAGGACCATTTGACAGCGGACCGTCCGTACCGCAAGGCGGCGACGACCGTCGGTAATGTGCTGGGCCGGTATCATCCGCACGGTGACGCCTCTGTGTATGATGCGCTGGTACGTATGGCGCAGTGGTTTTCGCTGCGGTATCCAATGATCGATGGACACGGCAACTTTGGTTCCATCGACGGCGACCCTCCGGCTGCTTACCGTTATACCGAGGCGCGTATGAGCAAGCTTGCCGCGCATATGATGACGGATATTGACAAGGAAACCGTCGAATTTACACCGAATTTCGATGATAACCGCAAGGAGCCTACCGTCCTGCCATCCCGCTTCCCGAGCATGCTGGTCAATGGCTCGACCGGTATCGCCGTCGGCATGGCAACCAATATGCCGCCCCATAACCTCACCGAGGTCATCGACGGTATCTGTCATGTCATCGACCATCCGGAAGCAGGATTGGATGAAATTTGTCAGTACATCAAAGGGCCGGACTTCCCGACCGGCGGCCTGATTATGGGGCGCAGCGGTATCCGCGCGGCATATGCCACCGGGCGCGGCAAGCTCAAGGTGCGCGCACGCACGCATTTTGAAGACATGCCGCATGGCAGGACGCGCATTGTCGCAACCGAAATCCCGTATGGTGTCAATAAGGCGCGGCTGGTGGAATCCATCGCCGACCTGGTCAAGGACAAGCGCATCGAGGGCATTTCTGATCTGCGCGATGAATCCGACCGCGAGGGCATCCGCGTTGTTATTGAGCTGAAAAAGGACGCCAATGCGCAGGTTATCCTCAATCGTCTGTTTAACTATACCCAGCTGCAGGAAACCTTTTCGGTCAATAATCTGGCACTCGTCAATAACCAGCCGCGCACGCTCAACCTGCGTGAGCTGATCGACCAGTATATCGAATTCCAGCGTGAGATCATCGAACGCCGCAGCCGGTATGACCTCAAAAAAGCCGAGACGCGCGCACATATCCTCGAAGGCTTGAAGGTTGCGACGGATAATATCGACCGCATCATCCAGATTATCCGCGCATCCGCCAATGAAACCGAGGCAAAACAGAACCTGATCGCCGAGCCGTTTATCATCAACCAGATTGCCTTGCTCGGCATTGTCGATGGCAAGGAAGAATATGAATTCCATCTGGATGAAGATCAGGCGCAGGCAATCGTCAGCATGCGTTTGGGCCGTTTGTCCGGCTTGGAACGCCAGAAAATCAGCGACGAATACGATGAAATCGAGGCCAAAATCAAGAGCCTGATGGAGATCCTGGGCAGCCGGGAACGTCAGCTGGATATCGTCAAAACCGAGCTGAGCGACATCCGCGACCGGTTTGGCGATGCGCGCCGCACCGGAATTGAAATTGTCGACGATGAAATTGATATCGAAGACCTGATCCCGATGGAGGATTGCACGTATACCTTGACCCATCGGGGCTATATCAAGCGTCTGCCGACGGCGACTTATCGCGCGCAGCGGCGCGGCGGCCGCGGCGTCAATGCCATGGCAACCCGGGAAGAGGATTATGCCGAAGTCTTGTTTGCCGCATCCTCCCATGACAATATCCTGTTTTTCAGCAATTTCGGCAAGGTTTACCGCCTGAAAGGCTATCAGATTCCGGAAACCAGCCGTACGGCAAAGGGGACGAATCTGGTCAATCTGTTGGCGCTGGAGCCGGATGAAAAAATTTCCGCGATGTTCCGCGTGCCGGAGGATCAATATGACGAGCAGCATTATCTGTTCTTTGTCACCGAACAGGGCACAGTCAAGCGCGTCGCATTGTCCGAGCTGTGCAGGATACGCAAGACCGGTTTGCGTGCGCTGACATTGAATGAAGGCGACCGGCTGGTTGACGTGCGTTTGACCGATGGCAAACAGAATATCCTGATGATCACAGCACAGGGCCGCGCCATCTGCTTTGATGAAAATGAAGTGCGCCCGATGGGACGTTCCGCTGTGGGTGTCCGCGGCATCGCGCTGGCAGAGGGCGACCGCGTCATTGGCGGTGTGCGCGCCCGTCCGGAGGGCGAAGTGCTCACGATTACCGAAAAGGGCTTTGGCAAACGCACGCCGGTGCAGGAATACAGTATCCATCATCGCGGCGGGCATGGTATCATTGCCCATGCGCTCAGTGAGAAGACTGGCAACATCGCCGGCGCAGCAGTGGTCGATGAGGACAACGACGTCTTGATTATCACGGACGACGGCGTTATGATCCGCACAGCAGTGAGTGATATCCGTACATGCGGCAGAAGCTCGCGCGGCGTCATCGTCATGCGTACCGGCGATAACGTCCATGTCAACGCCATGACACGCATTGAACGAGAGGACGATACAGAAGACGAGCTGACAGAGGATCACGATGGCAGCGAAGAATAAACATGTTATCATATACACCGATGGCGCCTGTTCCGGGAATCCCGGGCCGGGCGGCTTCGGTATTATCCTGCAATATGGCGAGCATCGCAAAGAAATCAGCCAGGGCTTTGCAGAAACCACCAACAATCGGATGGAATTACTCGCTGTTATCACAGCGTTGGAGGCGTTGAAAACGCCGTGCGACGTCGATTTGTATTCCGATAGCAAATATGTCATCGATGCCATCCAAAAGGGCTGGGCCGTCAAATGGCGCAGCAAGGGCTGGATGCGCACGCCAAAGGAACCGGCCAAAAACCCCGACCTGTGGGAACGGCTGCTCGATCTGCTGGACATTCACCATGTCACGTTCCATTGGGTCAAGGGCCATGCGCAAAATGAGAACAATAACCGCTGCGATGAGCTGGCGGTCAATGCGTGGAAGCAACTGAAGAAATAACAAATTGTATTATTTGTATGGAATAATACAGATGAGGATGGAACAATTGTCCAACCCCGTTTAAATAGATAATATACTGTACTATTATTTCATTATTATACAAATTGTAATTGGAGAATCGTATGCGGCAAACCGATAAGCTTTGGGGCGGATTCGCGCTGATACAGGACGACAGATTTTTTAAGCTGGGGCAGGACAGTATGCTTCTGTCTGCCTTTGCTGCGCCGCCGTCGCGGGCGAAGATCATGGATCTCGGTTGTGGAAACGGGGCGTTAGGTGTGCTGCTGTGCGCACGTCATGCGGGCGTTACGGTGACCGGGCTGGAAATTCAGCCGGAGGTTGCCGCGCTGGCGCAGGAAAATGTCGAGCTGAACGGTTTACAGCAGCGCATGACCGTGATACAGGGCGATTTGAAGCAGCACAAAGGCCTGTTTGCGACGGGATCGTTTGATTATGTTGTGTGCAATCCGCCGTATTTTTCGCAAAACAGCGGGTTTTCCGCCAAAGGGCACAATCGCCTGACTGCACGCCAGGAGGCGGAATGCAATGCTGCGGATGCCATACAGGCGGCGGCATATCTGGTCAAGTTTGGCGGGCGTGCGGCGTTCGTCTATCGGCCGGAACGCATGGTCGAGCTGATTGCAGATATGCGCAAATATCAGTTGGAGCCGAAGCGGCTGCGGTTTGTGCATCAGCACGCGCAGGCTGTCCCCTCGGCGGTTTTGATCGAAGCGCGCCGGGGCAGTGCGCCGGGTGTCCAGGTTTTGCCGCCGCTGCTCGTGTGCGATATGGACGGCACACAGACGGCGGAATACCGCGCAATTTACCATCAGGAGGAGTTTTGACCATGCCTTGCGGTACACTTTATTTGGTTGCAACACCGATTGGAAATCTGGAGGATTTGACGTATCGGGCGGTTCGGGTGCTCAAAGAAGTGGATTTTGTTGCAGCGGAAGATACCCGCGTGAGCGGAAAGCTGCTGCATTATTTGCAGATCAGCAAGCCGCTGGTCAGCTATCATGAACACAATAAAATGCAGCGCGGGCCGGAGCTGGTACAGCGCATTTTGAATGGAGAAACTTGCGCGTTGGTGACAGACGCGGGGATGCCGGCCATCAGCGATCCGGGGGAGGACATGGCAAATTTATGCCAGGAAGCAGGAATCCCTGTTGTTCCGGTACCGGGGGCATGCGCGGCGGTGAGCGCGCTGGCGCAGAGCGGTTTGCCCTCCGGTAAATGGTGCTTTGAGGGCTTTTTGCCGACGGCAAATAAACCGCGCCGCGAACGGCTGGATGTATTGAAGCGGGAAACGCGGACATGTATTCTCTATGAAGCGCCGCACCGCATCCGGGCAACCATGCACGATCTGGCGGAGCAGCTGGGCGACCGGCGAGTGAGCATTTCACGCGAGCTGACCAAGGTACATGAGGAATGCCTGCGCATGACGCTGCCGGAAGCGGCGGCATATTACGATATGCATGAGCCGCGCGGAGAATTTGTGCTCGTCATCGAAGGGGCGCAGGACAATCCGGAGCAGTCGGCGGCGGACCAGATGGAGCGGGCGATTGCATTGACGGAAGAGCTGACCGCCGCCGGGCTGACGCTGCGTGATGCGGTGAAGCAGGCGGCCAAGCAGACCGGCGCACGCAAGAATCAGCTGTATCAGACGATGTTGGAACGGGCAAAAGAATAGCAAAAAGCCTCCCATGAACGTTGGGAGGCTTTTACTTACAATACAAATTGTATAAATATAATAAAATAATACAAATATGCAAAAAGAAAGGCACAAGAAACGCCGAGAAGTTGGGGCAAACTCGGCGTTTCCTGTACAAAACTTAAAAGGGGGTAAAACAGAGATAAAAGAAAAATCTCTTGTACAACCTTTCGGCTGTGTAATTAGTATAAACTGGATTCGTGTATTTTTTGTGAACGATTGATGAAATTATCTTCTCTTTTTCTGTTCGTCCAGCGGTACGGCTTTTGGTGTCACAATATAGCTTGCTGTGGCGGTACAGATGAGCTTTTCCGGTTCGTCTTCCATCCATGCGCGGGCGGAGGTATGATAAATTTTGTGCCCTTGGAATGTGATTTCCGACTGGACGATGAGCGAGCCGTGGATGCGACCAGGCCGCAGGAAATTGACGGTCATGGAAGCCGTGGGGCACAGATGGAAATCCGCATTGTAGTATACCAGCAGGCCCATGCCCATGTCGACCATGGCGCTCATGACGCCGCCGTGCAGCCACCCCATCGGATTGCGCATTTCTGGTTTGAGCCGGTAGCGCACGGTACACACGCGCCCATCCTCGCTGCATGAAATAAATTCGGGTGGGATACGGTTGTTGACCGAACCGGGTTCGGCCTGCGTGCGGCGGTTGATCGCGACACGCAGACGCTGCTCATGATATATTTTTTGATCCTGTGTCATATTGGATTCTCCTTTGTTTTCCTACTTACGTATCCGTGCGGGGAGAGGTGTTTGCTGTGTTTGCGCGTTCCCCTGTCTGCGCATATATACGTACCAGCTCGGAGGCCAGCGGGATTGCGCGCTCCTTGGGCTGCATGCGCAGGGAGATATACGGCGTTTTGCCAGCGTTGAGCATCAGGCGGCCATGGAATTGCTTGGCAGCGCACAGCGAAGCCATACGGCGCAGATCGGCGGCATCGTCTGCCCAGGACAGCAGGATCCGTCCATCCTGCTGCTTGATTTGCGCGATATCCTGCAAGGCAGCGCGGGCGCGCAGCAGCGCGATGTCACACAGCGCAACGGCGGAGGCCGGCGGTTCGCCAAAGCGGTCGATCATTTCATCCAGCAGGTTCGAACGATCTTCCTCCGTGTGGATCGCCGCAATGCGGCGGTACAGATCGACGCGCTGGCCGGCATCGGTGACATATTTTTGTGGGAGATTGGCATTGACCAGCAGCTCGATCGTGCAATCCGAGCTGGAATGCGGCTTTTCGCCCTTTTCTTCGAGCACCGCCTCTTCCAGCAGCTTCAAATACAGGTCATAGCCGACGTTCATCAGGTGCCCCGATTGTTCTGCGCCCAGGACGTTCCCGGCGCCGCGGATCTCCAGGTCGCGCATGGCGATTTTGAAGCCGGAACCAAATTCGGCGAATTCCCGCACCGCATTCAAGCGCTTTTGCGAAATATCCGACAGCGTTTTGCCGCGATGGAAGGTGAAATAGGCGAACGCATGGCGGGCGGAGCGTCCAACGCGGCCGCGCAGCTGGTGCAGCTGGGAAAGCCCCATTTTGTCCGCGTCCTCGATAATCAGCGTGTTGACATTGGGGATGTCGATGCCGGTTTCGATGATCGTGGTACATACCAGGATGTCAATATCGCCGTCACTCATACGCGTCATGACGCGGGCCAGCTCGCGCTGGCTCATTTTGCCGTGCGCGACGGCAATTTCTGTCTCCGGCAGCAGCTTTTTCAATCGTGCGGCACACGAATCGATGGATTCCACGACGTTATGCAGATAATAGGTCTGACCGCCGCGGTAAAATTCACGCCGCATCGCTTCCAGCACAACACCTTCGTCATATTCCATGACATAGGTCTGTACGGGGTGACGATCCTGCGGCGGCTCTTCGATGACCGACATATCGCGGATGCCGGACAACGCCATGTTCAGTGTGCGCGGGATCGGCGTTGCGGACAGCGTCAATACATCCACCTGGCGCGACAGTTCCTTTAATTTTTCCTTGTGCGATACGCCGAACCGCTGCTCCTCATCGATGACCAGCAGGCCCAAGTCCTTGAATTTCATGTCGCGGTTGAACAGCTTGTGCGTGCCGATCAGCAAATCGATCTGTCCCAGCTTGACCTTTTCCAAAATCAGCTTTTGTTCTTTGGCTGTTTTGAAGCGGCTGAGCATTTCAATTTTGACCGGCCAGCCGGAAAACCGTGTCAGGCAGGTGAGGTAATGCTGGCGGGCCAGCACCGTCGTCGGGACAAGGATCGCCGCCTGTTTGCCGCCGAGCACGCATTTCATGACGGCGCGCAGCGCGACCTCCGTCTTACCAAAACCGACGTCGCCGCACAGCAGGCGGTCCATCGGGCGTTCGGATTCCATGTCTCGCTTGATCTCTTCGATGCAATGCAGCTGGTCTTCGGTCTCTTCATAGGCAAACGCGGCTTCAAATTCCTGCTGCCAGCTGTCGTCCTTGGGGAAGGCGAAGCCTTTTTTGCGCTCGCGCTCGGCATACAGCGCAATCAGCTCGCTTGCCAGCTCCTTGACGGCGGCTTTGGCTTTGTAGCGTGTTTTCTGCCAGTCCGAGCTGCCGAGCTTGTTGAGCTTGACATGCCCCTTTTCGGCCGCGTCGCTGCCTGCGCCGATGTATTTGGAAATCAGGTCGAGGTTAGTCGCCGGTACATACAGGAAATCAGTTCCGGCAAAGGCCAGCTTGACAAAATCCTGGTATGTGCCTTCGATGCGCATCTGTTCCATGCCGACAAAGCGGCCGATACCGTGGTGCTCGTGTACCACCAGATCGCCCGGCGTCAGGTCGGTATAGCTCTTGACGTGCTCGCGGTTGGATTTTTTGGTTTTTCCCTTGGATTTTTTGCGTGCGGCCAGCATCTGGCCCTCGGTGAGCACCGCCGTTTTGAGCGTTGGATATTCGATACCGGCGGACAGCGCGCCGTCCAGGATGCTGACGCGTCCCGGGGCAGGCATGCGGTCGGTGACGCGGGCGGAAACGCCGTGCTCTTCCAGCATCTCCTGCATGGTTGTCCGTCGCATTTCACCCGAACAGACGACGATGACGCGGTATCCCATGTCCTGATACGAACGGATATCCGCAGCGGCAGCAGCGATATTGCCGGAATAGGGGGGAAGCTGTTTGGCTGTGATATCGGCAATGGCGCGCGGCGGACATTCCGGGACCGAGCTGAGGAAGGTTTCGAGATACAGCATCGGCTGCCGGCCCAGATGCTCCAATGCCTGTTCCAGCGTCATCATATAGATGGCGTGCTTGCCGTACAGCTCGCCGCGTTCGAGCAGGGCCTCAGTATCCTCCTGGAGACGCAGGGCATAGACGCGGGCGGCTTCGCGCACGGCGCGGAAATCATCGAAACAGACGAGGGCGTCCGCCGGGATGTAATCGACTGCGCTGGCCAGCGTGGGATAAATGTACGGCAAGTATTTGTCCGCGGCCGGGAAAATCCCTTCGTTGGACAAGCGTTCGACATCGCGGCGCAGGTTGCGGTTCAGATCTGGATGTTTTTTTGCTTTGGAAGCGATCATGGATTCGATCTGGCGGACCAGGCCGGGGATGCCATCGGGCGCGAGCGACGGCAGCGCTTCCATATTGGGCAGACAGACCAGCCGTTCCAGCGAACGGGTGCGGCGCTGCGAACCGATGTCAAAATACGACATCGTATCGACTTCCGTGCCGAATAGCTCGATGCGCACCGGATTGGTTTCGCCGGGGACGAAGATATCCAAAATGCCGCCGCGCAGGGAAAACTGCCCTTCGCCTTCGACCTGCATGCAGCGGCGATAGCCTGCGAGCAGCAGCTTTTGCGTCAGCGTATCGGTGTCGTACTCGCCGTTGAAATCAATGGTAAAGGTAGACCGTTCCAGCTGCTCCGGCGGCATGGTTGCCATGAGCAGTGCGGGCACTGTGGTCACAACGGTCTTTTTGCCCGCAGCCAGATCGCGCAGGATGGCAATGCGCTTGTGTTCATATTCGCGGGAGGAGGACTCCACGTTGTGGAAGACAAATTCACGCGACGGAAGGATTTCCACCGTGCGTTCGGAAAATGCTTCCAAATCGCGCGCCATGCGGTCGCAGGCGAGGTCATTGGGACAGATGACAACCGCCTGCCGGTGCAGCTGGCTGGCCAAGGCCGCCGTCAGGTTTGCCTTGTGGATGGGCGACAGCCCCGTGACCTCGACCGGCGTCTGCCTATCCTGTATGCTTTGCAGGATGGTATCGTATTGTGTTAAATCAGTAATGAGCTGTGCAATGCGCTCCATATGGAACATATGCCCCCTTTTGTACAGTTTCGTTCAGTTAACTTGTGAGAAACGCCGAAAGGCCGCATACAAGCGTATGCGGCTTAGCGGGGAAATAAAACTTGTTTGGGAAGTCCTCTTTCCTGTATTCTATTTTCAGACGTCTTATTTCTTGATATAATCCGCCGGGTTCAGGCCCTTGCGGGTATAGTAATCGGTCAGGGCAGCCTGGATGGCCTCCTCTGCCAGTACGGAACAGTGCATTTTGACCGGCGGCAGTCCGTCCAGCGCTTCCGCTACGGCTTTGTTGGTCAGCTTGAGCGCTTCCTCGATCGTCTTGCCCTTGACCAGTTCGGTTGCCATCGAGCTGGTTGCCACAGCTGCGCCGCAGCCGAAGGTCTTAAACTTGATATCCTCGATGACACCGTCGTCGTTGATCTTCATATACATCTTCATGATATCGCCGCACTTAGCATTGCCGACCTCGCCGACAGCGTTGGCATCTTCAATGACGCCGACATTGCGCGGGTTGGCGAAATGATCCATTACCTTTTCGCTGTATTCCATAATTGATCGCTCCTTTGTATCTTACATCATGCAATCCGTGTTATTTGTCAAATAGTTGCAGCATCGGCTGGCCGCTGATTTTTTCATCCCAAACCGGGGACATCGCGCGCAGCGTTTCGACAACGCTGGTGATTGTTTCAATGAGGTAATCGACATCCTCTTCGGTGTTCTGTTCGCTCAGCGTGACGCGCAACGAGCCGTGCGCAATCTCATGCGGCAGGCCGATCGCCATGAGCACATGGGACGGATCGAGCGAGCCGGTGGAGCACGCAGAACCGGTAGAGGCTGCGACACCGGCCATATCCAGGCGCAGAACGAGCGATTCGCCTTCGATGCACTCGATGACAAAGCTTGCTGTGCCCGGCAGACGGTTGACCGGGTCACCGGTCAGCTGGGTATACGGGATTTTGAGCACGCCTTCGATCAGGCGGTCACGCAGTTTGGCAACATAGGCCATGTTGCTCTCCAGATGCTCGTCCGCATACCGAACAGCCTCGCCCAGTCCGACAATACCGGCAATGTTTTCGGTGCCGCTGCGCTTGCCGCGCTCCTGTCCGCCGCCATGGATCAGCGGCTCGAGGACAATGCCCTTGCGGCAGTACAGCGCGCCGATGCCCTTGGGGCCGTGCAGCTTGTGGCCGGAGATGGACAGCATATCGATGCCCATTGCCTTGACGTCGATGCGCATATGGCCCATTGCCTGTACCGCGTCGGTATGGAACAGCACGTTGTGCTTGTGGCAGATGTCGGAAATCGCCTTGAGATCCTGGATGGTGCCGATCTCGTTGTTGGCCGCCATGATGGTGACGAGCGCGGTGTTTTCCGTGATGGCGGCATCCAGCTCGTCCAGATCGACGTGCCCCTGGCTGTCTACGTCCAGGTATGTGACGTCATAGCCGATGCGCTCCATAAATTCGCAGGTATACAGCACGGCATGGTGCTCAAATTTGCTGGTGATGATATGACGCTTGTTTTTCGGCAGCTTGCCGGAGAAAAACAGGCCCTTGATGGCAAGGTTGTCCGCCTCAGAACCGCCGGAGGTGAAAATGATTTCATTCGGCTCGCAGTTCAGGGCTTTGGCGACCTGTGCGCGCGCCTGTTCCATGGCCTTCTTTTCCTCGCGGCCCAGCGCGTACAGGCTGGACGGATTGCCGTAGCCAGTGGTCAGATATGGCAGCATTGCATTGTATACATTCTTGGAAATCGGCGTGGTGGCCGCGTTATCCGAATAAACAACACGTTCCATGTGGAATATCCTCCTGTCAGATATAAAATTTCGTATCGGTAAGGCGTTGGCAGCGTGCGGGTTTTTGCCTGCCGACGCCAAGATTACTGTTGTCTCCTATAATATACACCAATTCGGTATAGTTTTCAACTACCCGACCGAAATTCTGGGAAATAATTTTAGTGTTTCCAAAGCCTGACGGATTTATTTTACTCTTTTCGTTTTTGTAATGCAATAGGAAAACGTGCGTTTATGTTTGTTTTGCGAGGCCTTGATGCAAAAGATTGCGAAATAAGGCCATGGCGGGCGTGATCCATTTATTCTTGTGATATGTGCACACGACGGGAACGGATATGGTGTCCAGCTCGGTTTTGATCGGTATCAACGTTCCATCGTGCAGTTCCTTTTGTATGGTGAAATCTGGCAAATATGCGATGCCCAAATTGTTCATGACGCTGACCTTTGCGGCTTCGATGCTCCACATTTCGATGTCGCTGTGCATCACGATATCCTTTTTCTCCAGATATTGCGTCAGTCTCTTTTGATGCAGGCTGTGTGGGTCGTTATAGATGAGGTTGATGGATTTTCTCTGGTGCGGCGTGATAAAATCAAGCTGCTGTGGGCCAGCGGTGGGGGAGGCAACCAAAATGGCGTGATAAGAGGTGATTGATTCTTCCACAATGGACTTAGGATAACCTCCGATGTTGCAATGGATGCCCATGTCAATTCCGCCGTTTATCACGCTTTCACGAATGGCATAGCAGTGTAAGGACTGGATGGTCAGTTGTATGTTAGGGGCTTGCTTTTGAAAGGCACGGAGCAACGGCTGCATTTGATAGCAAAGCAAGGCATCGGGCATGCCAACGCGAAGGGTGCCGCTCATATCGTGCAGACTCTTACCATAATTGTGCATCCATTCTGTTTCCTGCAAAATGGTTTCCATATGCGGGAGCAGGTCGCGCCCGGCTTGCGTCAAAATCATTTTTCTCCCAATTTTATCGAACAGCTTCACTGAACATTCTTGTTCTAGCTGTTGGATATGGAATGTCACAGTCGATTGCGTATAGTTCAGCTGAAGGGCCGCTTTTTGAAAGCTGCCTGTTTCCAGAATCGTTTGCAATGTGCGCAGGTATTTGGTATCCATGGCAATGTCTCCATCTATCGAAAAAATTGAATTTTATTATCAAATGTTTTGACTTTTTTAATATATTGTTTGCTGTTATTATAAGGGAAAGGAAGACAAATGGCAAGTAAAACATAGGAGGCATTTTTATGAAGGTACTTGTTTTGAATGGAAGCCCGAAGAAAAACAGCAATACCATGATGCTGACCCATGCGTTTCTTCGTGGGCTAAATGAAGAAGAAAAACATGAGATCCAGGTCGTTTCCGTCATAGAAAAGGATATTGGATTCTGTCGAGGCTGCCTGTCCTGCTGGTTTCGTCAAGATGGCCATTGTGTCATACAGGACGATATGAATGACATATTGGACGATATCATTGCCAGCGACGTAATTTTGTGGAGCTTCCCACTCTATTATCATGGCATCCCCGCCCCGCTCAAAGCGGTGTTGGACCGCACCAATCCATTTTTAAAGATCGATATGCGAATGGAAAGCGGTGCGGCTGTCCATGATACGGTGGTCGATCTTTCCGCCAAAAAGAATATTGTTATAACAGGCTGCGGCTTTCCATATGATCCTAGAAATTTTGCTCCGCTGAAGATGCAGATGGAAATGATTTTGGGTAAACCGATGATGATTTGCGTGTATGAAACGACGCTGCTGACGCTGCCGCTTCCAACAATAGATCCGCTGAAACAGCGGTTGCTCGCTGCCTTTACCGAGGCAGGAAAAGAATTTTCCAGGGAAGGAAGCATTGCGCAAGACACACTGCGCAAGCTTGAAGAGCCTATGCTGCCCAATGAAAGATACATACAGATCATCAACCATCTGAAAAAAGAAAACGGATAAAAAAAGAACCCTGCTGTCCCATCGGACGGCAGGGTATCAGTCTGTCAAAAAACGAAAACTGCACCCATGGCATACCGGGTGCAGTCTTCGTGAGAATAAAAGGTGGTTTTATTTTACGTCTACCCAAACTGCACCGTTGTCGGCGGATTCTGCGCAAGCGTTGATCCACTTGATGCCGTCGATGCCGTGCTCCAGATCCGGGTATACCAGGTTCTTGAGGGTCTCCTCGTCGCCGCGGTCCTTTGCATCCATGGCGATCGCAAACCGCTTGTATAGGTTGGACCAGGAATCGATCAGGCCGGTGTAATGCAGTGCGCCGATGCGCTCGTCTTCCTGCGCCTCCGGTGCGAGGTAATCCAGGCCGCGGTACAGCAGCTGCTCCGGCTGGCCCTGAATCTGGTAGTGTACGACATCCGGACGTGCGTCGTTCCATTCCAGCGAAGCCTTGGAGCCGACGATGCGGATGTGCTGCGACGACATGTCGCCAGCATTGACGCAGGAGCACCACATGCGGCCAACAGCGCCGTCCTCATAGCGCATCAGAACGTATGCGTTGTCCTCCAGCGGGTAGCGGGAGCCGACAAATGCCTGACGGTCGCACAGCACCTGCTTGAGCTTCTGATCCGGGCAGATCAGCTGCGACATATAATAGGTATGGGTGGACAGGTCGCCCAGGACAAATGCGCGGCCTACCTTGGACGGGTCAACGCGCCACTTCTGGCCCTCGGACTTGACGTCGCCCTCCGGATCGCAGCCGAAGCCGTGCGCATAACGCAGGTCGATCATGTTGACCTTGCCGATCGCACCGCTCTGGATCATGGCGCGCATCTGCTGCAGCATTTCAAAGCCGGAGAAGCCGTAGGTTACGCAGACGATCTTGCCCTTTTCCTCTGCCAGCTTCTTGATTTCCTCGCCCTGCTCAACCTCGAAGAACAGCGGCTTTTCGCAGATAACGTGCAGGCCAGCTTCCAATGCAGCCTTGGTTGCTTCATAGTGCAGGAAATTCGGGGTTGCGATGTCGACAGCCTCAATGCCGTCCTCGCGCTTTGCCTCTTCCGCGAACATGGTCTTGTAGTCCGGATAGCAGCGGCTCTCGTCCATGCACAGGTTGCGGCCCAGCTCGCGGCAGCGCTCTGCATCGACGTCGAATGCAGCGGCCTTCAGTACGAAGGAGGTGTTGTCGCGCATTGCGCCCAGACGATGCTTATAGCCTACCTGGGAGGTCTTGCCTCCGCCTACGATGCCCCAGCGGAACGGTTCTCTCTTGATGATTTTCTCTCCAATATACATACTACGTACTTCCTTTCCTCATACAACAGGGTTTCTTGTGTGTTTGTGTGGCGTTACAGTGGATAAACAGATGTTACCCTTTTCAACAACATAATGGATTTTGTGACATGGTTTTTGCTTCTGGATTGATCGATCATGGAGAATGGTGGCAAAAGTGTTCAACAAAACGGAGCAAAAAAGCAGCGAAACCGTTTTTTGAATCTGTTTTGTTTTCCCCTTTGTTGCCTGTATTATACCGCGGGATTGACAAATCGTAAATAACGGATATAATGGAAAACATCATCGATTTTGCGGAAAGGGATTGTTTTATGTACGAGCTTGGTCCGGGGATCCTCCCCAACTCCATATGTGTGCCGCTGACCGCCACGGCAAAGGCGAAGGAGCTGTATTTTTACCCCGTTTTGTGCGGGCATTATTACTGTGACGACAAGTATGAAGTGAGCCGGATGCGGTATGACAATCCGCTGCTGTTATTTGTACGCAGCGGGACCATGTGTCTGCGGTATGATGGGGCCGATTACCGGGCGGAAAAAGGCGACGTGCTGCTGATAGATTGTGACCGGCCGCACCGGTATGCTGCGGAAGGCCAGGTGGAAATGCTGTATCTGCATTTTGACGGCTGCAATGCGCATGCGCTGGCGCGGGCACTGTCCGCCGATTCCCCGGTTTTGCGGCGGGAGGAAAATGTCCTGATCGGGCAGCGTCTGTATGATATGGTACAGGATTACCGGCGCCATGGCCTGCGCAGCGAAGCGGAGGATTCCATGCGTATGTATCAATTGCTCATCTGGCTTTCGCTGCCGGCAGGGCGGCCAGCGCGCAGCAGCGACCCGATCAACCAGACGGTGGAATACATCCGGCAGCATGTCGGGGAAACCATCACGCTGCGGGAGCTGGCGGATATGGCGCATCTGAGCGCGTGTCATTATTCGCATGAATTTAAGCGGCAGACCGGCTTTTCCCCGATGGAATATGTCATCAATACTCGCATCGAAAAAGCCAAAATGCTGCTGCTGCAAACGACGATGACCGTCATGGACATCGCCTATGAGGTGGGCTATGAGAGCGGCGGCAGCCTGAGCAATCTGTTCCTCAAAAAAACCGGCTGTTCTCCGCGGGAATATCGCAGAAGCAACGGCATTACGGCCGGATAAGCGGGAAAAACCTTCATTTGGACACAGCTTATACACATAAAATTTACGGTTTTGCGATTGTACTGGACAAACAATGGTGGTATAATGAAAAAACGAGACAGAAACGCCGGGGGTCACGTGCATTCCAGCGGGGGTCTATCGGAATTTTGATAAAAGAACAGGAGAACAAACATGAAGCGATTTCTTTCCATGCTGCTGGCAGGGGTGCTTTGTGTCAGCATGGCGGCCGGGCTGACCGGCTGCGGCGGGACACAGGACAACACGCCGGTAGTGGCAACCATTGACGGCGAGGATGTGCAGTCCAGCGAGCTGGCAGCTTACATCGTATATAATCTGATGTACTATGAAAACAGCTTCGGCATGGACATCAGCGTCCTGGCCGGAGACGATATCTTTAACGGCATCAAAGAGGGCTGCCTGAACCAGGTCAAGCAGTACCGCGCAATCCAGAAGCTGGCAGAGCAGGAAGGCGTTTCGCTGAGCCAGTCTTCCAAGGACACGCTGGAGGAAAACAAGGATGCCAACCGCGAGGCGCTCGGCTCCAAGACCGGCGGCTTTACCCGTTGGCTCAAGTACACGGTCAAGGGCGATGAGGATCCGTTTGTCACCTATCTCAACAGCTATGGATATACCGAAGAGTTGTATGACAGCAACAACGAAACCACGCAGCTGATGTACGATGTCATCGATAAATATTATGACGACGGCATCATCACTGAGCAATTCCACGACACGTACCTGCACGCAAAATCCATCCTGATCGCGGATACCGACGAGGACGGCAATCAGCTGGAGGGCGACGCGCTGACTGAAGCGCAGCAAAAGGCGCAGAGTATCCTGGATCAGGCCAAGGCAGATCCGGATAGCTTTGACGAGCTGTGGGAGGAAAACAACGCCGATACCGCGCAGTCGGACGACGGCTACTATTTCACCGAAGGCGATATGGTAACCGAGTATTACGACGCGGTTTCCAATATGGAAGATGGCGCCATCAACGACGAGCTGGTATATTATGAAGGCTACGGTTGGTTTATCATTGAGCGGCTGGAGCTGAAGGATGAAGCGCTGACCGATACCGCATCGTATCTGAACAATTCCGGCGAAGAAGGCGATGACAGCACGATCAAGGACGCCATTGGCGAACAGATCGTACAGGACAAGCTGGACGAGATCATCGAGACGATGGAAGTTGAGACCACAGAGGAATACGACAAGATTACGGCGTATAACGTCAACACGTATCTGCCGTTTAATGCGGATGCATTTGTAGAGGAAGGCTCCGGCTCCGCCGGTTCCGCCGTAGGCTCTGCAGGCTGATCCGATCATGTACAAAGCGCGTTGGGGAAAACAGATCCCGGCGCGCTTTGTTGTTTTCTATTTTGGAAACATACGCCGATGGTGGAATATCCTATGGGAGAAAACAGGGCCATGGGAAAAAAGTGCGCAGAAATAAACAGAGCGCCCGGTTCCAATTTGTGTACAGTGTAGAAAATTGAGAATATATTGTTAAATACGCGTAAATTTCTTGAAATTGACCGGCAAAGGTGTTATGTTGGGAGAAAGATACGCGAGCTTTACGATTGAGATCAGGAGGTTTTTGCTGTGACTTTTATTATGCATATGAATACGGGGATCATTACGGTCATTTCCGTATTGTATGTGTATCAGATGCTGTATATGGCCGTTGTATTTATCGGGGAATGGCGGCAAAAGCGCAGGCTGCGGCGGCATCAGGAACCGCCGGCAAAGCTGCACCGCTATGCGGCGATTATTTCTGCGCGCAATGAAGCGGCGGTCATCGGGCAGCTGCTGGATACCATCCGTTCCCAGACGTATCCGTCCGAGCTGCTGGATGCGATCGTCATTGCGGACAACTGTACCGACGATACGGCACAGGTTTCCAGGGAGCATGGCGCGATTGTATATGAACGCTTCAACCAGGAGCGGGTTGGCAAGGGCTATGCGCTCAACTATGCATTTCAAAATATCGCAAAGGATTACGGCGACAGCTATTACGATGCCTATGTGATTATTGATGCGGACAACCTGTTGGACGAAAATTATTTCACCGAAATCAACAAGACCTTTGCCAAGGGCCACCGCATCATGACCAGCTACCGCAATTCCAAAAATTTCGGAACGAACTGGATTTCCGCCGGATATTCGCTGTGGTTTCTGCGCGAGGCCAAGTTCCTCAACAATGCGCGTATGATGCTGGGCACCAGCTGTGCCGTTTCTGGCACAGGCTTTGTGGTTGCAAGCTCGGTGATCCGCGAGCGCGGCGGCTGGAATTATCACCTGCTGACAGAGGACATCGAATTTACCGTCGATACCGTCATCCGCGGGGAAACCATCGCTTATTGCAGCGGTGCCATGCTGTACGACGAGCAGCCGACGACATTTGAGCAATCGTGGGCGCAGCGCATGCGCTGGGCGAAGGGCTTTTATCAGATTGCCGCCAATTATGGCAGCCGTCTGAGCGGCGGTATTTTTACCAAGCACCGCATCAACAAATTTGCAAGCTATGATTTGACCATGACCGTCATGCCGGCCATGCTTGTGAC
>JAUNIY010000214.1 GCA_030523305.1 Eubacteriales bacterium
TTCTCTATTAAAAAAATTTATTTCTATTACAAAGGACATGATCGTTCAATGAAAATGGGCGGATCAATGCTTGTTGTGCAATTTTTTTGGTGTTGTTTTTTTGTTTTTTGTGTGTTATAATAATGAACGTAAACAAACAACCATGCGATCTGGGATATACAAGGGAGGCATTCCGTTGAAAATGACCACGACGAAAATTGCTGAGATTGTCGGTGTATCCCGCGGTGCGGTCGATAAAACGATCCACGGTCGTCCCGGCGTGCGGGAAGATGTTCGTGAACGCATTCTTCAAGTGATGGAAGAGACAGGATATGTCCCGCTTTCAGAACGAAAAAAGGTGCAAGCAAAGCAGAGCGTCAAAACCGTGGCAGTGATATTGCCCGGACCGAACAATCCTTATTTTACTGTCCTCAGGCGTTATCTGGAGGAGTTGGGCGCGCTTATGCCCGCACTGCAGCTTGTGTATTTTCCTTGTAATACAGCAAATGCACATGAAGTGTTAAAAATTTTGAAGCAGCTCAAAACGCAGCCAATCGATGGATATCTGCTTCGCGGTGTGCGCAGCGAACAGATTCGGAACGAATTGGATCAGCAGGCCCGACCAGTTATCTTTTTTGACTCTGATGTGCCGAATGCGGATCGGCTGTGTTTGGTAGGCGAGGATTGTGTCAAAAGCGGCAGGCTTGCGGCTTCTCTTATTGCAAAAAGCATCGGAGGTGCCGGACAGATTGCCGTGATTTCTGGATCAACCAATATTTCCAGCCATCAGCAGCGGTTGGGTGGTTTTTACGATGTAATGCGATCGGACTACCCCGATGTCCATGTTGTGCGGCAAATTTACTCACAGGAACAACCCGTAATGGCGTATCAATTGACGCGGAGGTTGCTGGAAGATTATCCGAATCTCGCGGGAATCTGTAATCTTGCGGGGTGTTCCTGCGAGATTGGATTGGCGATATTGGAGCGCCGAGCAAAACAAACGGTTGCTTTGGTTTGCTTCGGGACGGATGCGGATGTTTCTTCGCTCATTCGCAAGAAAATCGTCACATTTTCTATCGGATTGCAGCCGCGTGAGCAAGCGCGTATCCTGCTTGAGACCATGCATCGTTACTTGACGCAGGATAAACGGCCAAAAGAATCGTTTATCCGAACGCCGATTACGATCGCATTAGATGAAAATATGGACAGCTTAAACGAAGACTTTGGCGAACAATAGCATGGCGAGCAAAATTTGTTTTTTGCTCGGTTATAGTACAGTATTTTGGCGATTATTCCCATATCATATGAGATAGCGTTTCGAGCATTATTAAATTGATCGGAATATTAACTGCTTTACGTTGCAAAACGATTGCTTTTTATAGGCATGATATACAGAATTGATCGGTTGTTTTGCAGTTTCATACAATAAAAATCTTCGTTCGGTTTGCGAATGGAAATTGTATCCTTCAGAAGTGTATACTAAAATCACTTCAAGCGATAGCGCTTTGATACAATTTGCAACGGACGAAGGAGCGAAATGATTATGAAAAAAACCATTCGTATCGGCCTTGTTGGTGCCGGTTTCATTGGACGCAGCCATGCGACTGCGTATGTAAATCAATGCCAATTTGGATCAGATATTAAAATCCAGCTGGTTGTTGTAGCTGATCCAGTTGAGGGAGCTGCAAAAGAACTGGCAGAGAGCCATGGTTTCCTGCGCTATACAACGGACTGGCATGAGGTTGTCACAGCGAATGATGTCGACCTGGTTTGCATCTGCACACCGAACAGCTTGCACTGCGAAATTGCGATGGAAGCTGCCCGTCACGGCAAGCATGTCAACTGCGAAAAGCCGCTCGGTATGAACGGCGATGAGGCTGAGAAGGCAGCAAAAGAGATAGAAGCATGCGGCGTGATCGCAACCTGCGGTTTCAATACCATGAAAATTCCGGTTATTGCTTATGCAAAGCAGGTGATTGACTCTGGTGAATTGGGTGAATTGGTTTGCTTCCGCGGCAGCTACGATACAGATGGACTTGCCGACCCGAATGCACCGCATGCGTGGCGTATGTTAGCAAAGAACTCTTTGCTCGGCTCCATGGGAGATCTGGCAGCACATGTCCTCTCTATTTCACAATATCTTTTGGGAGATATTGTTGCGGTTTCTGGCATGACTGAAATCGTTTATCGGGAGCGTAAAGATGCCAAGGGGAGGGTGCAACCGGTTGAGAACGACGACGTGGCGCAATTCCTGTGCCGCTATGCAAACGGCGGCATTGGTTATATCTCCTCTTCGCGTGTCGCACCTGGCCGCAAGCAGGGAGAGGTATTTGAAGCACAATTTACCCGTGGCACGATCACGTTTTCGCTTGAGCGTATGAATGAAATCAATATATATCGTCTCGACGGTAAACCAACGGATCTAGGCTTTAAAAACATCATTGTTGCTCCTGGCCACGGCGAATATGGCCAGTTCTGGAGCGGCCCGGGTATCGGAATTGGTTACGAGGATCTCAAGACGATTGAGGAACACGATCTTCTTGACAACATCGTCAATGGCACAAAGCCGGTTGTAGATTTCGTTTTTGCCGCCAAGATCAACCGTGTTATGGATGCCGTTATGGAGTCCGCAAAAACCGGTGCATGGGTGGATGTCAAACCAGTCAATGTATAAAACCTCTATTGATTCTATAAAAAGGTCTATCAATGAAATGCCAGGAGGTTTTTCCTTGTGGCATTTCTGAAATAGAGCAAAAAAGTGTAAAGGAGAATGAGAGATGTTGAAAAAATGGATGGCCATGTTAATGGCAGGTGTAATGGCGGTAACGCTGACCGCGTGCGGGAGTTCATCGTCCGGGGACAGCAATAGCTCGAGCTCGGCAAGCGGGTCTGGCAGCACACAGGTGGAAGACAACAGCGATGTCAAGAT
>JAUNIY010000004.1 GCA_030523305.1 Eubacteriales bacterium
GTACCGTCAATGGTAACCGGCACCACAGGCACTTTTGCGCTGGTCGCAATGCGGAATGCGCCGCCCTTAAATTCCTTCACCGGGCCGCCTTTGCTGCGCGTGCCTTCCGGGAAAATCGTCATGGATACGCCGCTTTTTACCAGCTTGGTGCTGTCCATCAACGCGGCAACCGACTGCTTTTCATCTGCACGGTCAACATAAACGCATTGCAGCAGGTCCATCCATCCCCGCAATCCTGGAATCTTGGAAAGCGATACCTTGGCCAGCAGTGCGCGCGGGTCGCCGGTGCAGGACAATACAACCGGGATATCGAAATCACTCTGGTGGTTCGCAACAAAAACAGCCGTCCCTTCCGGGATGTTTTTCGTTCCAGTTACCTCAATTTTGGCGCCGGCAGCCCACAGCAAACGCTTTGCCCAACGGTATGCCATGCGTTTGATCAGCGGCTCGACCTGTTCGCGCTTGCCTTTTTTGATTTGATGCTTGCAATACAGCATCGCGGGCGATACAGCGATCAGATACAAAATAAAATAAATCGCCCAAACAATTGTGTGCAGCATATGCCCTCCTATTCTTCCAGTGCCTGACGAATGGCCGCGTAGCGTTCCAACAGCTTGTCCAGCCCCATAGCGCAATTTGCCGGCGAGGTGGATGGCAGAATCTGTGCCGGTACGCCGCATTCGGGCAGGCAATATTTTTGATATAGCGTTCCTGCTTTCTGTCCCGTGCAGAAAATTGCCCGGATCGGTGCATTTTGCAGGATATGGTTCATATCATTCGGTACGGGATTGCGGATCGAGGCATCCGAAGCGCCTGTGATCTCACAGCTCTCCAGCACATCCCACAGCGCAATGTGATGCCGTGTGAGGAAATCCTGCTGCGCTGGGATATCCCCGACAGCGGTCGGTTCCCCGAATAGCATTGGCAGCACACGCCAAAAGCGGTTCTGTGGATGCGCATAATAAAAACCAGCCTCCCGTGATTTGGGTGACGGCATGGTGCCTAAAATCAGCACGCGTGACTGTGCGTCAAACCACGGTCCAAACATATGTGTTACCAGCATATCATTCCTCCTCGAAGGAAATCTTGTGCCGAAGCACAGATTCCATTGCCGCAAGGTCGCGCTCACGCACCATCGTCGCCAAGGTATCGCCCGCCTTGAGCCGTAAGTTTCCGCGCGGAATCAGCTCATCCTCGCCGCGGGTAACCGAAATGACTAGCGTATCCTCCGGCAATCCCAACTCCCGGATGGTGCAGCCATCCGCCGCGCTCCCTTCCTCGATAATTGATGTAATAATGGATTTTTTCCCGGCGTTCCCTTTTGCAATTTTAACATTCCGTCCGGCAAGCAGCCGTTCGGTCAGGCTTTCATAAACCGGCTTGCTGCGCAGCATTTCCGCTGTGATATACGCTACCAGCGACGCCGTCGCCAGCGACATCAGATGCGAAAAGCTGCCAGTCATCTCGGAAATCAGCACAATTCCGGTAACCGGCGCGCGGACAATCGCAGAAAACAACGCCGCCATCGCGATGATAATCAAATTAGCCACCAGGTCATGGTCAAATCCAAACAGATCAACCGCAACCGTACTATACGCGCCGCCAATATATGCGCCAAGCACCAGCAGCGGGAAGAAAATACCGCCCGGCGCGCCGGAGCCAAAGCTGACCATCGAATAAATAAATTTACCGGCCAGCAAGACGAGGATAGCCGTCAGCGCCAAATTTTCATGATACAATGCGGCAATCATTTCGTGCCCACCGCCGAGTACCTCCGGCATGACAAAGCCGAGCACGCCCGCACACACAAACGGGATCATCATACGAACCGCCTGCGGCAGAAAAGCAATTTTCTTATACGCTGTCTGAGACAGCAGCAGGATCTTATTATAGAAGACGCCCAAAAAGCCGCAAATCAATCCGAGCACAACAATATACGCATATCCGCTCAGCGGGATCATATCATTGACCGGAAAGGAAAACACCGGCTGCATGCCAAAAATACCGCTGGAAATATAGTTGGCAACCAGCGATGCTGCCATGCATGACAGCAGTACCAGTGGGGAAAAGCTCTTGTGCACTTCCTCCAGCGCAAACATCACACCAGCGAGCGGCGCATTGAATGCTGCCGACAGTCCGGCCGAAGCACCGCACGTAATCAAAAAATGCTCCTCCAGCCGGAAGCGCTTCAAGCCCTTGGAAATCCCTTTGCCCATCATGCCGCCGAGCTGGATCGACGGGCCTTCTCGGCCCAGTGACAGCCCGCCGACGATACATAGGAACCCGCCGACAATCTTTCCGGCAATCACCCGGTACCAGCTAGGGCGAAGGTATCCGGCAATTTCCGCTTCCACCTGCGGGATACCAGAGCCGGAGATCATCGGCTCCCATTTCAGCAGCCATGTCACCAATAACGCCAGAAGAATCAATATCAGGAACCAGCCCGCCATGCGCAGCGGGTTTCCAGCACTGAGCGATAACGCCGTATTCCGGATCTGATCCGCACATGCAAGCGCATAGCGGTACAATACGGATACCAGCCCGGCGCAAACGCCTACCAGCAAGCCTTCCAGCACCAGCTGCGTGCGGAGCGACCCATACCGGCCGAGCATGTGCCGTGTATCCATCTGTATGTCTTTCATTTTTTCTCTCGCTTTCCATCTTTTGGGATGTTTTTTCATTCCGTCGTTTTTTTATGATCATTCTGCATTTTATTGTAACGCTTTGTTCATAATTTGTATACAGAATAGTTTCACGAACTTCCTGTACAAATTTGAGAAAATGCGGTATAATACATAAAAAATATAAGAGAGGTGTTTCTATGAATCAAGGATATGATCCTGAATCCTTCGGTGTGAGCCGCGATTCCATCGCTTCCTATACAGCGAAAACGTTTGGTTGGATGTTCCTCGGCTTGGTTGTTACCTTTGCGGCATCCCTGGCGCTGTATTACACGGGCGCTATCTATTCCGTATTCCTCGGGCTCAACGGCATGCTGCCGTTTGTCCTGGTCATCACCGAGCTGATCGTTGTCGTCTATCTGTCCGCTCGCATCCAAAAACTGAGCATTACAGCTGCACGCGGCCTGTTTTTCCTGTACGCGCTGCTCAACGCCGTTACATTTAGCTCTATTTTTATCATGTATCAGGTTTCTTCGCTGGTCTTTGTCTTTGGCATGACCGCCGTATATTTTGGCGTGATGGCGCTTTACGGTTACGTAACCAAAGCAGACCTTTCCCGCATCCGTCCGGTCCTGCTGTTTGGTCTGATCGCATTGCTTGTACTGGCGATCCTGTCCATTTTCATTTCCGGCTTGGATACCGGGCTTTGCCTGGTGGGCGTTGTCATATTCATCGCTTTTACTGCGTATGATACGCAGATGATCCGCAGGAATTATGCTTACTTCCAAGGCAATGCCGAGCTGCTGCAAAAGGCTTCTATTATTTCCGCCTTGCAGCTGTATCTCGATTTTATCAACCTGTTCCTGTATCTGCTCCGCCTGTTCGGCAACAGAAGGAACTGATCCGCCGCCCGGCCTGGCATCCAGGCCGGGCTTTTTGTTGCAACAACTGGCATTCTATGTTACACTGGATGCATGAAATATCTTATTTTACGTGGAGGAGAGATTTTTCTATGTCGATACAGGAAAACGGTACGGTACGGGAAAACCAACAGCTCGGTGACAATCTATTCGCGCTGATCCTGGATGCCCCGCGCATCTGTGCGCTGGCGCAGCCCGGGCAGTTTGTCCATATTACCTGCGGTGAGGCCAATCTGCTGCGCCGCCCCATTTCCATCTGTCAGGCGCACGACGGCCTGCTGAAAATTGTGTTTGCCGTCAAGGGCGACGGCACGCGCTGGCTGTCCCGCCGCAGCGTCGGCGATGTACTGGACATCCTTGGCCCTGCTGGACACGGGTTCGATCTGACAAAACTCGGCGACCGGCCGGTATGTATCGGCGGCGGCATCGGTGTCCCACCCATGCTCTATACCATGCAGGCTGCAAAAGCAAACGGCGCGCAGCCATCGGCCATCCTCGGCTTCCGCAACAAGGACGCTGTCATTCTTGAAGACGATTTCCAGGCGATCGGCACGACCTATGTTGCGACCGATGACGGTTCCTATGGCATCCATGGCTTTGTCTCCGACGTATTGAAGCAACATATTTCAGAATACACCTCCGTGTGCTGCTGCGGCCCAAAGCCAATGCTGCGCGCACTGGCGGAGATCGCCGCAGAGGCGGGCATCCCCTGCCAGGTTTCCATGGAAGAGCGCATGGGCTGCGGTATCGGTGCATGCTTGGTCTGCGTCTGCTCACTCAAACATACAGACGGCTCCACACGGTACGGACATGTCTGCAAAGACGGCCCGGTATTTGATGCAAAGGAGGTACAGTGGTAATGGCTGATCTTCGTGTAAATATTTGTGGGGTGGAAATGAAAAACCCCGTGACAACTGCCTCCGGCACGTTCGGCTTCGGCCATGAATACGCTGATTTCTACGACCTGGGCAAGCTGGGCGGTATCGGCGCAAAGGGCCTCACGCCGGAAGAACAGCTGGGGAACCCGGCGCCGCGCATTGCGGAAACACCAATGGGTATTTTAAACTGCGTCGGCCTGCAAAATCCAGGCGTTGACCGCTTTATTCAGGATGAAATCCCGTTTTTGCGCCAGTTTGATACCAAAATCATCGCCAATGTCTCCGGTCACACCGTAGAGGAATACGTCGGCATTGTGGAAAAAATTTCGGATGCGGATGTCGATCTCATCGAAATGAATATTTCGTGTCCCAACGTCAAATGCGGCGGCCTGACCTTCGGCACACAGCCAAAAATGGTGGAGGAAGTCGTATCCGCCGCCAAGGCAGTTGCAAAAAAACCGTTGATTGTCAAGCTGACCCCAAATGTTACCGATATTGCAGAAATCGCTCGCGCAGCAGTTTCCGCAGGCGCGGACGGTCTATCGCTGATTAACACCCTGCTCGGTATGCGCATCGACGTGGAGAGCCGTCGCCCAATCCTGTCCAATATCATGGGCGGCCTGTCCGGCCCGGCTGTCTTCCCGGTAGCAGTGCGCATGGTCTATCAAGTACATCAGGCAGTAGACGTCCCGATCATCGGCATGGGCGGCATCCGTACCGGTCGCGATATTGTGGAAATGATGCTGGCAGGCGCAGCCGCCATCGCCATCGGCACAGCCTGCATCGCCGATCCCATGGCACCCATCAAAGCCTTGCAGGAATTGGAAGAATTTCTCGACAGCCATGGCATTGGCTCTGCTGCCGAGCTGACAGGAGCATTGCAATTATGAGCACAACCATTTATCTTGTCCGCCATGCGGAAGCCGAGGGAAACATTGGCCGCCGCTGCCATGGACATTACGACAGTATGCTGACCAAACGCGGCCTGAAGCAGGCGGAACTTGTTGGCCAACGATTTGCCAGCCAATATCTGGACGCGGTGTATTCCAGCGACCTGTGGCGCGCACGCCATACAGCTATGGCCATTGCCTGGCCGCACAAGCTTCCCGTCATCGAACGTCCCGCCCTGCGTGAAATCTACATGGGCGATTGGGAGGATCAGGCTTGGGCCGCACTGCCCATCCAGAATCCAGCGTTGTATGATATCTGGTGCAACCGTCCGTGGGAATGCCGTCCGCCCAAGGGCGAAACCATCATGGAAGCCGGCGCACGCGTGCTAGAGGAAATGCGGAACATTGCAAAAGAGGAAGACGGCAAAACCATTGCCATTGTCAGCCATGGCTCTGCAATCCGCGGTGTCCTGACGCTTGCGCTCGGCCTGCGCGCCGAAGACATGATGCAGGTTGGATGGGGGGATAATACCTGCGTTGCCAAAATGGTTTTTCACGACGATGGCAGCATTGAAATCCCCTATCGCAACGACAATTCTCATATGCCGCAGGAGCTGTCCACCTTCGCGTCGCTCAAATGGAGCGATGATAAGGATGTGCCGGTATCCCCGCAAATGTGGTTCCGTCCGGTCAACTGGGACGACCCGGAAGACAAGCGCATGTGTCTGGACATGTTCCACCAAATCTACTGGCCGACCTATGGCCGGGATACATATACCGATGCACAGATCGAGGCGCGGCTCAAAGGATTTCAGGAAATTTGTCCCGATGCCGTTTCCTTCGGTATGCTCGGCCACGAAATCGGCGGCGTCATCTGCATGAACACGGTGGAAAACCGTGACACAGAAATCGGTGAGATGGGCGGCACGTGTATTTTGGAAAAGAACCGCGGCTTTGGCTTCGGCCCACAGCTGATGACGCATGCGGTGTGCACCTACCGCCGCATGGGCAAAAAAATCTTACAGGCGCAGCCCGCCAAATTTAACCCAGGCGCGGTAAAGTTCTATACCCGCAATGAATTTGAACCGTACGGCGAATTTGAAGCGGAAAACGGCACATTTTTGGTTTTGCGCAGGCGCATCGCCGCAGAATAAAATACAGAAATATCACCAGCCCGATTGTTTATGGCAATCGGGCTTTCGCTTTGTCCCAGCAAAAAACGCCGTACTGCCTGTCCGGCAGTACGGCGCATACTATTTTGCGATAGGATCACAGTGTTTCCTTCAGGAATGCCTCCATTGCAGCAGCAGTTGCTTCCTCAGAATCACCCTCAACGGTAACAGTAATATCGCTGCCGCCCTTGATGCCCAGGCCCATCAGGCCAAACATCTTACGCGCATCAGCCTTCTTGCCGCCGATCTCGATGGTAATCGTATCCGAGAATTCCTTTGCCTTCTTCACCAGCATGCCAGCCGGGCGAGCGTGCAGACCTTCCGGATCGGTTACAGTAAATACAAAGCTTTTCATAATCGTATTCTCCTTTACAAAAATGGTATGCCATGCATTCTATTATATAGCCTTTTTGCCGAAATGTAAATGCATTTTATACAAAAAACTTTGTTTCTTTCCGCCCCGTTTGCACAAATTGCTACAGAACTTCCTATGCTATGCTTACGCAGCCAAGAAACGCCATACGATATCTCAACGAAAAAGCCATCCCACGCTAGATCCGCCTTCCGCTATGGGATGGCTTTGCGGTTGTGTTGATAGCGTTACAGCGTCGCCTTCCAGCGTTCGAGCGCAAGCCTTGCATTGTTATACGCCGTTGTCGCGGCAAGCTTTGCATCGTTGTATGCGCTGGTCGCTGTCCGTGTCCCCGCCTTTACGCCGAGAATGGCTTCATCTGCCGGGAGCACCACGCCATACGCCTCCCAGCGCGCCATCGCCTGCTCATAAGCTGTCTTCTGCGTGGTATAATCGTATTCCCGATCCGTATTGTACTGGTCAATTTTGGATTGCGCCAGCTGAAGCCGGATATCCGATACGCCGTTGTAGTAGTCCCGCATGGCCTGCGTCATTTCGGTATTGGCGCTTGCCCTAGCATTTTGCTCCTGCTGCAATCGTTTTGCAGAGAGCGTATTGAGATTGGTGCGGAGCGTGTTATCCGCCGCAATGCGTGAGGTTTCGGTATATCCCATTGTCGGCGCAGCATATGCGCCACCGCTGCTCAGCCCTGCCGCCGCAAGCTTTTCCTCCTGCCCCAGGGCAGAAATCCGGGCTGCATTCTGCGCCTGTGTTACGCCGCTGCGATAACTTGTCTCAATCCCCTGTAGATTTCCCTGCAATCGGCTCAAGCTGTCCTGCTGTGCCGCTTCAAAGGCGCTCAGTCTCCGATTTTCCGCCTCCTGATACAATTCATCTATATTCAATGCCGCCATTTGTCATCGTCTCCTTATATCTGGCGTACGCCTTTGCGCACAATATACCGGATGGTCAGTCCCAGCAGTCCAAACGGCTCGTCACCGTCATTCTTCACCATCAACTGAAACTGATATGCGCGTCGGATACGCCTACGTACATCTGCCGGATACGAGGTTGCTGTTGACCGAAACGAAAAGCGGGAAAAATCCATCTGCACAAAGGAAAATTGAGAAAATGCGACCGTCCGCACTTTTTCCTGTATCTGCTCCGTCCGATACCAGATTTCCGCTCCGGAATATCCATATGGCATGAGCGCAGGCTGACAGGACAAAATCGTCTTTCCCTTGTCCCATGCATCCAATGCGGACAGCGGCGTAACCCATCGCGCCGCAATCGCCTTGCCGTTATCCGTGTACGCGTCTACATCGTCCGTATGGTTGAACATGCATACCCGGCCATCCTCGGTTCCGAACCACAGATACCCATCGGTATCCGGATCGGCAAGGAAACATACCGCCGGGATTTGTTCCCAATAATACCACTCGGGGATATTGTTTTCCATCTGTCTGCTGTCAGCCACATAACAATGCCCGTCCACAGCCAGATAATATTTTCCATCCCACACGCACGCAACCGCCTGTTGTAGCTGTTCGCGCAATAGCTTAGGGTTGATGCGCTGCGATACGCCTGCAATGGTGCGGTACTCCGTGACATATGTCCCGTAAATGCCCATCACGCCCTGCGGGGACAGGTAATACGGCGTTCCATCCAGCACATCGATCGTATACGCGCTGACAACGCCCGCAGCTTCCGCGCCCTGCCGCAGTGGATACGCCGGATTCCCATTGTCGTCCAGCTGGAACGTGCGCAAATACTGCTTGGCATCCTGTCCGTCTTCCTTGAGCACAATCTGCGTGTCGTACTGTCTGGCATAGCCCATAATGGCAGAGGCATCCGAGCCGATTTTGGTATACCCGGTATCCGGGAAATAGCTCGGGTCATACAGACCGGATTGCCAATCACAGTTGGGGTGTTCCGGATTGCCCGCTACAAAGACACGCGTGTCATTCTGTCCGCCGTACAAACCACAAATTCGGCACTTATTGATGTCTACATGATCCACCGTCTTGGCAAACCGGATGACAACATTGGCCAATCCTCCGGCGTCCGGCGGCGCGGTTTTAAAGGTCACAACACCTGTCACCGTGTCTACCTCCTGTATCTCATAGTTCGCACACTGCACCGGCTGTAAATCAATCATTTTGCTGTCCAGCTGAAATTCCTTGCTTATGCCGTCCCCTACAAACGTATTGATGCGCCACGGTGTCAGCAGATTCACCGCTTCCAGGCTTGTGCCGCCGCCCTGCGGCGGGCTGCCGATCGTCGTAGTCGGGACAAACGCAACATCCTGTACCCGCTGTACGGTGTCGCCATCATACACCAGATAGGTCTTGCCATCCAGCAGCCACAGCTTGCCGCCCATCAAAAAGGATGTAGATTTCGCTTCATTCATATCCTCATACAGCAGCGTCGTCTCCCCATTCGGCTCCAATCGCCACAATGTATTTCCGGCATGACACAGGATATCCATGTCCAGCCGGTGCAGCCCATACACAATGCCATCAAAGCACGCTACCTGCCGGTATCCGGTGCGTTTGACCGGAAAATAGGTTTCATTGGCGATCATATTGCACGCATCCGGCGAACGGGACCAATCCACCTTTGTCGGATGATTTGCAAAATCTACACCGGCAAACCGCCCGACTGTCAGCTCCTGCACCGACTCCGCATCCGGGAACTGATAGGCCGCGCTCATAGGTCTGTCCCCCGGATCGGTGTTTCGATGCACGGCGTATAATACGCCGCGTGCTGTTCATATTCGCTCATCAGCCAGTTAAACATGGTGCGGTCATCCTCCGCAATCAACAGCGCGGCAAGTCCATACGGAAAGCACTCCTGTACAAACCGTTCGTCATATGGGATTTCTTCTTCCAGGCTGTCCAGCGGTATGGCCGACATCCTTCTGGCCGTTGTGCCGTTTTGTACCTGTAGTAAGGCGTTTTGCGCGTCATTGCGGTCATACAGTAGCTGATTGATGCAGCCAACCGCCATGCGTTCCAAATAATCTACCTGTTCCTGTTCCAGGCCCAGCAGCGTCAACGCCTGTTCATATAGCTGCTTTCCCGTCATCGGTATCCTCCTTTCCCAAACGCGTATGCAGCGGCGGGCGCAGATGCGCCCGCCATGCCCAGTCCGCTATCAGCAGGACTTTTCCGCCACATTCGATGTAAATTTGTTTTCCGCAAACGCCACCGCACGGAATACTGTCCCTGCGGTCACTGTGACAGCGGAAGCGTATACCTTCGCACTGTCCGAATAACGCGGGTCTGTGCCGTCCACGGTGTAGCGCACCTCGTCCGCGCCGGTAGGCTTGGTTGCGGTCACCGACAGACCGGAAAGGCTGATTGTCGGCGCAGCCAGCTTATTGGTCTCCAATACCAGCGCATACACGCCCGTGCTCTTTGCGCCGAGCACAAACGCGTCATAATAATGCCGCCCTTCGATCAGCGCGCCGGATACGCCCACCGGATCGTTGTGCACCTTGGCATCCGAAATCTTATATGGCATCAGCACGGAATTTTTGTGTGCGATGATGAAATAGCAGCCCTCCGGCATGTAGCTCTTTGGGACACGGACAATATTCAGTCCGGAAATTTCGCCAGCGACGCCCTTGCCGATCGCCTTGACGCCCAGGCCCTCCAGCCCGGTAAATTCCGGGGACAGCCGGATCATTTTATACACTTCACTCGTCACATAAATATATCGGTCACTCTCCGGTACGAGATTGTCGTCCAACGTCTGCGCGCCGGTCGCGATCTGCTCGACAATGGTGTCCTTGGTCGGCGCTTCGTCCACTGTGTTGATAACGCCCGCCATCATTGCAAAACGTCGCAGCGCATATTTGTCTGCCGCCGGGGTGGACTGCTCGTTGATCTGCAAGCGCAGCATATCCGCCGCCTTTTTGCTCATGTTCTGGTCCAGATAATTGCCCTTGTCGATGGTCAGTGTAAACGCCTTATCCTGCGTCATCTTCAACTCCTGCACGATGTCCTGCATCTCTGTCACCGTGCCATAGCGGGACAGCCCTTCGCGGGTATAATCCACTTCCTGTACCGTCACCGGTGTGTATACCTTGAGCGTCTTGACGCCGGTCAGGTCAAACGATGTGGATGTTTTCCCTTTGACAAAGGAACCCGCGGTGAATACCTCTGCGATCTGACTGGAATATTTTGTCGCTAGATTGACTGCCATATCCAATTACCTCCTTAGCCCTTTCCCATCAGCGCAAGGATGATGGGATCTGTGATGTTGTTTTCGCCGTCGGAACGTGCCGAACCGACGTCCATTTTGCGGTTTTCCGCATTTTTGCGCAGCTCCTCCAGCTCTTCCCGTAGCTTAAGGATCTCATACGCGCGGTATGCGCCGAGCAAGTCGCCGGAGCGGTTTGCATTGTCCCACACCTCCGGCGGGATTGCATCCGGCTGAATATCGGGATATTCGTCCAGAAATGCCTGATATACGTTGCCGTTTGATGTCTGCTCCGCCGCTTGTCCGCGGCGCGCGGCGGCGTTTGCCTTGGACAGCCCCTGCTCAGCGGCCTGAATCAGCTGTTCGAGCGTCAGCTCAATGGTCTGTCCATCCACATTGACCGGATAGGTCTGCTCGTCGCTGTCCACCAGCGGGATATCCTGCTGGGCGTCACCCGCCGGTGATGAGTTGTGTTTGTTCTGCATAAAGCAATCTCCTTTCTATTCACACAGGGCTTTCCGTTCCCATCTGCGGATCGGCAGGCCCTGTTGTCATGCTTATCGTTGCTGTGCCTGTCCTGCCGGAATGTCCTTCTGCGGTTGGATTTCTGTCAGCTGACCGCTTTCCTTCTGCTCCTTCAGTGCGCGGAGCAGACGGGATTTGCCCCGGATCTGGTTGTCCGGGATGTTCTCCACATACAGGATCGGGTCAGTAATAATCCCTCGTGCCAATAGATTGTCATTGGTCACCGTCTGCATGGTTTCCGCCCAATACGCGCTGGAACCGACCTCAACATTCAATTCCAGTGTCGCCGTGTCCAGCGCACCAAAATCGAATTTGCGCGCCATTTCCTCGCCCGCATCGTCCGTGATACACACGGTTCTGGTGCCGTAATGCACGCGCATCAAATCGACGATGATGCGCACGGTATCCTCGACAAACCGGAAAAATTCCATCTTGACCAGCTCGAGCGGCGCAATGGTCGCCTGCTGTACGGTGACGATTGCAGACGTGTTGTCCGGCTTGACGTTGCCGAGCGTCGCGTCCGAAGCGCCCATCAGCTCCATCGTGTCCTGTATCATCTGTTCCAGCAGCGGCATGACCTGCGCGGAGATATCCGGCGCCTGGAACGCTGTGACAATTGCCTCGTTCGGGTTTCCCCGCATGCCGATCGCCTTGCCGACGTCGGAGGAATACCCGGTGGGAAAACGCGTCATGTCATAGATGATTTTCGGGAACGCCACATGTTTGATGCACTGCACATACATGGAGTACAGCTTGTTGATGGCAATCTGGTTCGGAATCGCCTCGGTAATCGGCGATTCGCCGTGAAAGCAGTTTTTGACCCGCATCCAGCTCATGTACGCCACCGGATACAACCGGTACGGCGTGACCATCTCGGGCATAATCACGGTATGCTGCGTACATTTCAAGAAGGAAATCCCTTCCGCAGTGCGTTCCATGCGCAGCAGTACCGTCACCATATTGTCGGTGTCGTCGGTCTGCGCATCATATTGCGGCTCCAGCAGGCTATCCGGCCGGATGCTCTCGGCCTCGCTGCGACCCAGTCCCCGCGCCATCGCTTCCTGCCGCACGCTTTCCACCGAACGCCGCATGGAAAGGATGATATACGGCTGACGCTGCACATCGTCCACAGCGGGATTGCCGAAGAAAATATCCGTATTTTCAATGATATCCACCTCGATATCACCCGCAACACTCTGCCCGCTCTCCCTGTCCGGATCAAAGCAGATATAAAAGCAGCCGTCTCCGTCTACGCAGGCATTGCGCAGCATATAGCGGTTTTTGCTCTTAATACCGGCGCGCTCGATCACGGACGCCACCGAACGGTCGATGATTTTCTGCATCATCTCACCGTCCGGTACCGACTGAAACGGCTGCGCCGTCACGGCAATGTCGTCGGAAACCAGCATGGAGATAAACAGATTGACCACGCGGCGCAGCACATTGAAAATCAATGGATCCAGCGTTGTGACGTTCAGCCCTTCCCACTGGCGTCCGATAAAGAAATTCTCATTGGTCTTCACCCGGTCATACAGCGTAATGCGGTTGTTATAATCCACGCCGCGCTGGTATTCCTTCCAGACGTCCTCAGCTGTCCGCATGTTCCTCCTCCTTTCCCGGCCCGGTATATGCCAGCAGCGCGGCAATATCCCGGCTCAATGCGTCGTCGGCATCTGGCAAATGGGCGGTTTCCTGCTTCTTCCTGCGCGGCAGCTTTGGCGCACCGCGCGCTGCCCATACGCCGCAGGCAAAGCACAGCAAGCTGCACAGACAGCAAATCACATATTCCATCGCTTCCTCCTTTATCTCTGATAGGACAAAAAGGCGTCCATATCGCCGTCATACTGTCCCGGCTTCCATTCCCGCCCCTGCGGCTGGATCGTCGCGGCGAAATACCGCAGTGCATCCGGCGCGTGGGTCAGCTCGTGCGGGCTGTTTGCGGTATCGTTGGGATTTTTGTCATCCGCCGCCAACATCGGCAGGGTGCGGATCAGGTTTTTACAGCCCGGGCTGATTTTCAGCTTGGCCGTCAGGATACCCTGCTCGTCGGTAAACGGGCGCAGGTATTCTTTGACCGCATACCAGCCCGGAATGCGCTCTCCCATCGCCTTGTCAAAAAACAAACCTGCCTCCGCAAAAATATCGACGGCCGACCGGCCGGTTTCCTGCCGACGGTTGAACAGATCCGGCGGTGCAAGCCGCTGGAAAATGCATTCGTCTCCGCTCTCCGCCCGGCAAATCGCTTCTGCGGCCTCGGAAATAATCAGCCCGGACTGATATACCTCCCGATACACCCACGCGGTGCCATCCGGCGCCAGCGCGATCCACAACGCCGCCAGCATATCCAGCCCATAGTCGATGGCAAGATACCGCTTCCACCAGCTTGGGAACTGCGGCGGGCAGCACACATGGATTTCCGGCGAAAATTCGCAAAAATACTGCCCTTCAAACAAATCCCACTGCCCATGCAGCAGCGCCTTCCGGCTGCGCTCGTCCAGCATTTCCAGCCGTTTCACATAGCCGGGGTCTTTGTTCATCAGAAAGGTATTGTCCTGCACCTTCGCCGGTAAAAACAGCTTCCCATCCGCTTCCTCTCCGGGAATCAGCGCATCAATGTACCGCGCCTTCACCCAGCTGTGCCCGACACCGCCGGGGTTCGTGGACGATTTTACTTGCTTGGGATAATCGTTCGTACCGCGGATGCGGGACAGCATATAGGTGAATTGGAATTTTGTAAAATGTGTCAGCTCGTCAAACCGGATCACGTCATATTCCGCACTCTGATAGCGCGTTACATCGTTTTCGCTGTCGCAATATCCAAATTCAATCGTCGACCTGTTGCGAAACGTCCATAAATGGTTTGTCTCGCCATAGCTTCCGATGTCCTGCGGGTACAACGTCAGT
This sequence comes from Eubacteriales bacterium, assembly GCA_030523305.1. Taxonomy (GTDB): domain Bacteria; phylum Bacillota; class Clostridia; order Oscillospirales; family Butyricicoccaceae; genus Butyricicoccus_A. Next base: position 14,469 of record JAUNIY010000004.1, read on the forward strand.
GAAACCTGAATCAGTGAACGCTTCAGCTCCGGGAGCGTGCGGCGCAGCACCAGTTGGCGGGATGCCGGATAGGTCAGCGCATACACCAGCGCGTCAATCAGCTGCGCATAGCTCTTTCCGCCGCCGGCTGCGCCGCCAAACAGCGTTTCCATCGCCGTAGAGCGGATAAATTCCAGCTGCCTGCGGGTAACGGAAATTTCCATTTACTCCACCACCCGCAAAATCAGCTCAAACGCACGGTCATTGTTCTCCTCTTTGTCCGGCATGGAGAGCTGTCCTTTTCCAACAGCACGCTCCAAAATTTCCTTTGCAACACCGGCGCGCGCCGTACCGCTGAGGGAATCATCCTCCAGCATATCGCACAGGCATTGCGCCGCTTCCGGCGAATGATCGCACAGGATATCGCGTACCTGATCGCTGTGCGTCTTCTTCCGTCTGCGGCTGTTCTTCGCTTGCGCCAAAGGCATACCTCCTTTTTGAATGAATGTTTGCAGCTCACGTGAATGATAATACATTGCTTTCCCCCGTTGTCTACCGAAAAAAATTCGCAGCCTGTGGAAAAGCCTGTGCGCTGTGAATCATCCGAAAAATTTTTTTTGGAAACCGCTTGACATCTGTACTGTACTATTGTATTATTGTATCAACAACTTAGTACAATAAGTCAACAAAGGAGGAAGCTCATGCAGTGGAATTTATCAGATAACCGCCCGATCTATTCGCAGCTGATGGACACCATCACGCTGGCAATCACCTCCGGTGTCCTTCCGGCTGGAAGCCGTCTGCCTTCTGTGCGCGATCTCGCCGCAGAAGCCGGGGTCAATCCCAACACCATGCAGCGCGCGCTGTCCGAGCTGGAACGCTCCGGCTTGCTGTATTCCCAGCGGACTGCAGGACGGTTTGTAACCGATCAACCCGAAAACATCACCAAAAAGAGAAAGGACTTGGCTATGGAACAAATTCATGCTTTCCTGAACGCGATGAAAGAAATGGGGTATACATCCGAAGAGACGATCGCATTGATCCGTCAGGCTATGGAGGAGGAGAAACAATGAACGAACCGATTTTACAGTGCACCGGGCTTTGCAAATCCTATGGCAGCAAAGAAGCCCTAAAAAATATCACCCTTGCGCTCGAACGCGGACGGATCGTCGGGCTGCTCGGGCCAAATGGCAGCGGCAAATCCACCCTGATTAAGCTGGCAAACGGCCTTCTCACGCCGACGGCTGGAGAATTGCGCATCGCTGGAAACCTACCGGGCACAGAAACGCACGCTCATGTATCCTATCTTCCAGAGCGCACCTATCTGAGCGACTGGATGACTGCCGACGACCTGCTTCGATTCTTTGCAGATTTTTACGAAGATTTCAACCTGGATAAAGCGGCAGAGATGCTGACGCGGCTGAACATCAGCGCAAAGGACGCCCTCAAAACGATGTCCAAGGGCACGAAGGAAAAAGTCCAGCTGGTGGTCGTCATGAGCCGCGAAGCAGACCTGTATCTGCTGGACGAACCGATCGGCGGCGTCGATCCCGCAGCCCGCGATTATATCCTCAATACCATCCTCACCAACTACAGCGAAAACAGCACCGTCGTGATTTCCACCCACCTGATTTCTGATATCGAAAAGGTGCTGGACGACGTTGTTTTCCTCAATCAAGGGCAGATCACGCTGCACAAATCCGTAGACGATATCCGCGCGGAATACGGCAAATCTGTCGATGCGCTTTTCCGGGAGGTGTTCGCATGCTAAGCAAATTGATAGGCCATGAATTTAAGGCGACCCGCCGCATTTTTCTTCCAGCGTATGGCGTTGTCCTGATTTTATCCATCCTGAACGGCATCTTCATGGCGCTGCCAAGCAATCTGGATCACATCACCATGCCGTTCGGCGTTTTGCTGACTGTTTATATCCTGGCCATGTTCGCTATCTGCGTGCTGACCTTCGCTTACATGATCAGCCGGTTTTATAAAAACCTATTGGGCGACGAGGGCTATCTGATGTTCACGCTGCCGGCGCGCCCGTCCGAATTGATCTGGGCAAAGTGCATGACTTCCACGCTGTGGATCCTGCTCACTGCCATCGTGTGCTGCATTTCGCTGTTCATCCTGGTGGTACCCGCTATGATCACTGCTATCCCAGCAGGCGGTAGTTTCATCCTGGATGGTACCCATGTGAGCTTGATCCAATATCTGTTCCACATTGTCCGTGAAATCTGGAACATATATGGTGTCCATATGATCCTGATGCCCCTCGTGTTCATCCTCATCGCGCTCATCTGGATCGCAAACTTCTGCATGCACATCTATGCATGCCTGTCCATCGGTTCGCTGGCGAACAAGCACCGCCTGGGCTTTTCCTTTCTGGCTTATCTGGGCTTCGGTGTCTTGTCGGAGATCCTGCTCATGATCTTCGCAACCGTCAGCGATGCTTTCCCCACGATAACCTTTGATTTACCCTCACTCAGTGATATAGCGCAAATCTATCTGACTATCCTGGTGATCGCAATTTATTACCTGATTAAGCTCGGCGTCAATTTCGTTATCTCGAATTATATCCTGAGCAAGCACTTAAACCTACAATAAACGTTTTCCTGCGATTGCGGCAAACGCCCTATCGCGCCTACCATACAAAACACGGGGGAGAGGTCAAAAGACCTCTCCCCACATCATTGCGATACAATCAACTATTCCCAAGGAGGGCTTCATACAATGGAGCAAATGGAAAGAAGCAATCATCATATCGTGCACAAAAACTGGCAATTTCTCAATGCAACGACGCTCAAGCTCATCGCAGCCGCCCTGATGTTTTTGGATCACATCCATCAAATGTTTGTCGCAGCGGGCGCGCCCGTGTGGCTCAACATGGTCGGCCGGCTGGTATTTCCCATGTTCTTGTTTGCCGCTGCCGATAGCTTTTACTACACACGCAGCAAAAAAAAATATTTGCAGCGTTTGCTCATCGCCAGCATATGCATGGTGCTTTTCACGACGATTTTACAGCAGGTTTTACCGAATAAAACCGTCGTGTTGATGAACAATGCGTTTGGTACCTTCTTCGTTGCCGGGCTGTATATGCTGTTTTGGGACTGGCTTGTCGCAGGAATCCGCAACAAGTCGCGCAAACAGGTGATCAAAGCCATCTTGTGCTGCTTTGTTCCAATTTTAACCGCGCTTCCTCTCCTGCTCACCGGGTTGCTCGCCGCCAATGCATCTGTTCCAGCCGCCGCAATTCGTCTGCTTGCCCTTCTTTCCCTCCTGATTCCGAATGTTTTTGCCGTGGAAGGCGGCGTTGCCTTCGTCCTGTTGGGCGTATTATTCTATATCTTCCGAAATCAACGGGGCATGCAGATCGTCTTTCTATTTGCGCTGTCCGCAGCGATATATCTTGCCGACAGCAGCAACATCCAGTGGATGATGTGCTTTGCCGCCATCCCGATGCTACTGTACAACGGTGAAAAAGGCCGCGGCTTGAAATATTTCTTCTATATTTTCTATCCGGCACACATCGGCCTGCTGTATATCCTGTCCACACTGCTCGTATAATCCATCGCACGCCGGGCTTTGCAGCAAGCCGCCCGGCCTTCCCCCGCAGCTTATTCCAATAATACCGATGTGAAAGGAGTATTTTTATGGCACACGTGATCGAAACCAACATGCTAACCAAAACCTATGGCACCCAAACCGTCGTCAATCAAATCAATCTTTCGGTCCCAGAGGAGAGCATTTATGGATTTATCGGGCCGAACGGCGCCGGAAAATCCACCACGATGAAGCTGCTGCTTGGCCTGGCCCATCCCACCGCGGGCAGCATCCATCTGCTTGGCAAAGAAATGAACCAAGCGAACCGTTTGACCCTGCTGCGTCAAACCGGCTCTTTGATCGAATCCCCTTCCTGCTATGGACATCTGACGGCGCGGGAAAATCTGCAAATCATCTGTGATCTCAAGGGCGTACCCTATCGCGACATCGATCGTGTGCTCGAAATCGTCCAGCTGACGCAATACTGCAAGCGCAAGGTGAGCGATTTTTCACTCGGTATGCGTCAACGGCTTGGTATCGCCCAAGCGCTGCTGGGCAGCCCCAAGCTGCTGATCTTAGATGAACCGACCAACGGCCTGGATCCGGCGGGTATCCAGGAAATGCGCAGCTTTATCCGAAAAATCCCACAGAGCTGCGGCGCTGCCGTTCTGATTTCCAGCCATCTGCTCAGTGAGCTGGAGCAGATCATTGACCAAGTCGGTATCATCAATCAGGGCAAGCTGTTGTTTCAGGGCGATCTGTCCGCCCTACAGCGCCACAGCCGCGGCGATTATATTCTCCGCGTCCTGCATCCCAAAAAGGCGTGCAGCACATTGCTCGCGCAGGGCATTACAGTCCGTGCCACGGGACAGCTGCTGCAAATCCCGTCCGTCGGCGAGGAAACGCTGGCTAATCTGGTGCAGCAGCTCGCCGCACAGGATGCGGGCATTGTCGGCCTAACCCAGCAAACCAAATCACTGGAAGATATTTTCCTCAGCCTGACCAGCCAAAAGGAGGCGGTTTGAATGCGTTCCCTGTTTCGTGCCGAGCTGCGAAAGGCTCACCGCAGGCATGACCTCCTGGTCATCCTCTTGATTGCGGCTGTCGTAGTTTTTCTCTCCTGTGGAAACCATCACCCTGATCCGGCCGCAGGCTATTCCGCCCTGTTTTATGCCATGCCGATCATGAATGCGCTGATTATGTCCACCGGTATGGCGGTGCTTGCCAGCCGCATCTGGGATGTAGAGACCCGCGGCAATACCTGCAAGCTATTGTTCACGCTGCAAACCCGTTCCAGCTTGTACGTGGCCAAAGCCTTGCTCGGTATATTGGAAATCGCTCTTATTGGACTACTTGAGTGTATTGCTGTCGCCGCCGTTGGTGCGTTCAAAGGCTACACGGAACCGCTGGAGCCGTCCCAACTGATCTGGCTATTTGTATGCACCTTCGCTGTCAGTCTGCTGCTGTTTTTCTTCTCGTTCGCCTTGTGCTTGTATTTTCCATCCCAGGTGCCTGCACTCGCGTTCGGCCTAGCTGGCAGCTTGGTTGGCCTGTTCAGCGGCTTTATGCCGAGAATATGTTGTTATTTTATCCCTTGGGGATATTTCATCCCGCTTTCCGCCATGGAAACGGGCTGGAATCCGGAAACCCGCGAGCTCTGGTATATCCCGCGGCCGTTTCACGGCGCATTGCTGGTCGTCGCCGGTATCTTCATCGTCCTACTGATTGCGGCAGGATACAAACTGATGCAGAAAAAGGAGGTCTGATCATGCTCACCCGTTGTATCATCGCAGAAAACCGCAAGCTGCACGGCTCCGTCATCTGGCTTGCGTTTTTTATCATCCCAATCTTTCCCGCCATCATGGGAACCTTTAATTACACGCAAAATCTTGATATTTTAAAGCAGGGCTGGTTTGACCTGTGGACACAGCACACGCTGTTTTACGCATTGTTCTTCTTTGGACCCATCGTCGGCCTATATGCCGCCTATCTGTGGCGATTGGAACATCTCGGGCACAATTGGAACATGATCCTCTCCGCACCTGTCCATCCGATGTATCTATTTTTCGCCAAATTTGTCGTCGTCGCAAAAATGGCTGTGCTGACGCAGCTGTGGGTGTTTGTGCTATTCGGCATCTGCGGACATTTTTTCGCACACTTGCCCGGTTTTCCGCCGCTACAAACACTGCTCTGGCTGTTGCGCGGCTCTCTGGGCGGCATCGCCGTCATTGTGCTCCAGCTGCTGCTCGCCATGGTCATCCGCAGCTTTGCCGCGCCGGTTTTGATTGCCCTGGCGGGCGGCGTTGCCGGCATGGCCTTCATCTCCCAGGGGCACGGCCTGCTGTTCCCCTACTCCCTGATGATGGTCGGTATGAACTCCAACCGTGCAGAGGATGTTATGACGGGCCAGGTTCCCCTGTTCCTGCTGAGCATTCTGATATTTTCTGTCATTTTCCTTGCGATATCGCATGTCTTCCTCACAAAACATGATGTCCATGCATAGCTAGAAATTCGTCAAAGTGCTGTACATTCTCCCCTCATATATGATAAAATAAGAGTAACAAAACGAAGGGGAGTGAGCGGTTATGAAATGCCCGTATTGCGGTATCCATTATTTGGACGGCGAAAAAGAATGCCCGGTCTGCGGCAAGCGTCCCGGCCTGTTATCGCCGAAAAAAACGTCCAAATTCACCCAACCACAACAGGATCATTCCGATCCACCAAAGCAAAAAAAGTCTTCCGGGCAGTCCACAGCCCGCAAACAAACCTATAACAACAAGAAAAAATCAACGACCGCCGCATGGCAGCAGGCAGCGGCCGGCCAGCACACCCATGACAACCCGCTTGAGAAACAACCATCCGGTGCCAAGACCGGTTGTTTGATCGTCGTTGTCCTTGTCATTATCCTGATTGCCACCAGTATCTGTTTTGCTATATTCCAGTCCTTTGCAGAAAATAGCAGCTCATTTGACGATTCCAATTCATTCCTTGATTCTGACACCGGCAACGCATACAACTGGATGGATGCCGTGGACTTGGGGACAGGTACTTGGTCAAACGCGGACGGCTCTATCACCTTTACCATTGATGCTGATGGTTCTCTGTATTGTACAACCGATGATACCTCTCATACCGACGAATACCCTTCGTGCTATCGGCTCGACTTGAACGAGGACAACCAAGAAATCTATTGCTTGGATTCGGAGCTTGAAGCTTTCCCGCCGAATTCCTTTGGGTATTATGAAATTTCAGGGTACGATGAAGATGGATACTTCTTTGACTGCCGCTTCTATCTCCCGGCCAATACCGACACCCTGCCGGATACCTTCGATTATTATGACTACAACACCGGAGACTTTGGCTCCTTTACCCGCGTACCCGAGGAAGCCGAACCGCAGGATGCCACACCGGAATCGGCAACCGATACACCAACCTCGGATCCCATTCCGGACGACACGCCAACAGAATTTCTACCGGATACACCGGAACAGCGCGCATAAAAACGACAAAAATCGCCCGTACTTGTCCGTACGAGCGATTTTTTGTTGCCAAACAACGGCCTTTACCGTCTGTTTTCCGGCATATATTCCATCTCGATGCGCTGCACCCCTGTGCATGTCCCGCTGTTCTCATCGACGTCAAACACCGCGCCCTGCAGCACGCAGATGCCCTCCGCCGGCTCAAACCGGCTTGTCAGATCCCCACGGAACATTGCAATCGACTGCTCCTTGCGCACGCCGAGTACCGACCATTTCGGTCCCGTCATCCCCAGATCGGTGATATATCCGGTCCCCTTTGGATTGACGCGCGCATCCGCCGTCGGCACATGCGTATGCGTGCCGTATACCACAGCAACGCGCCCATCCAAATAATATCCCAGCGCCAGCTTTTCCGACGTTGCAGATGCATGTATCTCGCACACAGCAACATCATACCGCCCTTTCTGCTCACGCAGGATGCGGTCCGCACGCAGGAATGGGTTATCCGGTCCATACGGCATATCGCAGCGTCCAACCAGCTCAAACACCAGTACGCGCCAACCAGCGCCGGTCTCATAGATACCGAACCCTTCGCCGGGCGACTGCGGTGCCAAATTGGCCGGCCGGATGATATACCGGTTGTCCTCCATATAGGGGACAATGTTCTGCCTGCGGAATGAATGGTTTCCCAACGTAATGAGGTCCGCACCCGCAGCGAAGATGCTGTCCGCCTGTTTGGGTGTGATGCCTGTCCCGCTCGCGTTTTCTCCATTGACAATCGTAAAATCTGCGCCGGTTTCCCGCTGGAGGCGGCGCAGCAAATGCGAGATGGTTTGCAGCCCTGGCTGCGATACCACGTCGCCGACAGCCAAAATTTTCATATTTTTCTCCCTTTCCATCGAAAAAAGGCGGCACAGGAAGCCCTATACCGCCTTATGTATGTCAGTCGAACAGCGGAGAAACAGAAGATTCCTCGTAAATGCGCGCAATTGCCTCGGTGAAGACCGGAGCCACCTGCAGCAGTTCGATTTTGTCGATGCGTTTTTCCGCCGGCAGCGGAATGGTATCCAGCAGCGTCAACTTTTGGATCGGGCTTGCTTCCAGCCGCTCGATGGCCGGGCCAGACAGCACGCCGTGCGTCGCGCAAGCATAGACTTCTTTCGCACCACCACTCTGAATCAACGCTTCTGCCGCATGGCAAAGCGTACCTGCTGTATCAATCAGGTCGTCGCTCAAAATACAGATCTTGTCTTTGACATCGCCGATGATGTTCATCACTTCGGAAACGTTTGCGCGCGGGCGGCGTTTGTCGATAATGGCCAGACGATAATCCAGCTTTTCGCAGAATTTCCGGCAGCGGGTAACCGAACCGAGATCGGGCGATACAATCATGACGTCGTCGCGGCTGCGGCCAAATTTCCCCGCAATATATGGGATAAGCACAGAAGCACCCATCAGGTTGTCCACCGGGATATCAAAGAAGCCCTGCAGCTGATGCGCATGGAGATCCATCGTCAGGACGCGGTCCGCGCCTGCCGCCGTCAGGATGTCTGCAACCAGCTTCGCAGAAATCGGGTCGCGCGCCTTGGATTTTCTATCCTGCCGCGCATAGCCAAAATAGGGGATGACAGCGGTAATACGCCCTGCGGAAGCGCGCTTGCATGCATCGATCATGATGAGCAGCTCCATCAGGTTATCGTTTACCGGGCCACAAGTAGACTGTACAAGGAATACGTCCGAACCACGGACCGTTTCGCCGATAGAAACAGATACCTCGCCATCGGCAAAATGCCCCACCTCGCACTTGCCGAGCGGAAGCCCAAGCGCAGACGCAATCTGCATTGCCAGCGCGGGATGGGAATTGCCCGCAAGAATTTTAATATTTTTACCGTGAGAAATCATATTGGATTATCCTCCTGCATCTTGATCGTTCCCCGGAAACGCCAACGGCCCCCGGTTCTTTTCTCCAGGCTTTATCTATACTATACAACAAATCAACGGTCCTGTCCATGCATACGGCGACGACGGTCGTTCCAACCTTCCTTGTTTTCCTGCCGTGCGCGCGCAACAGCCATCGCGCCGTCCGGTACGTTCTTCGTTACGGTTGTCCCGGCAGCTGTCAGGACACGGTCACCTAACGTGACCGGCGCCACCAGGTTGGTATTACAGCCGATAAAGCAATCATCGCCAATAACAGTCTGGCTCTTGACATATCCATCGTAATTGACAACGACTGTGCCGCAGCCAAAATTGACGCGCTCGCCCACGGTCGCATCCCCGATATAGGTCAGGTGCGATACCTTGGTATCGTTACCAATCTGCGCCTTTTTCAGCTCAACAAAGTCGCCGATACGGGTATGGTCGCCGACCTGGCAGCCTGGCCGGATATAGGCAAACGGGCCGACCACAGCATGGCTTCCTACGGAGCTTTCGTATACCTGCGAGTTATTCACGCTGGTACCCGCGCCGATCGTAGCGCGGTCCAGTACGGTATTCGGGCCAATGACGCAGCCGCTGCCAACCTTACTTCCTGGTTGAATCATACAGCCCGGCAGGATGGTCGCATCGTAGCCAATTTCGCTGTACGGGGATATATAGGTATATTCCGGATCCAGAATATTGACACCGCGGTCCATCAGCGCGCCGTTCACGCGGCGCTGGAGCGTCTTCTGCGCGCGGTATGCATCACATGCGGTATACACCGGCACATGGCTCTCCGTACGGCAGGATTCCGTCTTTGCGCTGATTGCATTGGCAATCTGAATAGACTGCGTCAGCGACAGCGGATGGTGGGAGAGTATCTCTCGCAGCACCTCAACGCGGTATACGGCACAATGCCAATGATCCGCCATCGCCCCACAGGTCAGCATGGTTACAGCATTTTGCGACGTCTCATGCAGCTGCATCACACTCTGGTATTCTTCTTCCACAACCTCCGGCATCGGCGTGGACAAAACCATCACATCGCCCGTCATACCGTCGATCGCTGTCGAAAGCATCTGCGTAAAATCTGCGTCATCCGGGCAGACCAGCGAGGTCACGCCTTCCAGCTCATTTTCACTCTGCTGCCGGACATATACCAGCTGGCACTGCGCCGGCAGGGCATCCGCAACCAGCTTTCCGACCGGGGAAAACAGGATCTGCCGCTGTGTCGGATATTTCCCGTCTTTTCCTTTCCGTCCGCCAAGTAAAATCGTATTCAATTGATTACAAGCCATTTTTGTCATCCTTTCCCGCTCTGCCTACAGCTGGCAGAGCAGCACGCGAATCGTCCTCAGACAAATACATAGTTTATTATACTATTTTTTTACAAAAAAAGCATTAGCCAATATACAGAATTTCCCCCGCTTCTTTTCGCTTGCACTATTGCATTTGTCACGATATAATAGAGTCGTTATGGTATGGCTTTCCTGCCATGTATCATCACCTTGACTGCGTATCGATCCTCTATGCGATCGTTTGCCCCAATCTATTTCGTATTTCCCGGAGGAAATTATGTCTCTTGCATCCTTGATCCCCACCGGCGGGGAATTTTGCGTCCTGCGGACGCAAGTCGTGGACAACCTGCTCGCCTGCTGCGATGGCGACAGCGCGCTGCTGTACTTATATCTGGTGCGGCAGGGGCAGTCTTTCGACGAGCGCGCTGCAATGCGTGCGCTAAATATGACGCGCGACCGGTATGACCGCGCTGTGCACACCCTGACCAACCTACAATTGGTCTCAGCTCCGGCTGAAACCCGCCAGCGTTCCGCTTCCTCCGCTCCACCGCGATATACCGCCGCAGAAATGCGTGCCCGGCGGGAGGGCGACCACCGGTTCGCATCGGTGTGCCAAACGGCTGAAATCGTGCTCGGGCGCACACTGACCGAAGGCCAGCTCCGCACACTGATGAACGCTTATGCCCATCTCGGCCTGCCCGCTGACGTCCTGATCGACCTGCTGACCTATCTCAAGCGGGAAAAAGGCACGGTCACCCGCCGGGATATCGAGGAACAGGCATATTTGTGGGCGGATATGGGCATTTTTACCGCGCAAGCCGCAGGGGAATTCCTGTCACGCCGCGAAGCCGAAAAACCATTGATGGGCGACATGCTGCGCGCGCTGGACATGGCGGGCCGCGAACCTGCGCCGGATGAATACCGGTACCTGTCCAACTTTATCCGGCAGGGCTTTGATGCCGAAGCCGTTGGCCTGGCAAAGGAACGCATGTATGCCCGACTGGGGAAATTCAGCTGGAAATATCTCGCCGGTATCATGGAGAGCTGGCATAACAAGGGGCTGCACACTGCTGCGGAAATTACAGCGGTCGAGCCCAACCTGCGGCAATCCAAGCCTTCCACCGTGCCCAACCCATCCACAAGCCGGAAGCTGCCCGAACAAAACGACGGCAATCTTGCCGACTGGGAACGCGACTGGCTGGAAGAATTTCACGCAATGACCCGCAAGGAGGAATCAGGCAATGGCATATGATCGCGCGCTCATTTCATCCATCCTGCGTCAGCTGGAACGCCAACGTGACCAGTACGAATCGGAGGCAGAGCAACGCCGCTACCAGCTGTCGCAAACCATCCCGCGTCTGTCAGATATTGACCGCGAGCTGCGTGCCACGGCAGCAAAGGCCATGCGCATTGCCTTCGAGTCGGACAACACGTCGGAGGAGATCGAAGCATTGAAGCAGAAAAACCTGATGCTGCAAGCGGAAAAGCGCAGCCTGTTGCTCCAGCACGGTTATCCTGCCGATTACCTCGCTGTGGCGGAAGACTGCCCGCAGTGCCATGACCAAGGCTATCACAACGGCCGTCTGTGCAGCTGCGTCAAGCGCAAGGCGTCCGATATCCAAAAAAAACGGCTGTCTTCGCTTTTGCCGGTGGAACAGGAAACCTTTGAAACCTTTCGCTTGGACTATTACAGCACCCAACCGGACAATCGTTTCAGCATCGCGCCGCGGGAAATGGCAACGTTCAATTTCCAAAAATGCCTGCGCTTTGCGGATCAATTCGGAGATTCCTATGAAAACCTGTTGCTGTACGGCTCCGCCGGGCTGGGCAAAACCTTCCTTTCCTCCTGCATCGCCCGCCGCGTGACCGAGCGCGGCTTTTCGGTTGCCTACGATACCGCTATTGCTATTTTTGACCAATATAACAGCGTTAAATTCAAGAGCGGCGATTTTTCTTCCGCTTCCCAGGCATTGGAGCGCTTTCACAACGCAGATCTGCTCATTATCGACGATCTTGGCACGGAAATGCCCAGCGCATTCCACACCTCCTGCCTATACGACCTACTCAGCCGCCGCTTGATGCGCCGCCTGCCGACGATCCTAAGCACCAACCTGCTGCCGGACATGCTGGAGGAGCGGTATTCCCCCGCGATTGCCTCGCGCATTCTCGGGGAGTTTACACAACTGCGTTTTGTCGGCGACGACATCCGGAAGCTGCGCAAAAAGCAGCGGCTTTAACATTCGTTTTCAAAATCAATATAGAATTGTAACAATCGTTTTACGTTTTGTTCACAACTTTCCAAAAGAAATGCGGTATACTAAGACCATCGAAGGAGGAGCTGCGAATCCTCTTTCGAAAAAGATATGCCGGTATCTTTGAATTTCTCTTACCCCCTTTTTATTTTGTGAAACGTATGCGAACGAAATGGCTGTCCGAAAGGACGGCCATTTTGTTTTCCATGAAACAAGCGTTTTCGCTTTCCAACATGCCAAAAACCTGATATAATAAAGCCAAAATACAATTGTTCCGTTTTTCGGAGGTTTTGCTATGCCCATTGTGATTCATGCCGCTGATTTCCATATCGGCGCAAAATTCGATTTTCTCCCGGAAGAGCTGGTCGACAAGGCGGTGGAAATGCAGCTGCGTTCTCTGCATGCCTTGGTCGCCTATGCGGCGGCGTCCGCGGTCGATGCGGTCCTCATTGCCGGCGATCTATTCGACGCGCCAGAGGTGCGTCCGCAGCTTTCTTCCGCCGTATTTGCCGTCCTGGCAAAATGCCCCTGCCCGGTTTTCCTTTCCCCGGGTAACCACGATTATTACCACACCGGCAGCCCCTATGCGACTCAGCCGTTGCCCGCCAACCTGCATGTATTTACATCGCGCACGCTGGAGCCATATGCGCTGGACGACGGCCAAACCGTCATCTGGGGCGCAGCATTCCAGGACAACAAAGCGTCTATCCCGCTCGATGCCCCACTCGATGATACCAAGCTGAATATCTGCCTGGTTCACGGCGAACTGGGCGGCACCGGAGGCTACAACTCCATCTCGGAAAGCACGGTCATTGGCAGCGGCTTTGATTACATCGCCCTTGGGCACAACCATCGCTTTAGCGGCGTGTTCCGCATCGGGCGCACCGCACTGAGCTGTCCAGGCTGTTTTTCCGCCAGCGCGTCCAACGAAACCGGCATCAAGGGCTATCTTGCCGGCCGGCTGGAAAAGGGCAACGTGTCCCTCACCTTCCACCCGTCGGAAGCCGTCGAATTTATGGATATCACACTTCCTATGACCGGCCTGCACAGCGATACCGCCCTGGCAGAGGCGTTGCTCCCCAAGCTCCCGACACCGCCAAACCGTATTTGCCTGACCGTTCACTTGACAGGCACCCGTATGTACAACCCGAATCTGTCCGCTTTGGCGCGTTCCCTGCGGCAATCGTTTTTCCACGCCACCGTGCTGGATGAATCCGCGGCGATGCAGGACCTGTACCGCTATCAGGATGACGACGGCCTGCGCGGCACGGTAACCCGCGATTTTATGAGCCGTATGGAAAAATGCAATAACGATGAACGTTCGTATGCCAAGCTGACGCTTGCGCTGGAATATGCCCTTGCCGCGCTGGACGGCAGGGAACTGGATTGATTGGAAATATATGATGAAAAAAAATAAAGCATTTACGGTGCGTGTCATCCTAACCATCCTGATTGTTGTGTGCAGCATCCGTCAGTTCATGAACGGCGCGTTTGAAAACGTATTTACCTGCATCCTCTGTTTGATCCTGTTCTGTGTGCCAAATTTAATCAGCAAGCGATTTTCCATTCAAATCCCTGTTTTCCTCAAGGTCATCATTATGATGTTCATCTTTTCTGCGGAAATCCTCGGGGAGGTCAACGCTTACTATATCAAAATCCCCATGTGGGACACGATGCTGCATACCCTGAACGGTTTCCTGATGGCAGCCATCGGTTTTTCCCTTGTCGATATTTTTAACCGCAGCGAACGGTTTCTCGTCAAGCTGTCCCCGCTTTTCGTCGCTATTGTGGCGTTTTGCTTTTCCATGACCATCGGCGTGCTGTGGGAGTTTTTTGAATTTAGTATGGATATGCTGTTTCATACCGATATGCAAAAGGATTTCTTTGTCGATACTATCCATTCGGTTGCGCTCAATCCAACCGGCGCCAATGTCCCGGTACATGTCCCTGTATCCCAACTGCTGGTCAATGGGGAAGATTGGATCACGGCCTATGGCGGTTATCTGGACATCGGCTTGATCGATACCATGAAGGATTTGATCGTCAACTTTATCGGCGCGGTAATCTTCTCCATCATCGGATATTTTTACGTGAAATACCGCGGCCACAAACGGAGCATCGCTTCCAGGCTGATCCCGACGGTCATCCGGTCAGACGATGATTCCTTGGACCGTTTCGGCAATCGGCTCGATGAGCTGGAAACCGCGCCGCCCGACGGACGGAATGCGGACGTTCCCGTCGAGGCTCCGCCAGCCGAGCCATAAAACCATATCCCAACATACGAAAAGACGGATGAAGCGATTCACCCGTCTTTTTTGTTGCTCATCCCAATGCTTCCAACAGCTCCACCATGGTTTTGCGGCAAACCGGATGCACAAAATGCGGCGCAATCTGCGCCATTGGCCGGAGCACAAAATCCCGCTTGGGTATCTCCGGATGCGGGATATGCAGTGTTTCGTCCGAGAAAATCAGCTGATCATAAAACAGCAAATCGAGATCCAGCGTGCGCGGCCCCCACCGGACGACGCGTTCCCGCTTCGCCGCCTGCTCAATGACATGCATCACATCCAATAACTCATGCGGCGTCAGCAGCGTGCGTGCGCACAGCACGGCATTGAGAAAATCGTCCTGCTCCACGCCGCCATATGGCGCGGTGACAATGTAATCGGACACCTTTCCCATACGGACGCCTTCCGTCTGCCGCAGCGCCTCCACCGCACCATCCAGATACGCCTTCGTATCGCCAATGTTGGAGCCGAGCGCGATATACGCCGTATGCCAGCCGCGTTCCATGCTCACCGATGCCGTCCGGAGCGGCAGGCCGATCGGCGCCCACGGCTTTTCAATTTCCAGTCGAATGCTTTCGAGCAACGGCAGCCGCAACAGCAAATGCGTGCACAGCTGTTCCGCAGCCGCTTCCAGCAGCTGGAATGTGCGCTGTGTCAAAAAGGTATGGATTTCCGCGCAAACCGCGCCGTAATCTATCGATTGGTTCAAATCATCAGATATGCCGGCTTGATGCAAATCAACCCGCAAATCGGCGCTCACCACAAACTTTTGCCCCAAACGGGTTTCCTCTGGGAAAACGCCGTGATGTGCAAAAACCTCCAGCCCTTTGATGTGGATTTCGTCCATCATGCATCTCCTCCGGATTTTAGAATTGCTTCCGTCATATCGACGGCGCGGCGGTTGCCCTTGACATTGTGCACGCGCACAAACATACAGCCCTTCATCACGCCCATCACCGTCGTTGCAATCGTCCCTTCTTCGCGCTGGTCGGACGGCAGGTCAAGCGTTTTGCCGATCATCGACTTGCGCGAGGTGCCCAATAGGATCGGATATCCCAGCTCATGTAACAGCTCCACATGGTTGGTCAGAATGAGGTTGTGCTCCAACGTCTTACCAAAACCGATGCCGGGATCCAGGATGATGTTTTCCTTCGCAATGCCCGCATCCTTTGCCAAGCGCACGCACGCGCGCAAATCGTCCAGTACATCGGGCAGATAATCGTCGTATACCGCTTCCTTCCGGTTGTGCATCAGGCAGCACGGCACACCCGCCTCTGCAATGACGCCCGCCATTTTCGGGTCATATTTCAGCCCCCAAATATCGTTGACCAGGTCCGCGCCCACCGCAAGCGCAGTTTTCGCCACGCCGCTTTTGTAGGTATCCACCGATACCGGGATATCAAACCGCTGTTTGACCGCTTCGATCACAGGCACGACGCGGGCAATCTCCTCTTCGTCGGGCAGCAGCGTATAGCCCGGGCGGGTAGATTCCCCACCAATATCCAAGATGTCCGCGCCATCTGCTATCATCTGCTCCGCATGCTCTAGGGCCGCGTCCATGCTGTTCCATTTCCCACCGTCCGAAAAAGAATCGGGCGTGACATTCAGAATGCCCATCACATAGGTTTTTCCACTTGTTTCAAACTGTTTTCCACCAATGATCATTGCTTTGTCCTCATTCGTCAAAGTAAAACCGTATCGTTCCTGCGCTGTGCCGGCCAATAGCAGGTATCCTGCGCCGGGCATGCGAAGCACATACGGCTCGCTTCATCCGCTTCATATATGATTTGCGCCAGGCTATCCGGCGACGCCCCGGCCTGATGATGCCGGATTGCTTCCAGAATCTGCGCCTGTTCCTGTTCGGTGAATGTCGTGCGCTGCAAAAGCGCACGCGCCATATGTGCGCCCGCCTCCGCATGCGGCTCCCCTGTCGTATATTGCTTGAGCCTGCCGATATCATGCAGCAGCGCGGCCGCATAAATCACATCGCGCGGATATGCCGCCCGGCGGTCCGCCGCCAGCAACGCTGCGATGCGCGCGACATCCAAAATATGCGCCAGCCCATGTTTGCAATAGATCCGGTCGCGTTCCAGCTCCTCCATGGCACGGATGCTGTCGCGGTATTCTGGATCGTGTAGCAACGGTTGTATGCGTTCCATTTGTTGTATCACTGCTGTCCCTCCACGGCCCGCCGCAACGTATGCAGCCACGAAAGCGAGCCAAATGCAAGGATCGGGCGACGCCCTGCTGCTGCCTGTTTGGCCAGCTCCAACGCCTGCGCTACACTGTCAGCCGCCGTCACCCGTGGGCAAAATTGCCGCAGGCATTCCACCAACTGCTCCGCCTCCAGCGCACGCGCGTTGTCCGGTGTCACGGTGATGATTTCCCGCGCCATCGGCGCAAGCAACCGCCCAACTTCGGTAAAATCCTTGTCCGCCAGCACGCCGACCATTTCAATCAGCTCCCCCTGCGGCCAGCGGCGTTTTGCTTCCTGCTGCAGCCGCTGTGCTGCATCCGGATTGTGCGCGCCATCGATGACAATTTCCGGCTCGTCGCAAATCTGTTCCATACGTCCAGGCCATCGTGTCTGCTCCAAGCCGTCCCGTATGGCCTGCTCAGAAATCGAAAACTCCCGCAAGCTGCGCACAGCCGCAATAGCTGTCGCTGCATTATCCGCCTGGAAACGCCCCGCGAGCGGTACGGACAGCTGGCGCAATCCAGCGTAATCCAAGGTAATCCCATGCGCATCCGCACGTGTTACGGCAATCTCCTCCGGCCGGACGACGGTCAGCGGGCTGTCCTGTCGGCAGCAAATCGCCGCAATTTCACGCTCCACCGCCGCATTTTGCCCCTGTAGCACAACCGGCACGCCGCGCCGGATGATCCCACCTTTGGCACGCGCGATTGCCTCTATGGTATCGCCCAAAAATTTCATATGATCCATCCCGATCGAGGTCAGGACGCTGACTGCTGTCCTGGAAAGCACATTGGTTGCGTCCTCCGCTCCTCCCATGCCGCACTCTACCACGGTAATGTCACAGTTTTGCTGCGCCATCCAGCAAAAAGCAAGCGCAGTTTCCAGCTCAAATGCCGTTGGCCCCGGCTGCCCATTCTCCTGCATGGCGCGCCGGACACCACGCAACCGCGTCATCCACATGGCATAGTCCTCTTTCGGTATCATGCGCCCATTGACCCGCCAGCATTCGCGTTCCTCGAACACCGCAGGCGAGCAATAGCTTCCCACGCGATAGCCCGCAGCCTGTAGCATAGACGAAATCATGGCCAGCGTTGAGCCTTTGCCGTTGGTGCCCGCAATGTGTACCGCTGGATACCGATTCTGCGGATTCCCCAGCCTGGCAAGTAAATCTTGCATCGGCCCCAGCCCCGGGACAATACCATGCTGCGCCGTTAAACCAGCGACATACGCCCTGGCCTGCGCATAATCCATGCGTTTGCGCCGCAGTGTGCGGAAGATACACGGGAGCGCCCCCGCAACTACCGTTTGTTCCGTCTGCACAAAATCCTCCGTATCAAACGCCGGAAACTGCGTGTCGCCGTCGAAAGCTGCGTGTATTTCGGTCAGATACAATACATCCGCCAGCGGGAGCGCTTCACGATATAGTTGCGCGCCGCCACAGACAAACACATCACGGCCTGCTGCTTGTTCCAGCGCAGCCCCCAAGCTGGGGACAGTTGTGCAATGCGGCCCATCAAAATTGTTGGAACCTGAAACAACAATGGTTTCGCGGCCAGGCAATGGAAACCCGATTTCCTCATAGGTCCGCCTTCCCATTACCATGACATGTCCCATCGTCAGATCACGGAACCGGTGTTTGTCCGCTGGGAGATCCCACGGAATCCGGCCATTTTTCCCGATAATCCGATTCTCCGCATATGCGGCAATCAATGCAAGCATTTCTTTCTCTCCTGTCATTTTCGGCCTGTTTCTCTAGCATACCATATTTTCCTGCCTGTGACAAACCGGAATCCCCTTTTCCTTATTTTTGCTTGCCAAATTCATGAAAATATACTATACTGTTCATGGCCTAAAGGAGGACAGATGTCAATTCTATGGGCCATCATGCAATTGACATACTTGGCGCAGCGCAACTGTCCCAGCATGACAGACCGAATCCCGTCATTTCCTATGAGGAGGAATTTACATATGACTACCAAGGAATGCATTCACTCTCGTCGCAGCATCCGCAGCTTCACGAACCAACCGGTGCCGCATGACGTTCTGGAAGACATTATTGCCGACGCAGCCTATGCGCCGTCATGGAAAAATACCCAGATTTCCCGCTATATCGCCGTAGAGGGCCGGGAAGCCATCGACACACTGGCGACGCATTACGCGCCGTTTAACGCAAAAACCGTATCCACTGCGCCGCTGCTCATTGTACAGACCTTTATCAAGAACCGCTCCGGCTTTGAACGTGACGGCTCATTCAGTACGGATCGAGAAGGCGGCTGGCAGATGTACGATTGCGGCATCGCCGCGCAAACCTTCTGCCTGTCTGCGCACGACCATGGCCTGGGCACTGTCATTCTGGGCATTTTTGACCGGCTGGCGCTGGAAGAGTACCTGAACATACCGGAGGATCAGGAAATCGCTGCACTCATCGCGGTAGGCTATCCGGCAATCGAGCCGAAAGCCCCGCGCCGCAAAGACGTCGCAACCCTGCTTACCTATGCAGAATAATAACATCCATATAAAAACCGCAGGCGGGCTTGCCTGCGGTTTTTCTTATGCCATATAATTGTACAAGAACGTCACGATTTGGCCGCGCGTGCATGTTGCGCTCGGTGAGAACGTGGTCGCGGAGGTTCCGCTGGTAATGCGGTTTTTGACCGCCCAATTGACTGCATCCTCATAATACGCCCCAGTTTTAACATCCTTGAAGGCACTGCTTCCCGTTGTCACAACCTTGCCCTCCTGGTTCCACAGGAACGTGACAATCTGTGCACGGGTACAGGTCGCGCTCGGCGAAAATGTCGTCGCAGAAGTCCCGCTGGTAATCCCTTTGGACTTAGCCCACAACACAGCGTTATAATAATACGCATCGGACTTGACATCCTTGAATGGGTTGCTCACACCCGATACGATCGGTTTTCCCGCCGCGTTCCACAAGAATGTAACTGCCTGCGCACGGGTGCACCCTGTGCTAGGCGAAAAGGTCATGGTCGTTGTGCCGCTGGTAATCCCATTTTTCACAGCCCACTGGACCGCATTGGAGTAATATTTTCCCTGCGCTACATCCGCAAAGGTTGGTTCCCAAACCTTCCAGTCGACGCTTCCGCCGTACTGTTGACGTGCCGCAGCATCCCAGCCGGCATTTTCTGGATAGTATGCCGTTACTATCGCACCGTCAAATATATTGTTGCTTCCAGCATCTCCCATCACCGGTGCACTGCCATAGAAATAGATGGCCTGGAGCTTGGGACAGGCATGGAATGCAGCATTGCCAATCTTCTTCACGCTGCGTCCAATCCATACGGTTTTCAATCCGCTGCACCGTGCAAACGCACTGCTTCCAATTTCCTGCACATTTTCCGGTATGATGATGCTTTCCAGAGATGACCGCCAAAATGCCTGTGCCTCAATGGTCTTGACACTGATCGGCAGCGTGATTTCGGTCAACGACGTCTTACCAAACGCCAGCATGCCAATACTCTTCACACCACTGCTCAAGGACACCGAGCGCAACGCGGTGCAGCCATAAAAAGCCTCTTCACCGATGCGCGAAATGCCCGTCTGCACGACAACCGATTGAATCTTATCGCTATATTTTGCATATGGTGCGCTGTTTGCCTCGGTATAGTTGTCCATCTCACCGCTGCCGCTGATGGTCAGCGTACCGTTTCCATCCAGGGACCATGTTGCTTTCGCGCCACAGCTTCCGCTGGCAATCACAGCTGCGTACTCCTGCGTATATCCCATCTCCCCGGTAAGCCCGTCCGCCGCCAAAGCTGGCACGGCAGTCAGAGACATACAGACCGCCAAAACCAGGCAAGCCGCTTTTTTTCTTGCATACATTGATATCATCCGCCTTTCTCGCTAAAATATTCCATGAATAGTATACAGCAAAGCATCCCATATTTCATTCGCATAGATTCATTTCAGGCATATTTTCCCATATTTCACCGTCAAAAAGCCCTCCGGACCCACAAGGCCGGAGGGCTTCCTATCGATATATATTGCTGATTCCGCAACACACGCCGGCGGATCTTTCACTCCTGTGTATAGTTCATCCACACCTCATCGCCATAGGACATGCGATAGGTATGCGTAGTGGCAGCTTCCATGATAGCCGTATATCCCCAAAAACTCTTCTTCACGTCCGTAAAGATATACTGGCTGTCCAATAGCTGCGCAGTTTTTGCGTCACCAGTGCGTTTTGCAACCTTATTGAGTATTGTAACTGCCTGCGCGCGCGTCAAGCTGCGGTCTGGATAAAAATTCCCATCGTCAAACCCGGAAACCCAACCGTTTGCAACCGCAGTGGCAATCGCATTGTAATACGGATGATCCTTGGGCACATCTGGGAACGCCGTGCCATCAAAGGTATAGCTTGTCAAGCGCGCCACCATTTCAACAAATTCCCCTCGTTTCATCTCGTCCTTTGGCCGATATGCCCCACCGCCGGAAATGATCTGTTTGGACGCCAACACGGTAATCGGCCGATAATACCAGGAATCCGGGCCGACATCCGTAAACGTGCAATTGGCTGTTCCTTTGGTTTGATCCTCCAGTAGGCTGTACAACAACATGCACGCCTGCGCGCGGGTTAACGCATCATTTGGCCCGAACGTGCCGTCTCCATAACCATAAACATATTGGATATGATCCGCCTTTAGCTCCGGCGCATACCATGCGGTGTATTCGGCCGGCTGATATACAGCGGTGTTTTCCACATCTGCAATGCTGCCATCGGTTGTGAGCCAGTGCGTAATCAGCTTTCCATCGTTGTCCCGTTTGGGTATCTGCTGTGGCGTATTTCCCTCGTATACATTTTGCGTCTGGCTGATGCCGGAGTACCGCAGCGTTATCGGATACGAATGGGTATAGCTGCGCCACGTCTCCACACCGTCCGCATCGGTCACGCCGTCATGGTCGATGGTCGCTTCCATCACTTGGTTATAATACCACGCTTCCGGCGCAACATCGATAAACGTACGCAACGTATCCGGCGCCGTCTCCACTATGGTTTCATCCATGTGCCGCCCAAACAGGCTGTTGAACACCGAAACCGCCTGCACACGGGTCAGCGCATCATTCGGTCGAAACGTGCCGTCCGCAAATCCGTTGATCCAGCCTTTTTGTACCGCAGTTGCAATTGCGCTGTAATACGGGTCATCCGGATCCACATCGGTAAAGCTGCACGTGGCATCTTCCTCTATACCAGAAAACCCCACAGCCAACTGGACAAATTCCCCGCGCGTGATCAATTGGTTTGGATGGAATGCGCCGCCGTCGCACGACAGAATGCCCTGCGATGCCAACACGGAGATCGCCTGATAATACCATGCGTCTGCGCGGACATCCGTATAGGTATACGGGTGCGATCCCATCGTCTGATCCTGTAACCGGTGATAGACAATGGAACATATCTGCGCCCATGTCAGTTGTTCATTGGGGCCAAAGCTCCCATCGGCATATCCCTGCATATATGCCGCATGGTCTGTGCGCAGCTGCACGCCCTCAGTCAACATCTGCTTGTTGTGTTGCGGTTCGCCACTCTGCTCCACAACAGCCGAATCGTTCGTCGAGCTATCCAGTATATCGGCTGCCGGTGCGGCTGGAGCCATCGCCGCCACCAACATACCGGCAAGCAGCAAGCTTATGATCCGTTTCTTTCGATTCATCGTGGTATGTTCTCCATTTCCTTCGTCAATATCATCTTTTCCCCGTGCTCCTTCCATGCTTCAGCTTTTACATATTGTACCGCTGCCGCCCCAGTCTGTCAACCAAGGAAAAAACCCGCCAAACCGATGGGTTCGACGGG
Source organism: Eubacteriales bacterium (assembly GCA_030523305.1). Lineage (GTDB taxonomy): Bacteria > Bacillota > Clostridia > Oscillospirales > Butyricicoccaceae > Butyricicoccus_A. Next base: position 37,231 of record JAUNIY010000004.1, read on the forward strand.
ATTCCTGTTCCTATTTTATTTGATAGGCCGTACAAGCCACAGCCATTGTTTACGATGCGTCGTCAAACTGGCTGTTGTACAATTCAGCATAAAATCCGTTTTTCTTCAACAGGTTCTCATGGTTGCCCTGCTCCACAATATCGCCATCCCGCATGACCAGAATCAAATCGGCCTCCCGGATGGTAGATAAGCGGTGCGCAATGACAAAGCTGGTTCGGCCTTCCATCAGCCGATTCATGGCCGACTGGATCAACGCCTCTGTGCGGGTATCGACCGAGGACGTTGCCTCATCCAGGATCATGATCGGGTTATCGGCCAGGATCGCACGCGCAATGGTCAACAGCTGCTTCTGCCCCTGCGATACATTGCTGATTTCCTCATTCAGCTCCATCTGGTAACCTCCCGGCAGGGTACGGATAAAGCTGTCCGCCTTTGCGGCCTTCGCCGCAGCGATAACCTCTTCATCCGTCGCATCCAAACGGCCATACCGGATATTTTCCATGATGGTTCCCTTGAACAGCCAGGTATCCTGCAATACCATACCGAAGCCCTCACGCAGCTCAGAACGGTTAAACTGGCGGATATCATGCCCATCCAACCGGATTGCGCCGCCATCCACATCATAAAACCGCATCAGCAGCTTTACCATTGTGGTCTTGCCCGCGCCGGTCGGGCCGACGATGGCTACCATCTGTCCCGGTTTCACATCGCATGTAAAGTCATGGATAACCGGGTTCGCTGCGTCATAGCCAAAACGTACATGGTCGAACTGCACCGAACCTTTTACGCTCTCGATAGAAACCGGGTTCTCCACATGCTGATCCTCCTCAGCCTCCTCCAGGAATTCAAAAACACGCTCAGAGGCAGCCGCCATCGACTGCAGCATGTTGGAAACCTGGGCCAGCTGGGTGATCGGCTGGGTAAAGTTGCGGACATACTGGATAAAGGCTTGGATATCGCCCACCGTGATAACGCCCGCAATGGCGAGGATAGAACCGGCAACGGCGACGCCGACATAGCCCAAATTGCCGACAAAGTTCATAATTGGCTGCATCAGGCCGGACAAGAACTGCGACTTCCATGCAGATTCATACAGCTTTGCATTGGTCTGGTCAAATGCTTCCTTAATGCGCTCCTCCTGATTGAAGGCGCGCACAACCGTGTGCCCGGAAAAGGTTTCCTCAATTTGTCCGTTGATGTCACCCAGGTACCGCTGCTGTGCCCGGAAATATTTCTGGCTGATTTTGACCACTGTCAGCACAAAGATCATGGATACCGGCAGGATAACCAGTGCAATCAGCGTCATCAGCGGGCTGATACTCAGCATCATAATCAGTACGCCGATGATGGTTGTCACCGAAGTAATCAGCTGCGTCACGCTCTGGTTCAGGCTCTGTCCCAGGGTATCGACATCGTTGGTGATGCGCGAAAGCACTTCACCGACGGTGCGGCTTTCAAAATATCCAAGCGGCAGGCGGTTGATTTTTTCACTGATTTCCCGGCGCATGCGGAAACAAACCTTCTGCGTAATGCCGGTCATAACCCAGCCCTGGACGAAATTCAACGCTGCACTGAGGATATAAACGCCCAGCAACAGCAGCAAAATCTGCCCAATGCGGTCAAATGCAATTTCGCCCGCGCCGGAAAGCTTATTCATCAGCCCTTCATACAGCACATTGATCGCTTTACTCAGGATCTTCGGCCCAGTGATATTAAAGACCGTGCTTCCGATGGCAAAAATCAATACGGCAATGACGCCAAACCGGTAGCTTCCGATATAACGCAACAGCTTCCGCGTCGTCCCGCGGAAATCCTTTGCCTTCTCGCCCGCCATGCCGGGTCCGCCTGGCCCACGGCGCATTGGCGCTCTTCTCTGTTCGCTCACTGCATCCCGCCTCCTTTCAGTTCAGATTCACTCAGCTGGCTGCGCGCAATTTCTCGATATGTGTCGCATCCAGCCAAAAGTTCTTCATGCGTACCAATGCCGTCGATATGGCCCTCATTGAGCACAATAATTTGATCGGCATGTAAAATCGTGGAAATCCGCTGCGCAACGATGATAACGGTTGCATCGCCGACATGCTGCGCCAACGCACGGCGCAGTGCGGCATCCGTCTTGTAGTCCAACGCGGAAAACGAGTCGTCAAACAGGAACACCTTCGGCTTTGCCGCAATCGCGCGTGCGATCGACAAGCGCTGCTTCTGTCCGCCGGATACATTGCTGCCGCCCTGTGCAATCCGGCTGTGGTAACGGTCCATTTTGCTGTCAATAAACTCCGTTGCCTGTGCGATTTCCGCTGCCAGCTCCATCTGTTCATCCGAAATATCACTGTCAGCAAACTTTACGTTGGACGCGATATCACCGGAAAACAGGACACCCTTCTGCGGGACATAACCCAGCTGCTTGCGCAGCGTCTCCTGCTTCAAATCACGGATGTCCACGCCGTCCAGCTTGACGCTTCCTTCTGTCACATCAAACAAACGCGGGATCAAATTCAGCAGCGTAGATTTTCCGCAACCAGTCGAGCCGATAATGGCCGTCGTCTTGCCTGGCTCCGCCGTAAAGCTGATATGTTCGATCGCCGGATGGCTCGCGCCCGGATAACAGAAGGTGACATCGTCAAAACAGATCTCGCCCTTCCATTCTTTCTCCGGCTCCGTCAGATCGGCGCGGTCCGCAATGACCGGTTCCGTCTCCAGCACCTCGTTGATGCGGTCTGCGGCTACGCCGGCACGCGGCAGGAAAATCGAAATCATGGTAATCATCATAAAGGACATGACAATGAGCATGGTGTAGGTAATAAACGCCATCATATCGCCTACCTGCAAATTGCCCATATCGACACCTTTGCTGCCAAACCAGATAATCGCGACCGTAACGCTGTTCATCGTGAGCATCATGGCTGGCATCATAAAATTCATCACACGGTTGGTAAACAGCTGGGTACGCATCAAGTCTGTATTCGCACCGGCAAACCGTTCCTCTTCCCGCTTTTCCCGGCTAAATGCGCGGATCGGCATAACACCGGTCAAAATCTCACGGCTGATCAGGTTCAGCCGGTCAACCAACGACTGCATGATTTTGAATTTCGGCATCGTGATGCGCATCAACGTACCGATTACAGCAAAAATCACGCACACCGCTACCACAATAATCCAGCCCATGCCGGTTCTGGTCTGATATACCTTCAAAATACCGCCAATGGCGCAGATCGGTGCAAACAGCATCATGCGCAATATCATGACACAAACCATCTGCACCTGCTGAATATCGTTGGTACAACGCGTAATCAGCGACGCTGTAGAAAACTGGTTCATCTCCGCACTGGAAAATTGCAGTACGCGCGCGAAGACCTTGTCGCGCAAATCGCGTCCGACACCTGCGCCGACACGGCTGGCAATCATACCGATAATCACCGCTACCAACAAGCCGAGCACCGTCAGGCCAATCATTTTGCCGCCAGTTGTGTACAGGTAATGGTTGCGTATCGCTCCGAGATCGACACCCATGGCGTCATATTCGCCTTCCATATACAGCACCGCCATCTGCAGCATGGTACTGTCCGATAGGTCTCCCATTTGTTCCAACGCCTGGTTTTTCATATCCAGCAGCTGGTCCTTTGCGAGCATGCCACTGTCCAAGGCATTTTGTATGTCATCCAGGCTATAGCCCTCGCCGCCTTGCTGGCTCATCTGATATACCAGCGCCATCGGCGTACACAGGACATCGGATAACGCTTCCTCGTCCTCTTCGCTGAGTGCATCGCTTACATGACGGATACCCATCGCGTCCGCTTCCCCATAAGCAGCCTCTGCGATATCCGCTTCCTCGTCCGTCATAAACAGCTCCAGCTGTGTCAACGAATCCGTCCGGATCTGCTCCATCACAGCGTTGTCCATGCCGTTCTGCTGAATACCGACGTCTACGATATTACTCATATAGGTCGGCAGAGAAAGATCGCAATATGCCTGCACAATCAACAGCAAAATGACAACGCAGACTGCTTTCCATGATCCCTTCATGTATCGCAGAATTGATCGCATTTCGTTTCCTCCTTTGATTGACTGTTTTGTTCCCATGCTGTCATAACCCGCGCCATTGCCGCAGAAAGCTCCTGCATACCAGTTAGGATCTCCTGATAACGCTGCTCTCCCAATTCCGTTTCAACCTGGTGCAGGAAAGCCCGCATCCGTTCATTCTGTTCCCTACACAGCGTGCTTCCTTTTTCCGTCAAGTAGACAAACGTATTGCGCCTGTTGTTCGGATCAACAGCGCGTTCCACCAGCCCCCACTTTTCCAGATTTCCCAGCATTCTGGAAACGGCAGATTTGGTGATGCACAGTTTTTTCGCCAGATCACTGACATAAATCCCTTTTACCTCCGGGTTCCGCTTCTGAAAACGTAAAATCATCATGAGAAATCCAAATTCATGGTTGGAAACATCCCGCAACAGGCTGTTCCAATGCAGCCGTTTCATGCTGTGCATTGACTCTACCAGCGCGTCGCTCTCCTTCCATTTCTCCTCTCCCATCATGCACCGTCCTTTCCGCGTTTCTTTTTGTACGCTGTCCAGTCTACCACCAATCGTTAATTCAGTCAACAGTTGAAATTGTTAATTATTTGTATATTCTTTGTGTTGGAATTGTGAAAAGGACAGCGTCCCGTTTCCTTTTTCCTGTAGCGAGACTCTGTCCTTTGGCATCATACAATTTTCAACCATTCCGTATGTACGAGATCCTGTTCAATATCCGATCCCGCCATCCAGCAGCTCATCCTTTTGCACCCACTCCTGCACGTCGATGACGTCATAGCGGTCCTGATCGCGGCGGATGACCACCTGGCTGATTCCAGCGTTGATGATCTGGCGCTTGCACATCGGGCAGGAATCCGCGTCCTTCATGATCTCGCCGGTCTGCGCATCGCGCCCCACCAGATACAAGGTGGAGCCGATCATCTCCTCACGGGATGCCGCAATAATCGCATTCGCTTCCGCATGGATGGCACGGCACAGCTCATACTGTGTCCCGCGCGGGATATTCCGCTGTTGGCGGATGCAGTAATTCAGATCGATACAATTGGCGCGCCCGCGCGGCGCACCATTGTAGCCGGTCGAAATAATGACATCATTCTTTACGATGACTGCGCCAAACCAGCGCCGCAGGCATGTGCTGCGCTCCAGCGCCACCTGCGCCATATCAAGATAATAATTCTGCTTATCGCGCCGAACCATGTGTACCTCCTCAGTTCAAAAAGTCCTTCAGCTTCTTCGAGCGGCTCGGATGGCGCAGCTTACGCAGCGCTTTTGCTTCGATCTGACGGATACGTTCACGGGTGACGTTAAATTCCTTGCCGACCTCTTCCAGTGTGCGGGTGCGGCCATCCTCAATGCCGAAGCGCAGGCGCAATACCTTTTCTTCCCGTGGGGTCAACGTTTTCAGGACTTCTACCAGCTGCTCCTTGAGCAGCGTAAACGACGCCGCTTCCGCCGGCTCAAGCGCATCGTCATCCGGGATAAAATCGCCCAAATGGCTGTCTTCCTCTTCACCGATCGGGGTTTCCAGCGATACCGGTTCCTGTGCGATTTTGAGGATTTCACGCACGCGCTCCACCGGCATATTCATCTCTTCCGCAATTTCCTCCGGCTGCGGGTCATGCCCCAGCTCCTGCAACAGCTGACGCGAAACACGGATTACCTTGTTGATGGTTTCCACCATATGCACCGGGATGCGGATGGTGCGTGCCTGGTCCGCAATCGCGCGCGTGATGGCCTGGCGGATCCACCAGGTTGCATATGTGGAAAATTTAAAGCCCTTGGTGCAGTCAAACTTTTCAACCGCCTTGAGCAGGCCCAGATTGCCTTCCTGAATCAGGTCGAGGAACAGCATACCGCGTCCGACATACCGCTTCGCGATGGATACAACCAGACGCAGGTTTGCCTCGGACAGACGCTTTTTCGCGTTGTCACCCGCACGGATCGCCTTGCGCAGCGCCTGATATTCCGCCTCGTCGATTTTCTCGCCGTTTCGTTCCCGTTCTTCCAGCTCCGCCATCTTTTCCTTGGCAATGTTGCCATCCTGCATTTTCTGCGCCAGTTCCACCTCTTCCTCTGGCGTCAGCAGGTCAACTTTACCAATTTCCTTCAGGTACATGCGCACCGGGTCATCGATGGCAAAGCCTTCCGCCAGGGATTCCGTATCCTCCAGCTCTTCCTTGGTGACCTCTTCTACGGCGTCTTCAGAAAATTCTTCCTCACTTTCCGTCGGGGCTGCCAGCACTTCCGCGCCCTCCAGCTCGACGCCCGCCTTTTCCAAATCTTCGTACAGTTTATCCAGCTCATCCGACTCCATGTCGATGGACTCCAGCGCATCAGACATTTCCTTGAGCGTGAGCTTGCCCTTCTTTTTGCCCAGCGCAATCAGCTCACTGATGGCCGTCTGTTTTTTTACATCCATGTCCTGCGTCATTCTTTAAGCCTCCAAATAATTGTGTAATCAAAACGTATCTTCATAAAGCGGCCTTCCCGCCCGCTGTTATGCCATTTCTTATGTCCCTACGTCAAAGCCCTTGCTTTTACGCTGCATCTGTGCCTTGCGCAGCAGCGGGTCTTCCTCCGGATCCATGGTATCTTCCCGTGAAAGTTTCTGCTCCAGAATAATATGGATATAGTCTTCCATCGCCTTTTGCCGCGTATCCAATGGGATTTGTGTCTGAAGTGCAGACGCCAACAGATCAAGCTCTGCCGGTTCCAAAACCCCTTCCAGCGCAGACACGGTGATATTGCGGCCACTGTTATATAAAGCGGATGCATATCCATAAATTTTACCCAGTTCAGGGGACGAAAAATCCTGCGGCTTCAAATGTTCCCGCATTTCCTGCATCAGCGAAGCGTCCGCAAACAGTAGCGCCAAAATGCCTTCCTCTGCCCGCGCAGATTTTACATTGTCATAATGCATCGTCCGTGCTTTGGGCTGCGCGGCCTGCGCCGGCGCGCGCACTTCCCGGTGCATCTGCCGTTTTGCCTGCCGCTCCCGGCGTTTTTTCGCCTGCCGGACTTCCTGTGCAAACGCAGCCTCCGTCACACCTGCCAGCTTTGCCGTCGACGCGGTATAAACATCCTGCTCTACCGAGCTTTCCAACGCGGCAATGATATCCGCCGCTTCGCGTAGGAACAAAATGCGCTGTTCGTCCTCCGTAAAGTCATATTTTTCCTTTGCCGATTCAATGCGGTACCGGATGTCGTTGTCCGACCGCTCGATCAGCTTGCGAAACGCCTCTGGCCCTTTCGTCTTTATAAATTCGTCGGGATCCTTTGCTCCGGGTATTTTTAGGATTTTTACCCGCAAACCGGCTTTTTTTAAAATGTCAATGGCGCGCTGGGATGCCGATTGTCCCGCCGCGTCCGCATCATAGCACACAACCACCGTCTTGGTGTGCCGCGACAGCAGGCGCGCCTGTTCCTCGGTCAGCGATGTGCCCAACGAAGCGACGGCGCAGTCAAAGCCCGCCTGATGCAGCGCAATGACATCCATATAGCCCTCCGCCAGCAAAAAATACTCGTTCTTGGTTTTTTTTGCCAGGTTCATCGCAAACAGGTTGCGACGCTTGTTGAACACCATTGTCTCAGGCGAATTGAGGTATTTGGGCTTGCTGTCGTCCATCACGCGTCCACCAAAGCCGATGACATCGCCACGGATATCGATAATGGGAAACATGACCCGGTTGCGGAACTTATCATAATATGTACCGTTTTTGCCTCGCGCAATCAGCCCGGCCTGTTCCAATTCCTGTTTGCTATAGCCTTTTTCTGTCATCGCGTCCAGCAACGCATGGAAAGAATCCGGCGCAAAGCCCAGCCCAAAGCGATTGAGGGTTTTGGGACTCAGCCTGCGGCCCTGGAAATACGCAAGCGCCTGCGCTCCTGTGGGGCTGTGCAGCTGCGTATAAAAAAAACGCGCCGATTCCTTCAGCAACTCCAACATACGTTCCCGCTGCCGCCGCGCTCCCGGGTTCCCTTCGGATTCCGGGACGGTCATATTGTATTCCTTTGCCAGAAACCGGACCGCGTCCTGAAATTCCAGGCCTTCGACATTCATGATAAACCGGATCGGCCCGCCGCCCGCGCCGCAGCCAAAACAATAATAGATCTGCTTATCCGGCGCAACCGAAAACGATGCCGTTTTTTCATTGTGGAATGGGCACAATCCAAAATAATTGCTTCCGCTTTTTTTCAGCGATACATAACGGGAAACGATATCGACAATGTCGCATCTCGCGTTCAATTCGTCGAGAAACCGTTCATCAATCGCCATCCTATGCCGCCTTTCCATCGCAACGCGCCGGGCAAATACTGGTTTCCCCGCGCTTTTTTTGTCTATTTGGTATCCCAGCTCTTTGGGATAAACAATTCGGTATATTTTTCAATGGCGAACCGGTCGGTCATACCTGCAATATAATCGCAAACCGCGCGCGGCGCACCATCCTTGGCCACATGCTTTTTATAAAATTCCGGCAGCAGTACGATCCGTTCCAGGAAATACTCGTACAGTGCGCCCAGCAGCCCATCGACCTTGTGCTCCTCTTCCTGTGAACGCCCGTCATATACCGTGCGGAATAGATAGGTCCGCAGCTCCATCATCGCCTCGTATACCGCGTCACTCATACCGATTTCATGTTCCTGCTCGCCATATTGCACCACATCCGCCACCATGGTATCAATGCGGTCCCCATGGGTTTTGCCCAACACCTGAATGGCCTCCCGTGGTAAATCTTCTGGGATGATAATGCCTGCGCGCACCGCATCGTCAATATCATGGTTGACATAGGCAATGCGATCCGCGAAATGGACAATCCTGCCTTCGGGCGTCTTAGCGGGCTGCTTTCCGGTATGGCACACAATGCCATTGCGCACCTCCATGGTCAGGTTCAGCCCTGCGCCGTCGCGCTCCAAATGGTCAACCACCCGCAAGCTCTGTTCATTGTGCCGGAATCCGCCGATGTCCGCGCACAGCCGGTCCAGCGTGCGCTCTCCGGCATGGCCAAACGGCGTATGCCCCAGGTCATGCCCCAGCGCAATCGCTTCTGTCAGGTCTTCATTTAACCGCAGGCTGCGCGCAATCGTACGGGCAATCTGCGCCACCTCCAATGTATGCGTCAGGCGGTCGCGATAATGATCGCCTTCCGGCGAAATAAAGACCTGGGTTTTGTGCCCCAGCCGCCGGAACGCCTTACAGTGCACAATCCGGTCACGGTCTCGCTGGAAGCACGTCCTGCGCGGGCATTCCCCGATGGGTTTCACCCGCCCGCAGCTCTGGGCAGCGTGTGTCGCCCAGTCGGACAGCATATACTGCTCCAGCTGTTCCTGGTCTTCGCGCATCGTTATCGGCACCTCCTGACAGCGGCAAATCTTCCATACATAAAGTAATACCGGGTGATTATCAAAAATCCCTCTTTTTTTCCCAAAATTTTTGAAATTTTTTTCTACGATGCCTGCGGCTCTGTCACCGGATGCGTCGGCCCATAAACCGGGTATCCATGCAAATGACATCCACACCGGCGCTGGTCGCATCGGTCAATGCCTGTTCCAGCGCAGCCTCGCGGCCCTCCGGCAGTGTGACGGTCAACGTAACATCTGCGGCATATTCCGTTTCCTCCACCATGCAATCATACTCCGGCAAAATATTCTGTACCGTCCCCAGCAGGGAATACGGACAGGTGACCAGCAGCACGGAATAGCTGCTCATCTGATGGATACCGGCCGCTTCCAGGCCGAGCTGTGCGCTTTTGGTATAGGCGCGCACCAGTCCGCCGGTCCCCAACAAAATCCCTCCAAAATACCGCGTGACGACACAGCATACGTTGGTGATGTTCTCCCGGCGCAGCACGTCGAGGATCGGCATACCGGCCGTGCCCTGCGGCTCTCCGTCGTCAGAATAGCGCATATAATTCCCTTCCCGGACAATATATGCATAGCAGTGATGCCGCGCATCGCGGTATTTTGCCTTGACCGCGTTGATGGCTTCCACCGCCGCCTCCGGCGTTTCTACCACAAAAATTTCACCGATAAACTTGGATTTCCGATCCTCATACCGCGCTTCGCCATAGCCGGCCGGCATCAAATAGCTCTCATGCATCTGCGGATACCTCGTATTCCCGCAGCTGGCCATATAACTTGTCGTCGCACTCGATTTCCAGCTCCGTTCCTGTTTCGCCGTATTCCGTCGAGAACACAGCCGCTTCCTTGTGGATGACGTCCATCAAATAGCCATCCGCATAGGGGATACACAGCCGGATACGGTGTTTGCCGCGGCCAAGCGCTTTTTCCATCGCTGCCATCAGCTGATCCATGCCGCGGTTCTGCTTGGCAGAAATGGCAACAATATCTTCCCCACTCGGGATAAAATCAGGATTTTCGCACAGATCCGCCTTGTTGCATACCAATATCTGCGGAATCTGTTCCGCACCAAGCTGCCGGATGACTGCATCAACGGTTTCGGCCTGTTCACGCCAGTCCTCCCGTGAAATATCCACCACATGCAACAGCAGGTCGGCATATACCAGCTCCTCCAGCGTAGCCTTGAATGCCGACACCAGATGATGCGGCAGCTTGCGGATAAAGCCTACGGTGTCCGACAGCAGGATCTCCTGCGTTTCGGAAATGCGCAGCTTGCGCGTTGTGGGGTCCAGCGTATCAAACAGGCGGTTGTTCGCTTCGATCCCAGCACCGGTCAGCGTGTTGAGCAGTGTGGATTTTCCCGCATTTGTGTACCCGACAATGGCCACAAGCGGCAGCTCTGCTCTTTTGCGCTGCCTGCGCTGTACGGCGCGCACCTTGCGCACCGATTCCAAATCGCGGCGCAGCCGGTCGATCCGATTGCGGATGTGCCGCCGGTCGGTCTCGAGCTTGGTTTCGCCCGGGCCTCTCGTCCCAATGCCGCCGCCCAAGCGGGACATGCTTTTGCCCATACCGGTCAGGCGCGGCAGGATGTACTGGTACTGCGCCAGCTCCACCTGCAATTTTCCTTCCCCGGTGCGGGCGCGCTGTGCAAAAATATCCAGGATCAACGCACTGCGGTCGAGTACCGGCCGCCCTGTCGCCTCTTCCAGCACGCGCATCTGCGAGGGGGAAAGCTCATTGTCAAACACAATCAGCGTGGCGTCGTGATTGCGCGCCAGCTCCACCAGCTCCTGTGTTTTGCCTTCCCCGATGAAGGTATGCGCATCGGGCGCATTCCTTGTTTGCAGCATTTTGGCAACGCATTCGCCGCCTGCGGTCTCAAGCAGGGCCTCCAGCTCGTCCAGCGTTTCCCACGTCGCGTCCTCTTGTTCCGTAAACACAGAAGCGTGCAGGCCAACCAGTACAGCGCGTTCCGCTTCCCCTTCCTCAATCATCCATTCTTCCAACGTATGTCCCTCCTTCCGGCGCTTACAACCAAGCGCATCCTCTTTCCATGTTTCTGCCGGCGTATCGCTTTTGTCAAAAGCCGTTTACTCCATGACGCTTTCCAGTGCCTCGCAGCCCAGCAGGACAGTCTCCAGACATCCGGTGTCCGGCTTTTTGTATTTGACCATCAACCGCTTGCATTCGGTATCTCCCAAAATGCGGTTAAACGCAGCGACCAGCATCTGACACTTTTTGCGCAGCTCCGGTGTCTCATGCGCGCTGGTTTCGATCAGCTGGGAACTAATGGCGCAGATACCGCCGCACAGCGCGCCGCACGCCTTCCCGCAGCCCATGCCGCCGCCAAAGCCGCCGCACATCCGCATTGCTTCCTCGGTCAGCCCAAGATTGTATTCGTCGTTTGCTGCACGCACAATGGTTTCCGCGCAGTTATAATTTCTTGTATAATATTCTTTCGCACGTTCCTTCAACATATGCTTTTCCTCCACAATTTGTAACTATATTTTACAACAAAATGCAAGAATGCCGCTTTTTCAACACAAACGTTTGAAAAGAGCGGCATTTTTGTTCCATGTTCCAAAGATTCCTCGTCCCTGGCGATTACTTGTCCAGGTTGAATCTTCTCTTGAAGCGGTCAACACGTCCGCCGGTATCAACCAGCTTCTGCTTACCGGTAAAGAACGGGTGGCACTTGGAGCAGATTTCCACAGAGATATTCTGCTTGGTAGAAGCGGTTTCATAAACGGCACCGCAAGCGCAACGGATGGTCGTCGGCTTGTAATCCGGATGGATTCCTTCCTTCATTTCGATTTCACCTCTTTCCGCATAAGCCTTACAGTTATAGAAATATACTATCACAAGACCGGGGCGAATGCAAGATTTATTTTTTATTTCGCGTCGTTTTTCTAAAAATTACGCTAAAATACGATACCAACCGTATTTCCATCGAACAGTATACCACAAAATACGGAAGCTGCGCAAGGCTTTTCTGCCATCAGTCCATCCAGATTGTAGCGCCGCAGTGGAGGAAGAACAGCGCGCAGCCTGCAACCGGCTTGCCGAATACCGTATGCGCGGCGCGGCAATAGGCGGCAAGCTGGCCGCGGTACTGCTCTGCCCGTTTGGCGGCCCATTGGCGTTTCACACGGTCGGTCTTGAAGTCGATGATGAGTAAGCCGTCCTCTGTCTCCACCAGGCAGTCGATAACACCCTGCATCAGTACATTTTCCTCTGCAAAATCCGCAGCTTCGGGATAATAATCTTTGGCCGGTACCAAAATAGAAAATTTCCATTCCCGCCGCACCTGCTCCGCCGTCCGGATACGCTGATACAGCTCGGAGCCGAAAAACGCTGCAATGTGCTCCAGCCGGATGGCATCCGCCTGCGTATCGCTCAAAATACGCTTACGCCGCAGGCGTTCCAGCTCAGCCCGCCGCCCTTCGTCCGACTCACATCGCGCAAAATCGCAGAACTGCAAAAACAGATGGTGCGCCGTTCCAGCCTCCGACGGCGTCAACCCTCTGGCCTCCCGCTCAAAAAACGGCCTGCGCAGGCTGCTTTCCTGCTTAGGCGGCGCGGTTTCTTCCTGTGCTTCGGCCGCACGGAACGATTCTGCAACCGCTGTCGCCGTCAGCTTGGAAGGCAAATCACGCAGAACATCCGCCGCATACGGCTTGAGTACCGGCGCCTCCATGTGTCTTGGCTGCGCCACATGCCCGCGTTCTGGCTGCGCTTCCCAGTCCTCTGCGCGCCGGTATGGTATCAGCCGGACAATGAAGCAATCCGGCGCGCCGGGCGCTGGGGCCGGCGGCTGCGCACACAGCTCGCGCAGCGCAATGGCACTCGGATGGCGCAGCAGCGGGACGCCAAGCCACAATGCGTACTGGTTCGCGCCGCTCAGCGCATACGGTGGGATCGGGTCGAGCGCAGCAATGGACGCCCATTTTTCCACCTGCTTTTGCACATCCTTCATCGCAGCAATACAAATCAGCTTTTCTTTTGCGCGCGTCAAAGCGACATATAAAATGCGCAGTTCTTCGCTGACCATCTCACGCCGCAGCAGCGACGCCATGGCGCGCCGGTCCAGCCCGTCATATTGCAGGCCGCGCGCGCTGTCACGGCAACGCATACTGATGCCCATGCGTTCATGCAGGAGCACTGCTCTGGTCAGATCCTGCTCATTGAACCGCTTGGTGCAGTTCGCCACAATGACAATCGGAAACTCCAGCCCCTTGGATTTGTGGATCGTCATAATGCGCACCATCCCGCCGGTATGCTCGTTCTCTGCCGCCGTCACAGCTGTCTCCGTCTCCCGCAGCTCGCGCAGATGCCGCACAAACGCAAACAAACCGCGGCTTCCGCTGAGCTCAAAGCTGTCCGCCAGCTCCATAAACGCCGTAATATGCTGCTGTCGCATCCGCCCGTTCGGCATCGCGCCAAAAATTCCCATTGCGCCCGTCCGGTCAACGATATGCCACAGCAACTGGCGCACCGGCAAGTCAACTGCCAGCAAGCGCAGCTCCTGCAGCTGCGCAAGGAAATCCGCCGCCTTTGGGTTTTGCTCCGCTGCCGCCTGCAGCGCGCAATAGTACGCATTGTCACGGTCATACAGCCGGATCTCCGCCAGCTCTTGCTCGTCAAAGCCGCCAATCGGGGAATTCATCGCCGCCAACAGCGGGATGTCCTGGCGCGGGTTGTCCACCATTTCCAGCCAGGCAATCAACGTCAACAGTTCGGGCGTATCCAACATATTTTCCGGCGCATCCGCACCCGCCGGAATACCCAACGCCATCAGCTCGCGCTGGAACACCGGCGCTTTGTTTTTGACCGAACGCATCAGGATCGCAAAGTCCTCCGGACGGCACGGGCGCAAATCGCCAGACTGCTTGTCCGTTACCTGGAACCCGTCGTCCAGCATCGCCCGAATGCGCGCGGCGCAATAAGCCGCCTCCTGCTGGATGGATTCCGGTGCGTCCTCCTCTTCGGATTTGGTTTCCAGCACGCAAAATTCCGTGCGGTAATCGTCTTTCCCCTCCGGGAAGCGCGCGCCTGCGTGCAGCGCCTCACGCTCGGTATAGTCGAGATCGCCCAACCGCTCGCTCATTAAGGCTGCAAACAGGTAATTGACGCTGTCCAATACCTGGGGCCGCGAACGGAAATTCCTGGACAGCACAATCCGCCGCGGGCTGTCGTCCATCACAGCCTCTGCATCGGAATAGGATTGATACTTCTGCAAAAAGATATCCGGATTGGCAAGCCGGAACCGGTAAATGCTCTGCTTGACGTCGCCAACCATAAAGATATTGTTTTCGTCGTCGCTCACCGCCCGGAAAATGGCATCCTGCACGGCATTGGTATCCTGGTATTCGTCCACCATGATTTCCGAAAAATGCATCTCCCGCGCCAGTGGGGTCGGCTTCCCGTCCGCATCGGTGAGCAGCTCCACGGCAAAATGCTCCAAATCGTTGAAATCCACCACGCCGCGCCGCAGCTTTTCCGCCTGGTAAGCGTCCATAAATGCCTGTACTGTATCGCACAATGCGCCGACGGCAGGCGCCATCAGCAGCATATCCGCGCGTACATCGTCCTCGCTGGCACACAGCACATTGTCGGCCAGATCGTCCGAAACCGTCTTCCACACAGCGCGGTCACTCTGTAGCCGTTTCAAAAAGGCTTTGTCCTCATAATTGCGCACGGTCGGTATGCGTTTCCGGTTTGCACGCACGGCAAGGCACTGCCGTACCGCTTCATCCCAGCATCCATCCTCGACCAACGCCAGAATATCCTGCGCCTGACACAGGTCATCCAGGAACACCGGGCCATACGCTTGCTGCACGACGTCCGTCCCCTGCATGTCATCCAATGCACGGTGCAGAAAGGCAATGCCATATGCAAGCCGATCCTTTGCCGCCCCTAGCAGCTCTCTGCCCCAGGCGGTATCTGCCAGCCGGTCGAACGGCCGGATAAACTGCCGTTTGTAGTTTTCCAGCACCTGCTTGGGCTTTGGGGAGGATTGCAGGTTTGCAAACGTTTCCAAAATCACCTTGGACAATTGCCGGTCGTCCCGGCCGCCGTTGAGCGCATCCACCAGCGCGGCAAAGCCCGCGTCATCCCGCGCATACTGCGCTTCCAGCACGTCCTCCAATACTTCTGCTTGCATCGCCGCCTGTTCGCTTTCCTCCGCTGTGCGGAACGTAGGCGGCAGCCCCAACGTATGGAAATGCTCGCGCAGCAGACCCATACAGAAGGCATGTACCGTTGTGATTTGGGCGCGGTGCACCAGCATCAGCTGCCGCCGCAGCCGCAGGTTCTGCGGATTTTTTGCCGCCAATGCGGCAAGCGCGTCGGCAATCTTTCCGCGCATTTCGCTCGCCGCCGCCCGCGTAAACGTGACAATCAAAAAGGAATCGATGTCACAGGGATTTTCCGGATCGGTCACGCGTTCCAGCACGCGCTGTACCAGCACGGCCGTCTTGCCGGAGCCTGCCGCTGCCGAGACCAATAGCGTACCGCCGCGGTTGTCGATCGCGGATTTCTGTTCCTCTGTCCAGTTAACGCCCATGCGTCCCGCCTCCTTCCAGCTCCCGGTCAATGCTTTGCCAAAATTCCTCCGGCTTGATTTTTGCAATGTTGTGCGGTTGATCGCCCAACGACGGATCAAACCGGCACACCGCGCGATAGGGACACCACATGCAGGCGACCTCCATCGGCCCCCGGCGCACCGGCTTTGCCTCCATGCTTCCCTTGCGCAGCTCCCGGCCCATGTCCTCCAGTACCTTGCGAATGTGCCTGCTCAGCTTGCCCATTTTCTCCAAATCAGCCAGGCTGGACAGACTTGCCTTGCTGGGTTCCCCGGTTTTCGCCAAAAAGCCCACCGGCAAATACGCGCCTTCCTTTGTGATACCGTGCTCCATGGCATCAATGACCGCACGCTCATCCAACAGCAGGCCGGAGCGCCGCAGCTGCTTTTTGCGCAGCCGCTGCAGCTCCTCGGCATCGGTATCCCGCTTCGCCTGCACAATGGCGTCGTGCGCCGGGACATACAATGCGCCCGCAGGCACAATGCGGTCAATGTCCTCCGCCAGCAGGTCACGGTATCGCTGTAGGCCGTGCTTTTCTATCGCAAACAGATACAGCAGCAGCTGAATATTCAGCCCATACCACAGATCGGATAGCTCAAACTTCTTTTGTCCGCTCTTGTAATCCAT
Source organism: Eubacteriales bacterium (assembly GCA_030523305.1). GTDB lineage: Bacteria > Bacillota > Clostridia > Oscillospirales > Butyricicoccaceae > Butyricicoccus_A. The sequence goes on from JAUNIY010000004.1 coordinate 53,837, forward strand.
GACGCGGATATACAGCGCGCCGTCGCGCACATAACCGTCCACACGGTCTACCTTGCCGTTCATTTCCAAAACGCCCTCAGCGCTTGCAATCACAACCGGCGGCAGATCGCCCCCATATGAGAAATCCAGCTCAAAATCTACCGGCACAAAGTCCGAACACGCCATTTCATCGAGCAGATTATCCAGCAGGTTGTCCAGCATTCCGATCAGCCTGCGGAACAAATGCCAAAAGCGCGCGGAATGCCGCTGTTTACCACCAAGCTGTGTTTCCACATAGATCGCCGTCCAACGTCTGGCCAGCTTACGCGCTTCCTCCTTCTGCGGAACTCCATCGCCGCATTGCTCGCGCAGGTCCCGGATCGTGTGCTCCAGCACAAAATGCAAAAATGTACCGGTTTCCGGCGCGTCAAACGCAGCCCGCCGCCGCTCCTTCGCCTTTAGCCCATATCGCAGGAAATATGCATACTGGCAGCGGTTAAACGCATCGACACGCGAGGCACTCACGCGCAGCTTTTCCCCATACAGCTCGCGCACAACCTTTGCGCTGCGCAGCGGGCCGCGCACCGACTGTTCCATCGGGACAATCGGAACCGGAGCTGCCTTCCATGCGGCCTGCGCCGCCGGCGACATATCTCTTGCCGCACCGCAGCAGGCGAGATCAAAGCGTGGGCGTTCGGCTTCCAGCCGGTATGCTTGCTTCAGCTCCGCTTCATTGGTTTCCGGCACGCCCTCCAGCAGTCGCCGGACTGTCCCGATCAGGAAAGATGGGCGCATCTCCCCATCTGTCCCTACGGTACTCCACGACAGCAATAGGGATTTTGCCGCCGATGCGGCCACACGATACAGCGCAGTCTGCTCCCGTGCCATGCGGTCCTCACTGGTTTCCAGCTCCAGTTCCAATCCAAGCAGCAATACACGGTCATGATCGGTCAAAATGCTGCCGTTTTCCCCTGCCGACGGCAAAACCCCATCATTGACACCGAGTACAATCAAATGTGGGATACCAGTTCTGCAAACGCGGTCAATTGGCCCACAGGTCACGCGGTCGAGCGATACCGGAATGGTGCCCACATCATATTCCGTCAACACCAAACCGAGCAACGTGACAAATGTGTCGGTTTCCATCGGCGCATCTCCTTGCACCCATGCAAACTGTTCCAGTGCCTGCATGAAAATCTCCCACAGCTGGCGGTATTCCTCCGCCGTCTGTAGCCGCCCCGCTTCCTCATGCAGCTGCGCGCGGGCGGCAATCGCTTCCGGCGCGCCGATGGTTTCGAGGAAATGATACAATGCCTGTACATACTGCGTCGCCGTCTGCGCCTGCTGCAATGTCGTTTGGAGCATCAGCAGCGGCTGCACAGCCTTTTCCCTCAGCGTGTTGAGATGCGCCAGCTTTTGCTGCGCTGTCTCGTCCATATCCCCGCTGAAGCTGTCCGGATGCCGGTCAAACGGCTGCTCCCACTTCGTGCCCCGGATGCGCCAGAATACCGCGTATTCCTCCAGCTCGTCGCATTCCTCCGGGGTCAACCCGGCAAAGCCGGTTTTCAGATATGCAAACATATCCTCATACCGCCAACCATCCGTAACAGTCCGTAGTGCGGCGCCAGCTAGCGCAAGCACTGGTTTTTGCAAAATATCGTGCTTTTCGCTCAAAAAAACCGGTATATCATACCGTTCCAACACCAATTCCAAAATTGGCGCATATTGCTCAAAATTGCGCGCGGCAATGACAATATCCCGCCTTCTGGCATCGGTTGTACGCAGCAGGCGGCGGATATATGCCGCGGCAAATTCGCATTCGGAAAACAAATCTCCCGCCGCGTGCAGCCGGACACTACCTTCCTCACTGGCAAACTGCTCTACTGTGGTTTCCAATGCATATCGTTCCAGCACAGCCAGATCGTGCGGGCGCGGCAATTGCATCGTCTCAAAAAATTCGCATACAAAATCTGCACCGCAGCGGCCCGCCAGAGCGCGCAGCTGGGCCGCTGCCTTGGCCGCCTCCGGGAACAGATCCGGTTGTCTGCTGTCTCCTGTCAGTGCAACCGTAATCGGTACATGGCGGTTCAATAACACAGCCAAAACATCCAGCTCTTGCCGACTGAATGTGTCGAACCGGTCGAGATATACCTCCGCATTGTCAAAAACGGTGCTGTCCGGTAAACGCTCCGCAACCTTGGTCAGCTGATCCCGCGGATCAGGCAAGTCCTGCTCGCTCAGCGTCTCATAGATCGCACCGATGCGCCCCAAATCGCCGAGCTTGGCCGCCAGATGCCCGTCCGCTTCCTGTGCGACGCGCAGCATATCCTCCGGCGCAATCTTGTTGCATTTCATTTCATCGAGCACCTGCATCAGCCCGCGCAGCACCTCCGGCTTGCGCACAGCTTCCCGATACAGCGCCAATGCGTCGGCAGACCGCCGCACCGATTCATACAACACCAGCAGCCGTCCCGCCGGTGTCAACGCCGTGTCCGCCAGGCCTCCAGCTTCCGAGAAAACACGGTTGGCAATGCGGCGGAATGTAAGCACTTCCGCATAGCGTGCGCCTTTGTTTCCCGTTTCCTGTGCCAACAAGCGTTCATATTCATGTGATGCCAACTCCGGCACAATCAAAATCTGCCGCTTGCCGCTGTCCGCCTGCGCGGCAATCCGCTGTAGGATCGCGGTTGTTTTGCCTGTGCCTGCACGTCCCATCATCAGCTTCAAAGCATTTCACCACCATTTCGTTTCTTTATTCAGTATACCAGAAGCGGCATAAAAAAAGAAGACGGAAAGCGTTTCCATCCAAAAGCTCCTGTACTTCCATGCGCAAAAGCAAAAAGTCCCGTCCGGAAAAACCGGACGGGACAAATGCACCATATCAAATGTGTGTCGAAACCAAAATTATTCGTAGATTTCGGTAACAACGCCAGAACCAACGGTACGGCCACCCTCACGGATAGCGAAACGCAGGCCCTTCTCGATAGCGATCGGGGTGATCAGAGCTACGTCCATATCAACGTTATCGCCCGGCATGCACATCTCAGTGCCTTCCGGCAGGGAGATAACGCCAGTAACGTCGGTAGTACGGAAGTAGAACTGCGGACGGTAGTTGTTGAAGAACGGAGTATGACGGCCGCCCTCTTCCTTCTTCAGAACGTA
>JAUNIY010000040.1 GCA_030523305.1 Eubacteriales bacterium
CGATATTGTCCGCATGGGCAACGCCGGGATAGGGGAAACGCAGCGCATGAGAGGGATTGCAATGAAAAAACAGTTTTATGTACTGACAGCGATATTGCTCGTTACCATCGTTATTTTGTTTGGCATTATATTCCGAGGACAATTTTTGAACAGACAATTGTCGGCGGAAGAACAACGATATGAGTTTAGGAAACAGGAACAGGACGTCATTTCCACAAACCTTCCGCATTTGCTTGAAAAATCGTTTTACACCTGTAGTATTTCAAATTGTTCGATTCGTTATGATGCTGGATAAGGCGTTTGCCGACGGGATGTGTCAGGTATATGAAGTGTGCAAAATGAAAGTTGTTTTTGGGGATATAATAAAAATCCAGCCTGTGCATGACACACAATGCTGGATTTTTTCTATTTAAGCTCTTGCCAATTTGTAAACCTCATAGATGGCTTCGCGGTCAAGCGGAACAAATTTGCCGATGGTTCTGGTGTTCATAAAACTGCATTTGTGCGCAAGCTCGCGCATGTCGTCCTCTGTGAGGGCAATGCCCATTTGATTGATGCGGGTCGGCATACCAATCGATTGGAAAAAGACTTCCATTGCATCGATGCCGCAGTTTGCGGTTTCTATATCATCCGCACCGGGCGTCACGCCCATCACACGGATAGCAAATTTGGCAAAACGCGCCGGATTCGCAGGCATGACAGTACGCGCCCAGCTGCTCCAAACGGCGCATAGGCCCGCGCCGTGCGCAACGTCGTATTTGCCACTCAATTCATGCTCTAGCTGATGGCATGCCCAGTCACCACCGTCTGTGCCACAGCCCATCAGACCGTTATGGGATAGGCTGCTTGCCCACATTAAGCCCGCGCGCGCTTCATAATTTTCCGGCTCTTGTAACGCCGTCGTGACGTCCTGCATGACCGAACGCAAAAGCCCTTCGGCGAGGGTGTCGGTCAGCTCCAACGGCGTATCAACGGCGGTAAAATACCGTTCCATCGTGTGCATCATGATATCTGCTGCACCGCTTGCCGTCTGATAAGCCGGAAGCGTATAGGTCAATGTCGGATCCATGATGGCAAATTTACAGCGGCTGTATTCACTGCTCAAGCCGCGCTTGAGCCATCCGTCTTCGTTGGTGATAACCGAGGAGTTGCTCATTTCACTGCCTGCGGCTGCAATGGTCAGGATAGCGCCGACAGGGGCGCAGGCGGTTGGGGTTTTCTTTTTTGCATAATACTGCCAAACGTCCCCCTCGTTGGTCAATCCATAGCCGATTGCTTTGGAAGAATCGATGACAGAACCGCCGCCGACTGCCAAAATAAAATCAACACCCTCGCGCTGACACAATGCAATCCCTTCGCGGACAAGACTCAAGCGCGGATTGGGGACAACGCCGCCCAACGTAATGAAATCAATACCAGCAGAGGTCAAGGACTGCGCGACGCGATCCAGTAAGCCGCTACGTTTTGCGCTGCCGCCGCCGTAGTGGATCAAAACCTTTTTGCAGCCCAATTCCTGAATCAGGCTCCCGGTCTTTTCTACGGCGTGTTTGCCAAATACAACATGGGTAGGAGTATGGTATTCAAAATCTAACACAAAAAGCACCTTCTTTTTTTACGTTCGATATGTAAGTTGTTTTATGCTTGCTTTGGAACAAAAAATGTTTCTGTTGCAACCCCTTCCAGCTGAAGCAGCTGGATTTTTTTGTCCAATCCGGCGGCATAGCCGGTTAAGCTGCCCGAAGCGCCGACTACCCGATGGCAGGGAATCAGGATACTGATTGGATTGTGTCCGACTGCGCCGCCGACTGCCTGTGCAGAAGCGTGTTTTCCGGTTTGTTCTTCCAGCCGCTTTGCAATCGCGCCATAGGTAGTAACCTCTCCATAGGGGATTTGCAGTAGGATATCCCACACGCTACGCTGAAACAGGCTGCCTTTGGGAGCGAGTGGAATGTCCAATGGGGGATTTTCGCCATGAAAATAGGCATCCAGCCAGGCATCCGCCCGATCAAACAGTGGAATGTGTCCTTCTTGTGCATCAGGGGATAAGGTGGAACCAAAATATTTCTGTTGCTGGAACCATAAGCCAGTGAGCCGGGTGCCATCGCTGGAAAGCATCAGTTCGCCAAGCGGGGAGTGATAGGTGTGAGTCCATTGCATGGTTGTACATTCCTTTGTCCATCACGTATGCTTTTGCTAAAAACGGCAAAGAATGCGTGTTGTGATACTAAACAAGTTTATTATAACACAAACATACCGGAAATTGCCATACCTGTGCATGATGATGTGAAAATTTATCGCAGAGTCGAGGGGTATCATTTGACAGAATATTTTTTTTCGTGTAGTATGCAGGTATGATAATATGGATGGTTTGGAAAGGAGAAAATCAATGGAGTGTGAGCAGGCATGCGGGAAATCCTGTAATCAAGATACATGTGGCGCATGCTGTGGAGGCGGCTGCAAACCGCAGATTACCATCACCCCGGTGGAATATGCATTGCTGCAGCAATTGGCCATCACGCCGTTTCTTCCGGTAGCGTCGGGTTGGGATTTGAAAACGCCGGTTTATCTGGAAGAAACCGATTATACACAGGAAGAATATACCGCGGCGATCCGTGCGCTCGACGGCAAGGGGCTGATTCGCATGGATTATGATATTCCGCTATCTAATTTTCCATATCAGGCGTATCAAGCGTATCCCATGCATGGAAGCATGGCGCTGACAGGCGCAGGACAGGAAATTGTCGAACAGTTAGAAATACAGGGTATCGAACGGGATGTTTGACGGATCGAGAGGAAGAAATATCATGACAGCTTATCAAAGGACAGCAGACGAAATGATGAATGACCCGAGGGAAAAGCTCGTGATCGACCTGCGCAAAGAGCGCGAATTTCGGCTTGGCACCTGCCCGGGTTCGATTCATATTGATTGGGAGGATCTGGAATCGCATGTTGCAGAACTTCCCAAAGACAAACCGATTTATCTGATGTGTTATACCGGCGTTACCAGCGACGAATATGCTGAGCTGTTGCAAAACCGAGGCTATGAGGTATACAGCATAGAAGGAGGATACCGAGGATATTACCGATGGAGCATTTTGCACGAGTAAAGGTATGCGTACATAGAAAAATATCATAGTATTAAGAATGGGCTATCTCGTCTGAAAGTGTGAGATAGCCCATTTGCTGTTGTTTATACGGTTTCCATACTTTGTTCAAATTGGATGTTGACACCGTTTACTTCTACGCTGTCTTCGGCACGGATTAAAATGTATTTGATACCGTCGATGATTTTTGCCTGTACAAGATCACGGGCCTCTGGTTTTACTTTGATCGTAACATCCGGAAGCTTCACATCAAAGTGAAGATTATCAATGATATTTTTGGGGCTAACCATCTGATTTTCGCCAAATTCTGAGTCAAATTGTTCACGGAACGCTTCCTTATGCGGTTCGGATACGCCGCATTCTTCTAGGACATCTTCTACAATTTCGCGATGGATCATCAGAGGCTCTGCAACCTTGCTTTCCTTATGCATGTCGATCAGGCTGCTGAGCTGTTCGTGGACAGCCTGAACAACCTCCATGCTGCATTCCTCTTCCAACGCATCCGAAAGAAGCGTTTCGAAGCAGCTTTTTTGTTCTGCAGCCGACTTAGGAACCTCTGTGCGGAAAACGGTTTCGATAAACGGAGCGGCGGTATCATCGGTGTTCTTGGTATAGCACAACGCGTTATAAATGTTTGTGCTGCGGTCATCAAAAGCGGGGAACAGAAAACCGAGCTGCGGCGGAGATACCAGCCAGTCGCCGGCAAAGGTGTGGAACTGCTGTTCGTTGTAGTCGTAGCCGAGACCGGGCTTGGTTTTCTTCACCGGCGCGATGCTGCAAAGGATATGGGAATATACCTCTGCACTGTCTTCCAATTCTGCGTCGTCTTTGGCCTTGAATGGCACGTCATAGGTGTTATATGCCATCAGGATCAGATAATTTTCTTCCAACGAAACACAGGAAATTACTTTGTCATAAAAGCATTGCAGTGTTTCGGAGTCTTCGAGCTTGGTTTCACGCAGCTTCATCAGAAGTGCATGCTCTTCGCTGTCTAAAACCTGCTGGTTGCTAAACGCGATATCGACGAGATTTTTCCCCAACGTACCGGACAGGGATTTTTTTAACAGATTGAGGTATGCCTCTGCTTCTTCCTGTGTGGCCAGTCCAAGCGACTGGGAAAAGGTAGAAACGATAGAACCGTTTTCGTTGACATAGCAGCCGTATACTCTGGTGATGTTGTTTCGGTTGGGACGGAGCTGGCGGCGCAGCTCTGCAATTTCCTTTTCATTCATATGTCAATCTCCTCGTTGGTTAAAATGTACGAACGATCCTATTGTACCGCGCATCAACAGAAATTGTCAACCGCTTGACAAAAGACAAAGCCTGCGTATCGCCGACCAAAAGCTGGAAAGAAAAACGGATTGCACTCTGTTTATATCAGGTACAATCCGTTTCTGTCGTTTTGTGTGATTTTAAGAGGGACATTACCCCAGGCAATCATTCACTTTTCGCGTCTTCTGCTTCGTCGTTTTCCAAGGCGAGCTGGTGCATGATAAACTGACGCGCTGTACGAGGAGAGCGTCCATTTTTGCGGACAGCAAAGCTTTCTGCCAGCATGTGCAGCTTGTCCTGTGGAAGAACAACACCGTAATCTTCGGCTAGCTGATCGACAATCGACAGATATTCATTCTTTACTGGGTTGATAAACGTAATCTTGATACCAAACCGATCGGCAAGGGAGGAGGCGGACTGGATGGCGTCAGTGCGGTGCACTTCGTCGCTGCCGCGGTCCGCGAAATTTTCGCGAATAATGTGCCGACGGTTAGAGGTTGCATAAATTGCCATATTGTGCGGCTTTCCGGCAACGCCACCCTCAATAAATGCTTTTAAAGCAATAAAACGTTCGTCTTCAGCGGTAAAGGTCAGGTCGTCGAGGAACAGGATAAAATGGAATGGGCTTTCCGCAATCCGGGCGCAAACCGATGGAAACATGTGGATTTGACTCATCGGCAGTTCGATAATTTTTAGCCCGCGGTCTGCATACTCGTTTGCGATGGCTTTGACCGTGGAGGATTTGCCGCAGCCTTTGTCTCCATACAGAAAAATATTGTTGGCATTTTTTCCATTCAGCAAGGCGAGCGTATTATCGCGGATTTGTTTTTTCTGTACGGCATAGCCCTTTAGATCGGTCAGACGGATGGGGTCAGGCTTTGCAATCGGCTGGATTTGACCGTCGATGACGGTAAACGCATTGGCACGGGCAAAATAGCCGGAGCCACGTTTGCGGTACATCTGCCGCAGGCCGTCGCAGTTGCCGAATGGCAGCGGTGTGCCGGCGGGGAATCCCGGCAGAGTATCTAGCAGATCACTGCATTTGGGGAACGCCTTGCGGGCAAAATCCAGAATGTCCGCGCCGGAAAGGGAGATCAATGTGTTGATGGTATACAAGTCAAAATCCGCAGCAGTACGGATGTATTCCGGTAACGAAGCGTCTATATTCTGTGTCAACACATTGCTGTCGTAATGGATTTCCGCTGCAAACAGCTTGCCCAAATCCTGATTGCGATAATGGAATCGGCATAGATGGGCATATTTTTGGCAAAAAACAGCTGGTTTTTCATATAAAGCAGCGATTGTATCGGCATAAGCAGCAAAAACTTCCGTATGGCGCAGGTTGCCGAGGACAGTCAAGGATTCCATGCGCAGGCGGAGCGTTGTACTGTTCATGGTAAGGTCACCTCTTTGTGATAGTTTCACTTTACCATAGCATAAACTGTCAGTATTTGCAAGAGACAGGCACAAAGACAACGATATTTTCTTATAATGATAGGGAGAAAGAATTTTGGAGGTGCGGAAGATGAAACAACAACGTTTGATCCTGTGCCGTTCTCAGAGCGAGGCGATGGTTCTTTCCCGAACGCTGTCAAAATGCGGCATCAACGGAAAGCTGACTCGCCCACCGCGCTCGAAAAAAGTGCGTTCCTGCTCTTGGGCAATTGATATAGATAGCCGTGAAGCGGAACAGGCAGAAGACTGCCTGCAACAGGCTGAAATCCCCCGTGACATCTGGTGCTGGGAGGACTGTGATGATTTATCTGGATAATGCAGCGACAACATTGAAAAAACCGCCCGCAGTCTCGGCGGCTATGCGATGGGCCATGCGTCAAGCGGCAGGCGTAGGGAGAAGCGCGCACCGGCCAGCGATGACTGGTGCTGAAATTATGTATGATACGCGCGTGTTGGCGGCGCAGCTGTTTGGCGTGTCCGATCCAAGACGTGTCATTTTTACGGCAAACGCCACGCATGCGCTGAATATGGCGTTATATGCAATGGCGGAAAATAGCCGTCATTTTGTAATATCCCCATTTGAGCACAATGCGGTTTACCGACCGGTTTTGCAGCTGGTTCAGCAAAACCATATGCAGCTGACAATCCTCAACGGGGAATTATGGAACGACGATGTATTGCTGGAATCTGCTGAAACAGCCATCCGGCGCGGCGGCGACTGCTTTGTCCTGTGCCATGTGTCCAACGTATTCGGCTATATCCAACCGTTGGAAGCGCTGGATCGTCTGCTGGCGGAACACGGTATTCCTCTGATCCTGGATGCATCGCAATCTGCGGGAATTCTGCCATTGGATGTATCCGACCTGCCGAGCTTGGCGGCGGTCTGTATGCCGGGGCACAAGGGATTATACGGCCCGCCTGGAACCGGTATGCTGCTGTGGCTGTCAGAGGAACAGCCGCGCCCGCTGTTGTCCGGAGGTACCGGAAGCAAATCAGAATTGCTTCAAATGCCGGATTTTCTGCCGGATCGACTGGAGAGCGGTACGCCGAATATCGCAGGTATTGCGGGCTTGTTTGAAGGAATGAAATTCATCCAAAATGCAGAACAGGCGGAAATTTTGCAGCATGAGCGCAGGTTGCGGCAGATTGCAGCAGAAGAATTGCGCAGCATACCCGGCATTGTCCCATTCCTGTCACCTGAGGAAAAGAAACAAACCGGCGTACTGTCATTTTACAGCCGCCAGCTTCCGGCAGAAACGGTTGCTATGCGCTTGGCAGAGCATCAAATTTGCGTGCGTGCAGGGCTGCATTGTGCGCCATTGGCGCATCAGACCGTCGGTACCGCCGATACGGGTACGGTACGCATTTCGCCCGGATGGTTTGAAACAGAACGCCAGATCCTGCGATTTGGAAGCCGCTTGGCGCGCATCAGCGGAAAAGAAACCGATCAAATTTTGGAATAGAGTGTTCACATGGTTATGGAATTGTGGTAAAATAACATTACTCATGAAAGAAAGCATGAAGGATGCCGCAGTTGCCGGCGTATAGGGAGAATGAACAATTCGATGAATTTTTTTCAAATGATATTTCAAAATCTTGCGGCTATTACAGTTGCAGATATCGTAGATATTGCGGTAGTTTCGTTTCTCATTTACCAGGTAGTAAAGCTGGTAAGGGAAACGAGCTCCGCTCGTATTATCCGTGGCGTTATCATTTTGATTGTTGCGATGTGGGTTTCCAATATCCTACAGCTCACAATGGTCAATTACTTATTCCGCGCGGTGCTCACATGGGGGATTGTCGTCGTTGCGATTGTGTTTCAGCCGGAGCTTCGCCGCATTTTGGAGCGCATGGGAAGAAGCAAGCTGTCTTCGCTGATGCTGCGCAATGATATGATCCCGATGGAAGAGCAAGTGATCCTGGAAATTGTGCATTCCTGTTCGGAGATGTCCTGGTCGCGCACCGGCGCATTGATTATTTTTGAACGAAAGGAAAACCTGAACGATATCATCAAGACCGGTACCATTGTCAATGCAGACGTCAAGGACGAGCTTGTGCGCAATATTTTTTATGAAGGCGCGCCGCTCCACGACGGCGCTATGATTATCCGCGACGGACGGGTATACGCAGCCGGTTGTGTTTTGCCACTGTCTCCAAACCCAAACCTCGCGAAGGAGCTTGGCACGCGGCACCGCGCTGCGGTCGGCATGAGCGAAAAATTCGATTCCATCAGCGTGGTCGTATCAGAGGAAACCGGATCAATTTCGGTTGCAATGGACGGAAAACTGCAACGGCACTTGGTGCCGGAGCAGTTGGACGAGATTTTGCGTTCAGAGCTCCTCGTAAATGTCCTGGAAGACGAAATTCCAAAGGCGCAAACCGTTTGGGAAAGGCTCTGGAATAAGTTTTCGCGCGACAGGGAGGATACCTGATGAAAAATTGGATGACCAAGCATGACGTTTTGACAAAGGTGCTCTCGATTATCGCAGCCGTGATTTTGTGGAGCTATTTTATGAGCGTACAGAATCCGACCCGAACGCTGGAATACCGGGATATTTCTGTCCAGCTGACCGGCGTGGATGAGCTGAATAATTCATATAATTTGAAAGTTGTGGATGGCGCGGATACAACCGTCAACGTCAAAGTATCTGCCCAGACAAGCCGCTTGGCAACGCTGACGGCCTCCCAGATCAAGGTGCAGGCGAATGTCAGCGATACCATTACAGCGGCGGGCACGTATGAGATTGCATATAATGTTATTTTGCCGGAAAGTGGGATGACGTGCGTCAGCAAGTCGCCGGATACAATCACAGTTACGGTGGACGAAGTGGAGACCAAGACTGTTCCGGTTTCCGTTGAGATGAGTGACGAGGCGCCGGATGGTTACCTGTTTGGCACGCCGGAGTTGTCTGCTGACTCTGTGGAGATTTCCGGCCCGGCAACGATATTGGAACAGGTGTCCAATGCAGTGGTCAATGTGGATACGGCAGGCGTAAAGGAAACAGTATCCAACAACTATTCCTATAAGCTGGTAGACAGCAAGGGCAATGCGGTGGATACAACCAACATTTCCCGCAGCATTGCGAGCGTTACGGTCACAATTCCGGTTCAGCAGGTGAAGTCGGTTCCGTTGGAGGTGACCATTTCGCCGGAGAACGCAACAGATTCCATTACAACTTCAATCTCACCGCAGACGGTTGAAATTGTCGGTGATCCTTCGGCGATTCGCTCGGTAGATTCCATCCATCTGGGGGCAATCAACGCAACAAGCGCACAGAACGGCGACACACATGAATTTGATATTAGTTTGCCGACCGGGGTTGCTCTGACAGATGGACAGCCGACGACAGCGACTGTTACGGTCACGATTGATGAAGATACGACCAAAGAGTATACGATTGATGAGATCAACTTAGAGGATATCAATCAAGATGAAACGGCAACAGTTTCTGTAGAGACCACCTCGCTTACAGTGACGTTGATCGGGAAGGAAAAGCTTCTGGATTCCATTGATGCAAGCGATATTACGGCAGTTGCCCAATTGTCCTCTTCCGATCTGTCTGATGGGCAGCATACGATTGGCGTTACGATCAGCAGCCCGGACGGTACAACGGTGAGCGGAAATTATAGTGTAACGATTACCATTTCAAGAGATTCATGAGCATACTAGTAACAAATATTCGATTGCCGCTGGAGGCTTCCGAGCAGGAAGCATATGAGGCGGCTTGGAAAAAATGCGGGCTACATGCCGATGATATGCGTAACTCGCACATTTATAGAGCCTCGATTGACGCGCGCCGCGGGCGCATGGCGCGCGTGGTATCCGTTCTGCTAGAGTTACAGGATAAGCAGCGGGAACAGGCCATCGTAGCGCAGCTTGGCAAAAACGATGTGCGGCTCAAGAAAGGCGTAGCCGAGCCTGTAGCGACAGGCACGGAGATTTTGGCCCATCGGCCTGTCGTTGTGGGCTTTGGCCCAGCCGGCCTGTTTGCCGCTTATGCACTGGCGAAAAACGGGTATCGGCCGTTGGTCATCGAACGCGGGCAGCCGATCGAAAGCCGTGACCAGGCTGTTGAGACCTTTTTTTCCGGCGGCGCATTTGATCCGGCAAGCAATATCCAGTTTGGTGAAGGTGGCGCAGGTGCGTATTCTGATGGCAAGCTGACATCGCGGATCAATGATCCGATGGGCGAATTTGTGTTGCACACACTTGCTGCACACGGTGCGCCGAAAGAAATCCTATATCAGGCAAAGCCGCATATCGGTACGGATATTCTGAAACAGGTTGTCCGCAGCATGCGGGAGGAGATCATCCGCATGGGAGGTCAAGTACGGTTTGGCTGTACGCTGACTGGCATTGTGCACCATAATGCCACATTGCAGGCCGCAGTTATCGACGGCGAGGCGGTTGCCTGCGAGCGGCTGATCCTTGCGATTGGCCACAGTGCACGGGATACGTTTGGTTTGCTGCACGCACAGGGCGTATTTTTTGAACCGAAACCATTTTCTGTGGGTGCAAGAATCGAGCATTTACAGGAAGAGATAGACTGCGGTTTATACGGGAAATTTGCCGGACACCCGGCACTACCTCCTGCGGAATATGCATTGTCCTACCGTTCGGATGGGCGCGCGTGCTATTCTTTTTGTATGTGCCCCGGCGGACAGATTGTGGCGGCACAAAGCGAACCGGATTCGATTGTCACCAACGGTATGAGTTACCATGCAAGAAGTGGGAGAAATGCGAACGCTGCGATTGTGGTTTCCGTCGATCCATCGGATTTTCCATCGAGCGATGCGCTTGCAGGGATTGCCTTCCAGCGGCAAATCGAGCGACAGGCTTTCCGTACAACCGAAAGCTATCGCGCACCGTGTCAAACAGTTGGCGATTTTTTACAGGGAACGCGATCAAAAAAACATGGAAGGGTTGCGCCGACCTATCCGATTGGTGTACAATATATTACGTTAGAGGGGATTTTGCCGGAATTTGTTATCCGGCAAATGCGCGATGGCCTTCGGCAATTCGGCAGAAAGATACGAGGCTTTGATGCGCCGGATGCCCTGCTCACAGGTCCGGAGACCCGCACCAGTTCGCCGGTGCGTATCACCCGTCTCGGCAACCGGCATAGCCGTGATATTGTCGGCTTGATTCCGTGCGGGGAGGGGGCAGGCTATGCCGGTGGCATCATGAGCGCGGCGGTGGATGGCATCGGCTGTGCGCAGGAGATTTTGCAGACGTTTCGTCCCCTTGCTGAAAGGAGTGATTGACACATGCAGCAGACAGCGACAGTGACAAAGCTTTTGTCGGGCAACAAGGCGGAATTGACTGTGCACCGGCAGACGGCTTGTGGGCACGATTGTTCCAAATGCGGCGGCTGCGGCGAGCTTGTGACCAAGCCGATTGTTGTCATTGCAGATAACACCATAGGCGCCGATGTCGGGGATTCCGTTGTGATTACCGGAAGCTCCAAGCAGGTGCTGGGACTGGCGGCCGTTGTGTATTTGGTGCCGTTTGTTTTATTCTTTGTGTTATATGCTGTGGCGGCGGTTGTCCCGCTTCCGCTTCCGGAGGTTTGGGGCTGCGTCGGTTTTGTCGTTGGTATTTTGCTTGCAGTGCTTGCAAATAAGCGGCAGAAAAATGCCAAACCGGTGTATACTATTTCCAAACCGTAAATTTTCAAGGCTGGCGTTTGTGTCAGCCTTGTATTCTCTGACAAGATACAGTAAAATGTATTCTGAGGTGAAGAATCAGAATGTTCGGTTTTATTCGCCCGCTGCGCGGTGAACTGAAGGTGCGCGAATGGGAACGGTTTCAGGAGGTTTACTGTGGCCTGTGCCATACCATTCGGAAGCATTATGGTATCCTTCAGACAACGATGCTCAGCTATGACTGCACCTATCTTGCGCTGGTGCTGGATTCTTTGGAGGACTGTGGCGGGGAAGCTTGCCGAAAGAGATGTGTCATGCATCCATTCCGGAAAAAACGGTGTGCATGCGAGAGTGTAGGGATCGCGCGCGCCGCTGCTGTCAGCGTGATCCTGCAATGGCATAAGCTGGGAGATACCGTTTCGGATGAACGCGGTTGGAAACGCTTTGCTGCCCGATTTTTGCGCAGGCTTTTGCGCAGAGGATATCGAAAGGCAGCCCAGGACCTACCCGCGTTCGATCATGCAACATTTCAGCTTCTTGCGCAGCTGGATGCGTTGGAACAGCAAAATACCGCGTCGCTCGATCGACCGGCAGATGCATTTGCCGAAATCCTTCGGGCGGCGGTTTCCGGCTTCCACACCGAAAGCCGGATTTTAGAAGAAATGTTTTACCACACAGGCAGATGGATTTATCTCATTGATGCCTGCGATGATGTGCAGGATGATTTTGTATCCGGCAGTTACAACCCGGTTATCCTGCGTTGGCAGCTGGCACAGGCAGAATTGCCGCCATCGGTTAAGGATGCGATGCAGCATACGCTGCTGCAATCATTGGCAGCATCCTATCACGCATATATATTATTGCATCCGTTTCGTGATGCGGGGATTATAGAGAATATACTGTGCCAGGGACTGCCGGAGGTAACGCGGCAAGTCCTGGAAGGCGCATTTTCAAATCATGGAGGAAAGAACAGGCATGGATCCATATAAAGTTCTTGGTGTTTCGCCATCGGATTCGGATGACGATATCAAACGTGCGTATCGTGATCTCGCGCGGAAATATCATCCGGACAACTATGTCAACAATCCGCTTGCAGATCTTGCAAAGGAGAAAATGCAGGAGATCAACGACGCATATGATACGATTATGCGGCAGCGTCAGGGCGGTGAAAGCACGTCCAGCGGCGCAGCAGGCGGGAGCGCACAGGGAAATAGCGGCTATCATGGAGGGTATAATGGATATTCTTCCAGTTATGGCGGGCCGAACGCCAGCATATACAATCAGGTTCGCAACGCAATCAACGTAGGCAATGTTGGGATGGCAGAGGAACTACTTGCCCGCATTTCAGACCGCGATGCAGAATGGCATTTCCTGCGCTCCAACATATGCTATCGCAAAGGATGGTTTGATGAGGCGGTGCAGGAAATCAATATGGCGTGTTCTATGGCACCGAATAACATGGAATACCGCCGGATGCAGTCGGTTTTGAACAACAATTCGGCATATGGGGGATACCGGCCAATGCAGCAGAACGATGCAATGGATTGCTGTACGCAGATGCTTTGTCTGAACTGCCTGTGTAACTGCTGCGGCGGCGGTGGATGCTAAAAAACGGCTGACAGAAGGAAGGCGCTTGGAATGCAGAGACAGGATCAAACAAAATATATGACGTTTGGCGCCATTATGGCGGCGTTGGGTGTCGTACTGCTTTTGCTGGGGTCCATTATACCCGGCATGCGATTGTCGTGCGTGGCGATTGCCAGTGTGCTGGCTGCAATGGTCTTTGTCCGATGCGGCTTTGGCTATGCGTTACTGTGTGTCATAGCAACAGCATTGCTTTCATTCCTGCTCGTACCGGCAAAAGAGGTGGGCCTGCTGTATGCAGTTTTCTTTGGCCCGTATGCATTGATCAAGAACGGGATTGAGCGGTTACACAACCTGCCATTGGAGTGGGTGGTTAAGCTGGCCTATTGCGGCGTGACAGCAGTTCTGTTGTTCTGGTTTTCCGATCAGGTACTCGCAATGGTGCCGGAGCTGCTGGCTGCACATCTTTGGCTGTATCTGCCGGTGATCCTGATCCTTTTTGCGGTATATGATATTGTATTTTCCAAATTGATCGCTTATCTGTCTCACTATCTGCATTTGAGATAGTGAGAAAAACAGACAATGATAGGCTGAAAAAAAAGAAATATTTGTATTGTTTGCATGAAAATAGCCCGTTTCGCTTGAACATAAGCGAGGCGGGCTGTTAAAATAGAAGAGAAGACCCTTTTGAGATCGTTGACAGTAAGCAAAAGGGACTTACTATTTTGATGAAAGTGGGAGGAATATTCCTTGAGAAGCATGACCGGATACGGAAGAGCCTGCCGGACGCTGCATGAACGTGACATTACGGTGGAGCTCCGTTCCGTCAACCATCGATATCTGGATGTCAATGTAAAGGCACCTCGTATTTATGGTTTTTTGGAGGAAGCGGCGAAATCTGCAATTGGCAAGCTGATCGCCCGCGGCAAAGTGGATGTATTTATCTCCATTGATGCCAGCGCGGCGGGAGATGTCCAAATTACCCTCAATCACAAAATTTTGGAGGGATATATCGAGGCACTCCACGAGATGCGGGATCGATATCAGCTGACAGACGATATCAGCGTGATGCGGCTGGCGCGCCTGCCGGATGTTTTTACGGCAGAAAAGCAGGAAGCAGATGTGGACGAATTGACCGGGGATGTCTTGGAGGTATTGACAGCAGCTAGTGTGGACTTCTGCAACATGCGGGAACGTGAGGGGCAGAAGCTCAAGGAAGATATCCTGTCACGGGGACAGACCATTTTGCGCTTGGTATCGGAGGTCGAAGAACGGTCTCCAAAGGCTGTGGAAGAATATCGCGCCAAATTGACGGCGCGCATGAACGAGGTGCTTGCTGATACGACCATTGACCCGCAGCGTATTTTGGCAGAAGCGGCTGTATATGCCGACCGCACTGCTGTGGATGAAGAAACCGTACGCCTGCGCAGTCACATGCATCAGATGGAGGCTATGGCGGCGGATGAAAAACCGATCGGACGGAAGCTTGATTTCCTGGTACAGGAAATGAACCGAGAAGCAAATACCATCGGCTCGAAGGCAAATGACATGGAGCTGGCCAAAATTGTTGTGGAAATCAAGTCGGAGATCGAAAAGATCCGCGAACAGATTCAAAATATCGAATGATAGAAGGTGGGTTCCATTGAAGCTGATTAACATTGGATTTGGAAATATGGTGTCTGCGGACCGGTTGATTGCGATCGTGGCGCCGGATTCTGCACCGATCAAGCGTGTGATCCAAGAGGCACGCGATCGTGATATGCTGGTCGATGCCACATATGGCAGACGGACGCGTGCAGTCATCATTATGGACAGTGACCATATTGTGTTGTCCGCCATCCTGCCGGAAACCATTTCCGGGCGTATGGAAAGCCGTGGAACAGAAGGCGAGGGGAATACGGATGCGTAAGCGAGGGATTTTGTTTGTTGTCACCGGTCCGTCCGGTGTTGGGAAAGGAACTGTATTGACCGAAGTACGCAAACAGAAGGATGTATATTTTTCTATTTCGGCCACCACGCGGCAGCCGCGTGCTGGGGAACAGGAGGGCATCCATTATTTTTTCCTGACGCGGCAGCAATTTGAGCAGAAGGTTGCGGAAAATGGTTTTTTGGAACATGCTGAGTTCAGCGGAAACTGTTATGGTACGCCGGCAGAACCGGTGGATACCCGTTTGGAGGCTGGAGAAGATGTGCTTCTGGAAATTGAGGTACAGGGGGCTATGCAGGTGCATCAGGCTCGCCCGGAGGCTGTTCGCATTTTTCTCGCACCGCCAAGCTATGAAGAACTGGAAAAGCGTCTGACCGGACGAGGGACGGAAACCGAAGAAGCGGTACGCCGCCGCTTGGAAACGGCAAAGCGGGAGCTGAAGCTGGCGCCGGAGTTTGATTATATTGTGGTAAACCGTACAGTAGAGCAGGCGGTTTCTGATGTTCTGGCTATTATGCAGGCGGAATCCTGCCGCGCGGAACGTGCCTTACTGGATGCAAGATAGATGTTATCTGGCGGCGGAAACAGCTGCCATACAATAAAAGGAGCGTAATACACTATGTTAAAACCGTCTATGCAAGACTTAATGAAGAGAGTCAACAACCGTTATCTGCTGGTTAACCTGGCAGCACAGCGTGCGCGTGATATCTCGAACGATCAGGAGAACGCAGAAACACAGCTGGATGAGAAGCCGGTGAAGATTGCATTGGATGAAATCTGCGACGATAAGATCGAATACCGTCCGGGCCCGAAGCCGGAGCCAGAACCGGATATTGATCTCTTTGCAGCGGCGATGGAAGCCGCAAACGATGAGGCGGATGATATGTTGGCTGATGAGACTGAAGAGGACGCTGTATACACGGAAGAAACCGTCGCATTGGAGGATATGTAAGCAATGGATTTTTCCGGTAAAACCGTTGTTCTCGGTGTAACCGGGGGCATTGCCGCTTACAAAGCGTGTGATCTTGTGAGCAGGCTCCAGAAAAAACAGATTGACGTCCGTATCATCATGACGGAACATGCATGCGAATTTGTCCAGCCTCTGACCTTTGAAGTCTTGTCTGGCAACCGTGTTGTCACCGATATGTTCAACCGGGATTTTCCATGGGAAGTCGAGCATATTTCGTTGGCGAAAGCTGCGGACGTGTTTGCTGTTGTTCCGGCAACTGCCAACATTTTGGGGAAATATGCCCATGGGATTGCGGATGATATGCTGTCCACGACCTTATTGGCAACCCGCGCACCAGTGTTATTTGCACCCGCAATGAATACTGCAATGTATGAAAACCCCGCTGTACAGGAGAATATCGCAGCGCTGCGTGCACGCGGATGTCTGTTTGTAGAGCCTGCTTCCGGGCATTTGGCCTGTGGAGATACCGGAAAGGGAAAGCTCGCGGATGTGGTGTCCATTGAACAGGCGATTCTGGATGCGTTGACAGAAAAAGACATGACCGGCATGCGTGTGACCGTGACGGCGGGGCCGACCCGTGAAGCGATGGATCCAGTTCGCTTTTTGTCCAACCACTCCACCGGGAAAATGGGATACGCGATTGCGCGCAGCGCGAAAATGCGCGGTGCAGAGGTCACGCTGATTTCCGGGCCAGTTTCCTTGCCGCCCGTCGAAGGAGTTACGATGGTACCGATTGTATCCGCGCTGGATATGCGTCAAGCTGTGATGGATGCATTGCCACAGTCGGATATTGTTGTCAAGGCTGCCGCAGTCGGGGATTATCGGCCGATGGAATTTCAGGATGATAAAATCAAAAAGCATGCCGACGATATGTCAATTGCCTTGACGCGGAATCCCGATATTTTGGCGGAAATTGGGCAGAAACGTCGGGATAACCAAGTGATTTGTGGATTTTCGATGGAAACCCGCGATCTGCTGGAAAATTCCGAAAAGAAGCTGCGCAAAAAAAATTGCGATATCATGGTTGCCAATAATTTGAAGGTAGAGGGTGCAGGATTTGCAGGCGATACCAATGTTGTCACGTTGCTTTACCGTGACGGCGCCAAGGAACCATTGGAGCTGATGGGAAAGGACAGCGTTGCGGATATCCTGCTGGACCGTCTGGTGTCGTTGTACCAGAAAAAGAATGTATGATACAGGAGCAGAACGTTTGCCGCGTCGCCATATCCGGCGCTACCTATGCATTTGACAAGCTGTACGATTATGATATACCGCAGGCATTGCGTGGGCATGTCTGTCCGGGTGTGCGTGTACTCATCCCATTCGGAAGAGGAAGCCACATGCGGGAGGCGATTGTCGTGCGCATGGGCCGTGATCCGCACGCTGTGTATGAACGCAAGGAGATTGTGCAGGTACTGGATGCACAGCCGGTGCTGGACGATCATATGCTGACGCTTGCGGCGCATATGTGTTCCACGCTATTTTGTACCTTTTACGACTGTGTGCGGGCGATGCTCCCTGCTGGCCTGTGGTTTCGCAAAACCGAGTTGTATACGCTGGAAAAGACTGTTACAGAGGAAATGCGTGAAAAATGGATGCAGACATACGATGTATTGCAGCTGTTTACCAAACGCAAGCGCACGGTTTCTGCAAAAGAGTTGGAAAAAAAACTTGGAAGGTTTCCAACCGATGAGCTGACAGCTCTGTGTCAAAACGGCATCCTCGTGCAGTCGAGTGAATTTGACCGGCGTATCCAAGACAAGACGATTACGATGTACAGCTTGGGAATGCCGGAAGAAGAAGCGATGCGATTGGCGGAGCTTGGCAGAAGTCCTGTGCGGATGGATGTTGTCAGCGTACTTGCGCAGGAAGGGAAGCTGAGCAAAGATGATCTGAAGTATATGACCGGCGTAAGCGATGCTGTGCTCCGTGCCATGGTGCAAAAAGAAATGCTGCAAAAATGGCAGGAGGAAACGTTCCGCCTGCCGGAGCCAATGGAGCTACC
>JAUNIY010000041.1 GCA_030523305.1 Eubacteriales bacterium
TTTTAATTCCACCGGTAGAACCGGTGGTTTTTTACGCTAAAGCGGACAATAAAAATGACCGCCTGGCGTTTTGCCCTAGGCGGTCATGTTGATGTTGTGGGGTGTTTTATCCCTTCGGTTCCAGCTGTTTTTCCAGCCAACGGCTGATATCGCCGTAAACCTCGGTTTTGTTCAGTTCGTTGAGGATTTCATGTCGGCCGTCTTTGTAAAAAATCACGTCGACATTGCGGCATCCGGCGGCGCGGTATGCGGCGGCAATTTTTTTGACGCCTGAGCCATAGCTGCCCACCGGGTCGGCATCCCCGGAAAGGAACAGCAGAGGCAGATCTGGCGGCGTTTTTCGGATGCAACTCAAGCGGTTGCATTGGTGATCTAGCTCGAACAGATCGCGGAAGCCGGAGGCGGTGAAAATGAAATTGCACTTGGCATCAGATTGGTACAGCGATACCACCGAGTGGTCGCGGGTCAGCCAGTCGAACGGGGTCTGGCAGTCATCGATGTGGGAGGTAAATTTGCCAAAAATCATGTGGTTGAGCATGCTGCTGCGGTACATCGGCCCGTGCGAACGGGCGACGGAATTGGCAAGCTGGATGCACACGCCGGTCATCGGACGGGGCGAGGGCGAACCGCTCAAAATACAGCCGTCCAGCTGATTGCCCCAGCGCGCCAGATATAGCCGGGCGATCTGGGAGCCCATTGCATGGCCGAGCAGAAAATAGGGCAGGTCAGGCCAGCGTTGTTTCATTCTCGTTGTCAGCGTGGCGACATCTTCTACCAGGACATTCCATCCCTGGTGGTGGGAAAAAAAGCCGAGCGCGCCGCTGGGCGGCACGGAAGAGCCGTGACCGAGATGGTCGTTCCCGCAGACAAGAAAGCCAAGCGAACAGAGGTATTTTGCAAAGGCGGTATAGCGGGTAAAATATTCACACATGCCGTGGGAAATCTGGACAATCCCGCGCAGCTCTACGCCAACCGGGCGCAGGATATAAAATGAGATGGAAGCGTCACCTGATGCGCTCGGATAAATGCTCTGTGTACAGCGGATATCCAAAACAGTGTTCCCCCTTTCCCAGCAATCACAATTTTGAAATGTAATAATAGTATGATATCATAATCTCGACGGAATGGACGCAGGAAAGACAAAAGTTTACAAATGGTTAAAAAAATTTGGGAGGAATGTATTCCGATGGATATTTCCTCTTGCGTATCATGGGAAGTGCCGGTATAATAAGAAAAGAGTACCGAATGATATGGAGAGGAGAAGAATTGCATGGATAAGGAAAATATGGAAGAGCTGGAAGGCGTTATGACGCTGATTAACGAAAATGGCGAAGAAGTCGAGTACGAATTCATCGATTCCATCACCTATGAAAATGCGGAGTATGTTGTGCTGCTCCCCGTAGAGGATGGCGACTGCGAGGCGGTCATCCTTGCCGTTGAGGAAGAGGATGATATGGAGAATTATGTCGCTGTCGATGACGAAGACATCCTCGCTGCCGTTTATGAAATTTTCAAAGAACGCTTTGCTGACCAGCTGGATTTTGAAGATTGACCGAACAAACAGGAACAGGCCTTTCGCATGTGCATGAGAAAGGCCTGTTTTTTTACACTATACCGGAGGAAGCTCCGGTTTTGTGTTGACCGTGTTCCAATCCACCGGCGTGATACCGTGGTCATATAAAAATTGGTTTGCTTGGGAAAAGTGGCCGCAGCCGAAGAAACCGCGGTGCGCAGATAAGGGGGAGGGGTGTGCGCATTCCAAAATCAAGTGCTGCGGCTTGGTAATTAGCTCGCGTTTTTTGCGTGCGTTTGCGCCCCAGAGCAGGAAGACCATCGGCTGTTCCCGTTCGCCCAGCAGCGAGATGATGCGGTCGGTCAGGATTTCCCAGCCCTTGCCCTTATGGGAATTTGGCTGGCCCTCCCGGACGGTGAGTACGGTGTTCATGAGCAGCACGCCCTCGCGCGCCCATGGCACCAGATAACCTGACTGCGGCGGGAAGATGCCGATGTCATCGTGCATTTCCCGAAAGATGTTTTGCAATGACGGCGGCTGGGGGACACCGGGGCGGACAGAAAAGCACATGCCATGTGCCTGCCCTTCACCGTGATACGGGTCCTGGCCCAGGATAACAATTTTTACGTCAGAATAGGACGTGTATTTTAATGCATTAAAAATATCCGCCATTGGCGGGAAGATACGCTGGGAGCGGTACTCCTGCTTGAGGAACGCGCGCAGCTGCAAATAATATTCTTTTTCAAATTCTTCCGCCAGCAGCGTGTCCCATTCGTTTCCAATATGAACCATGATGTGTTTCCTTTCCCGACAATAGCGTATATGGACCGGTGTGCAGCGGACGGGTCCATTGGTGTTTCTGTGATGTATTATAGCATAGTTGGGATGGATTCGGAAAGCCTGAAACTTCCTGATACAGCTTTCCTGTCTAGATAGGAGAAAGGATGTGCCGGAGACGGACACGGATTCTGGGGTCGTTGTATGGGCAGCCGAACAATTGTAATGTGTAAAAACACGGAATTTTGAATAAAATATCGAAAAATGAATTTAGACGAATGACTTTGATGACAAGAAACGGTAAAATATGAAAAGGATGATAAAAAGAAAACACTACATAAAGGGGAATCAGAATTTATGGATGTTCATCAATTTTGCGCGGAAATCTTCCAGCTCCATGATGTTGAATTGAGCAGAAAGATGGAGCAAGCAGGTAAAATACGAAAGGTGCGGAAGGGTGAGGTTCTAATTCATGCCGGAGAAAGGCAGTTAGAGGCAACTTTTTTGGTTGCAGGGCTGTTTCGCGGGTATTTTCTCGACCCGGAAGGGAAAGAGATTACCGATTGCTTTGCATATCGATGCGGCGACTTTGTGATGTGCTGCCATTCCATGAACGACGTGGCACATATCACGCTGGAAGCGCTGGAGGAAAGTGAAATTTTCTGTATATCGTTTGAATATATTCACGGCCTGCTGCAGGAGCATACCGAAATGGGCGTGTTGTATTGCCGGATGCTGACAAAATCGCTGCAAATGCACTGGGGGAGTAAAGTTGCGTTGACGAGATATTCTGCGTCGCAGCGGTACCAGTGGTTCCTGGAGGAATATCCTGGGGTAATTGATCTGGTCAAGAAAAAATATGTGGCATCCTTCCTCAACCTGACACCGCAGACGTTGAGCTTGCAGCGCAAAAACGCAAAGGAAGCGGTCGGCGGTTAGTGGGAAAAAACGCCGCAGCGCAATCGAGGGGGAAAAGAGAATACATATAATTCTGATGGGAATGAGAAGGGCAGTCTGACAAGATTGCTTTTCTTTTTTATTGTTACCGAATTGTTATTGCATTGTGTGGCGGAATCATGTATACTGTGTGTACTAGGGGTGATAGTACACATGGTGCGTTCAGGGAGGAAGAAGAACATGATATATCTGGATTTGCATGACCCTAGGCCGATGTATGAGCAGGTTGTAGACCAGCTGGAAATGCAGATTGCACGCGGTGTTTTACAAACGGATGACAAGCTTCCCAGTGTGCGGCAGATGGCAGTGGAGCTTTCTTTGAACCCCAATACGGTTCAGAAGGCCTACAGCGAGCTGTTGAACCGCGGTGAGATTTATTCCGTGCGCGGCAAAGGAAATTTTGTTTCCAGAAACTGCTCCGGCATCTGGGAGAGGAAGCTCGAGCAGGTGCGTGAAGAAATATCCGGATTGCTGCGGCAGGCAAAGGAATTTGGCGCAACAACAAAACAATGCAATGAGCTGCTGCAATCCTTGATGGAGGTGGAAAACGTATGATTTGTGCACAGGGCGTAAGCAAAAGCTTCGGTGGCTCCGTAGCGCTCGATTCTGTTACTGCGGAAATCAAGACCGGTTCGATTTATGGGCTGATTGGTTCCAATGGCGCGGGAAAATCGACATTTTTGCGTATTCTAGCCGGTATTTTGCGGCCGGACAGCGGGACAGTCACCATAGATGACGAGGAAGTGTTTGAAAACCCGGGTATCAAGCAGCAGTGCTTTATGATTTCGGATGAACAATACTTTTTCTCCGGCTGCACGCCGCGCGATATGAAGGACTATTATAAGAGCATCTATCCGCATTTTGACGAAGACCGTTACCGTGCGTTGATGCAGAATTTTGGATTGGATGAACGAAGAAAGATCCGCACCTTTTCCAAGGGGATGAAAAAGCAGGTGTCTGTCATCTGTGCAGCGGCTTCCGGCGCGGATTATCTGTTCTGTGATGAGACGTTTGACGGGTTGGATCCGGTGGCGCGGCAGGCAGTCAAATCCATTTTTGCCGGAGATGTTGCCGAATTCAGCGCAACGCCGGTCATCGCTTCCCATAATTTGCGAGAATTGGAAGATTTTTGTGATTGCATTGGGCTGCTGCATCGCGGCGGTATCCTGTTTTCCCGCGATTTGGACGATATGAAGCTAAATATCCAAAAAATTCAGCTCTTGCCAAATCAGGATTCGGAGGAAAAGCTGCTGGAAGGACTGAATGTCATGAGCAAGCAATACAGTGGCCGCCTATTGACGGTGACGGTGCGTGGCTCGCGGCAGGAGGCCGAGCAGTATATGCGCGCGGCGGATGTACTGTATTATGAAATCCTTCCACTGACACTGGAAGAAATCTTTATTGCAGAGACGGAGGTGACAGGATATGATGCGAAAAAGCTCATCTTGTAAGCTGCGGGCATCCATCCGCAAATGCTGCGGCAGAAATGCGGCGCTTTTTACAGTATCCTTGTTGTTACAGCTGATTGCTATGCCGGTATGCCTGATTATGCAGATCCATGCGCAGATGCGGTATGTTGACCTGAGCGATATAGAACTGCGGGAAAGCGTCCGGCAGAGCGTTGCCAGCATCCTACAGGAAAATTTGACAGGCTCGCTGGCCTTGATTTTCCTGGCAGTTCTGACGGGAATCGTTATGTTCCGGTATTTGCATGTACGGAAGCAGACGGATTTCTTTCATGCGCTGCCGGTTACAAGAGGGCATCTGTTTGCGGCGCATACGCTCGCGGGCGTTTTGGCCGTTGTACCGGCATACCTGTTGAGCGTTGTGTTGAGCTGTTGCATCTGCGCAGCCTATGGATTTGCAGATGCCATTGTCCCATCCGTTCTGCTGCTTTCGGTTGTGGTACATCTGGCAGGTTTCCTGCTGGTATACGCCGTATCCATTTTGGCAGCCATTGTCAGCGGCAATACGTTGGTATCCCTATTGGTGTGCGCATGGTTCCAATTTGGATTGTTGGCAGGCTATGAAATGGTGGATGAACTGCTGTACATTCTATATCCTGCGCGCGTCAGCAATCCAGAGGGGATAGCGCCCATCTGGCTCTCACCGGTGGTGGAAGCGATTGCGGCGATCCAGCCGCTCGGGCGGGATTGGACGGAACACACGTATTGGATGCAATGTGTGCTGCCAGCTGTGCTTTGCTTGCTTGCGGCGGGCATCTTGCTTGCACTGGGTTATTATCTGAACCGGATACGCAAAAGCGAGCATACTGGTCTTTCTATCGCATTCCCGAAGTTTGAACAACCATTTAAGCTGTATATGGTCAGTGTTGTCGCCATTGCTTGCGGCCTGATTTTCCAGACGACGATGGAGAGCTGGATGGTGTTGTACATCAGCATGGCAATCGGCGGGCTGGTGACGGCATGTGTGGTCGAAATTGTGTATGATTTGGATTTCCACAGCCTGTTCCGGCGCTGGAAGAGCTTTGCGGTGTATTGTGCCGTTTGTGTGGTCGTGCTTGGCTGTATGGCGGCAGACGTCACGCGGTGGAATAGTACGCTTCCCGAGCGGGAAGAGATTGTATCGGCCAGCCTGCAGTCCGGTGTAGATACATGGGATTGCAGCTCCACGGCACAGGACGATGATCTTTATTATTATTCTGACCGGTTCTATGCGATGCTGTCGCGCGTATACCGCGCAGCTGGCAGCTCGTATGTCTATGGTTTTAACGTGGACGATGTGGAGTCGGCTGTCGACTATGTGGAAAGCACGCAGATGGAATCTGCGGATGTATTGGATACCATATATGCTTCTGCATCCATGGGCGCAGAAGCCATGCAGCATGACAGAAGCGATATTCAAAATGCGGACAACAGCAGTTATGTTGTAACTTTTCAGCTCCAGAACGGCAAAACCTTTACCCGGCGGTATTATATGCCGGATGATACCGCGGAGCTGGCGGATAACGGCGCAGATGTCCGCTTCTCGAAGGAATATCGTGAGACGTTTACCGAAGCGGCCGTTGCACAGTCCAACAAGGAATTTGCCAAGTGGCTGCTGGTAGAAAACTATATGGATATGGCGGCATCGCATGCAGAGCGGATCGACAACGCAAAAGCAATTGACGATATTTTGGATGTATTATATGAGGAAAGCCGGGAAATTACAAGAGAATATGCTTCGCAAAACCTTCCGGTGTTGGCCATCCGTGTGGCAGGCCAGCAGGCGATAGATACCTGGGGAGGTTCCAACATGGAGGATTTGAACAATGTTTTCGGCAGCGGAATCGATGATATCGTTGATATCCCGGTCTATGCCTGCCAGACGGAAACATTGAAGCTGTTGGGCGAATATATCGACGGCCTGGAAACCGGTTTTGGATCCGAACCAATCCAAAAGCTTGACGAACAGCTGTATTTGGATGACGAAAATCCTTCTACGGTGACCAATAGAACATATAGCGACCAGGAAACCATAGAACGGTGCAAGCCGTACCTGCTTCCGGTCAACTGCATTGCCTTGGTAGACGGGGTATATCAGTTGAATCAGGCCGACGGCACAGAGGTAACGGTAGAGCTGGCGGATGGCACGGCGATAGAGTGCTATTGCTATCAGAATATCACATGAGGGTGAAGCAATGAAATGGATTACGATAATTGGCGGTGCGGATGGGCCGACCGCCGTCATGGTAAGCTCCGGCCTGACCGGGGCAGATGCGATACCGGCGTTGCTGTTTCTGGCAGCAAGCATCGGCGTCATGGTACTGGTGCGATGGATGTATGGCAGGTATCGAGATAGACAACGGTAACACGGAGGGGCGGCGTCTGTGGACGCCGCCCGGCTTTTTTCCTGTCAGCGCGATCGGATGGATTTGGAAATCATGGAAAAGAAGCCGCGAAATACCGGGAATCTACCGGCAAAAGCAAAGAAATTGACAGAATTGTTTTGGACAACCCTTTACAAATAGTTATAAAATCAGTATACTATAAATACTAGGCGTATCGTACCTGTGGTCTGATAACATATTGCATTGGTAAATGGAGCAAACGTACATGGCAAGTGACTTTTCCCGTACTTTGGCGCTGCTGCGCCGCGAAAAGAGAATAAGCCAGAGGACAGCCGCAGGAGATCTTCAGGTTTCCCAGGCATTGCTCAGCCACTATGAAAATGGCCTGCGTGAACCGGGGCTTGGCTTTGTTGTACGCGCAGCAGAGTATTATGGCGTTTCCTGTGATTATCTGTTGGGCCGCAGCTTGTCCCGCGAGGGCGGCTCCGTCCATCCGGCTGCCGAAGCCGGTTCGGAGGAAACCGAGGGGGATGCGGAAATCGCCTTGAAGAAAAAGCTGGTCACAGATTCTGCTGCGATCCTGCTCGATGCCGCGGCAAAATCCGGCTCAAACCAATTGGCCGACGGATTGACAGAATATTTATCTGTAGCGGAATACAAGCTATTCCGGTATCTGTATGCGGCAGATCCATCCAATCCTGCCGAGGCATTCCGCACGGAGGAAGCGCGGTTTGACGCGCTATGTGACGCGCGCATGAAGCTGGCAGAACTGAAAATCCAATGTGCGGCAAAGGGCGGCGGCGCGCTTGGATTGGAGACCGAGCAGATAGCGCTTCCGGATTTGTCGCTTGCCGCGTTGCCAGGGCAGTACCCGGGGCGCGCGGAATCGCTGTTGCAAGTGCTGCAAAATGTGTCGGATGCCATCGAGGCATTTCACCCGACGACGAAAAAGAAGTAGGCAAGACGCTAAAAAAATCAAAAAAGTTTGAAAAAAGCTGTTGACAGAACGCCTGGCTTATGGTATTATATAACACGTCGCTGAGAGATGCAGCGGACGAAAAGAGGCGCGGCACGCTGGTGTAGCTCAGTTGGTAGAGCAGCTGATTTGTAATCAGCAGGTCGGGGGTTCAAGTCCGTCCACCAGCTCCATTCTCTTTCTCAACTGAATATGGGAGGTTTCCCGAGTGGCCAAAGGGGGCAGACTGTAAATCTGTTGTCAACGACTTCGGTGGTTCGAATCCACCACCTCCCACCAAGCTTTAAAAGCTCATTTCGATAAGAAATGAGCTTTTTTTGTAACTTTTTGGGATTCTTAGATTTGGTACATTTTCTGCATTCTGGCACTGGCAGCAGCAAGACGGCCGAGCCTCACACATCTTTGATGCGGGCCGCATAGTATAATAGTGTGTTTTTACAATGCGGAAAGGAAAATCTGATATGAAATCAGGCAATCGCTTTAGTGATGTTACAATCAATTATCTAAATTGTTTTGAAAACATTTTGGATGAAATGATTCGGCAAATGACTGCTGTTGAACCGACAGACAGCATATCACATACGTTTATCGTGCAAATGATTCCTCACCATATGGCTGCGATCGAAATGTCCCGGAATCTGTTGAAATACACGACTTGTATTCCGCTTCAGGATATTGCGCAAGGTATTATTGCTGCGCAGACGCAGAGCATACAGGATATGCAGCGGGTAGATGGCATATGCCAAGCATGTTGTAATTCCGACAAAGAACGCCGATCCTATTTGGCATCCTATGAGAAAATAACGAACACGATGTTTTCACAAATGAGAAATGCGCAGCCCAGCAACAATATCAACGTCAGCTTCATGCGAGAAATGATCCCGCATCACATGGGTGCAGTGCGCATGTCCAGAAATGCATTGGCTTATCCTATTTGTCCGGAATTGAAGCCAATTCTTCAGGCAATTATCACGTCACAAGAGCAGGGGATCCGTCAAATGCAAAGGCTTTTGAGCAGAACCCGCACAGATGGCTGTTAGATCGTGCGGTTGAAGCTATGCTATGTTTGAAATGGCCAGTGCTGTTGAACTAGCGCTGGTTTTTTCATTTGCATGGCGCTGGCAGTTCTGGAGCATCATTCGGAGAAGGTATGGTCCCGTCAAGATGGATATTCATATTCAAAGGAAGCTTGGTCGGTTTCAAAGGCGAACAGTGTACGGCCCTTTTTCCGGAATTGATAAAAGGCTTTGCAGGATGCGCTTTCATGAATGGTTCTGACCATATCGCCTCCTGTGGGAGCTTTGAGCGGATGGGCCGTTTTGTCCAGTAAGCAGGCTTCCAATTCCCAATCTCTTTGCAGAATCCGGAGCGTTTGATCGCGAATGGAAACCGCTTTGGCGCCAAGATATGAGGCCAAGCGGTATTGCTTCCCTTGCCATAATATGTTGGCGATCACACCGGTGAAGTGGAAACCGGCAATCGGGATATCTGCGACCGAGAGCATCAGGGAACCGGCAGGGAAACAACACTGTGTCCAGGCATATTCTTTGGGAAATGACCGCCCCTGATCGCCTTCCCAGTATCCCAAGTCATTGTGAAAGGCATACGCGTGCCCATTGATGTGCACAGTGCCATGCACCGTATGCCGCATACTCCATACGCTGTGGCGGCATTCCATATAGGGAACCAATGCAAATGGACCCATGATATCATATGGCAAACGGCAGAGCGGGCCGAAGTGCAGCGTTCCGTTGGCTTGCAGCTCCGGGGCGTCAATGGCCAGTTGGAGGCCGTGTGCGCTAAAGTGATTGGGACCGATGGAAATCTGTTTTTTTGCTTGATGAAATGCATCGACGGCAAATGGGATTGTCCAAACGTTGGTGTCCGTAATGATTTGTATCGAGCAAGATTCGTTTGTGCTTGTCCGATGAATGGCGGGGATGACCGCCAAGGTTTGTGTGTCCGACTGGCACTTCAAATACCACCCGTAAAAGGAACCGTGCATATCGACCAACCTCCGCATCAAAGATATTCTTTATTTTTTCCGAAACAAATGCCTTTCATGCATCATAAGAAAGGCAGTGATAGACGGGGATTGATAGCAGGTGCCTATTGTTGCGTGTGCCAAGTGGCGCAATTGTTGATACAGCAAATGCGCAAAATGCTTGCTGAGGGGGAATCATATTGTTGCATTGCCAAAAATAAAAGTTAGTATATGGAGAAAACTTAGATATCGTTTACATTGACAGAAGATGGGTTATGTGGTATGATTTTTAAATATTAGTTTATACTAACAATCCAATTCATCGCAGGGAGCAGGAGGGAATACATGGAGCTTACAGGGACGCACCTAAAATATTTATTGCGCATGTATCAGATATCATCAGCACATCATGAAGAAATGCGTTTGACGGAAATTGCGAATAAGCTTGGTGTAAAAAAAGCGTCTGTTGCGCGCATTATCGGTGTTTTTCGTGATAAAAATCTGGTGGAACAACAGCTGTATGGGAAAGTCCGCCTGACAGAACACGGGCGGAAGACTGCGGAACAATATTTGGTATATATACATAAGTTGACGGAGTGCTTGATGCAGTCCGGATTGGAGCTGACCACGCAGCAGGCAATGGATGCCGCATGTATTCTTTTGCCGGAATTGCCGCCGGAGAGTATGCGAAATATGCAGCCAATTGAGGTTGTTTCAAACTAATAATTTCCACAAAAGTTATTGACAACTAATATTGTGTGCAGTATAATCAACGTGGATCAACAAACTGTTTGTGTGAGGACTGGTGCCTCACACAAGTTTTTTGTCGATATGTTAGTATATGCTAACACATTGGCGTTGAAAACTTCACACACGAAAGGATGTACGCGAAGTGAAAATGAAAAAAATCACAGCATGCGCAATGTGCATGGCTGCGGCAACTGGTATGATGCTGGGCAGCACTGCCATGGCAGCGGACTACAATGGACACTGGGCTGAAAAGCAGATCCAGGAGTTCGTTGATAACGGCTGGCTGGTAGGCTATGAGGACGGAAACTTTAAGCCGAGCAACACCATTACCCGTGCGGAAATCGCAACCGTTGTGACCAAGATGATGGACTATACCGAGGAAGCTGACCTTTCCAGCTATACGGACATCAACAAGGATGGTTGGTACTACGATTACATTGCAAAGATCGTCGAGTCTGGTGTCATGGTCGGCATGAATGAGGAGCAGACGATCTGGGAACCGAATGGCGATGTAACCCGTGAGCAGGTTTGCGTTATGGTGTGCAAGCTGAACAACATTGCAGTGGAAAGCACGGACAACAACGACGCATTGCGCGCGCAGCTCAAGGAAAAGGGCTATACAGATGTCGATAACATCAGCAGCTGGGCCGTTCCGTATGTAGCTGCAACCGTGGAAAAGGGCTATATGGTCGGTTATTCTGAAGATATGACCTTGCGGACCAAGAATGCGATCACCCGTGCAGAAGCAGTTACGCTGCTCAAGTCGTGCGTACCGGAGCAGGATCAGTCGGTATACGTTATGATGAACATCCCGTACGACGAGTTCTATGCAGCTGATGTCAGAAACGATCAGGCGGTTGACGTATTTTCTTCCGCAACGCTGAACAAGACGAGAACCGGCTCTTTGGCTGGCGGTTCTTATCACACAAAGAGCGATGGCTCTCAGATCGACGGCATCACCTTCCCGGTAAAGATTAATAAGTCTGCACTGGCTGACAAGAAGGAAGTGACCGACGACGATTCTGTTTCCATCACTGTCACCAACCGCGGCCAGACCAGCACCACAGAATATAAGGGTGTTGACGCGCTGTTTGAAAACGAGACCTATGCGTATTACACGCTGAGTGACACGCCGTCTTACTACAAGGAAGCGACTGTAAACGAGGATGGCAGCATTTCCTTCGGCGCAATCCAGGGCGAAGCGCAGAAGGTAGAAGGTGCAACCGCTGATCTGTCCACACAGACCTCGTATGGCGACTATCAGCTGGATATCGAGGGCTTTGATGCGATCGATACATCTACCGACAAGGTCTATGGCGTTATCGTCAGCACGGACGACAATGACTACGGCATGCGCCATTTGGAAAACATCTGGAGAGTCACCGAGCTTGCATGGTGCACCGGCTTCACGGATTCCGTACATGGCTGCCCGACCGACTCGGATCATTACGCATCCATGATGGGCCAGACCATCAAGAAGGTTACCTATTACACCAGCAAGGGCATTTACGAGATCCCGATGGACGTATATGTACCGGTGAAGTTTGAAGGTTCCGTATCGGTAGAGTCCGCAATGCTGGATGCCGATGGAACAACTGTTACCCTGCCGGAGAAGATGCCGGAGGACTTTGACGCTGTATACAGCGTAGAGGGCCTGGAAG
This sequence comes from Eubacteriales bacterium, assembly GCA_030523305.1. Lineage (GTDB taxonomy): Bacteria > Bacillota > Clostridia > Oscillospirales > Butyricicoccaceae > Butyricicoccus_A. The sequence continues at coordinate 12,409 of JAUNIY010000041.1, forward strand.
GCTCAAAGGTAGAAAACGGCAAGCTGACCTGGAGCGACGGCGCGAAGAATGGCAGCTATACGCTGACGGTTTCCGACAAGAATGGCAAGTATGCAGACCTGACCGCATCCTTCCAGCTGAAGGTTGACGCTCCGGCAAAGGCTGCGGACGATAACAAGTCCATTGTCAAGGGCGATGCTGCTTCGGACGAAGATTTTGCAAGCTACATCAAGGCAATTTCCTCCGTATCTGTCAATGGAACAAGCTATCCGGCATCCGGACGCGGTGCAACAACCGTTGTCAATGAGGACGGCTCCATCACCATTCCGGAAAAGGAAGAGGCACAGGATGGCAAGTATGAAGTTGTCATTTCCGCTACTGGCTACACCGATATCACTGTTACGGTTCCGGAAGAAGCGTCCTATGTGCTGATGAATATCCCGTACGATGATTTCTATGCGGCTGATATCGAGAACGATGTCGAGGTGGACGTATTCACCTCCGCGACCAAGAATAAGACGACCGGTTCCCTGGCAGGCAACACCTACCATGCAGAGGACGGCAGCGTAATCTATGGCGTAACCTATCCGGTTTCCGCACAGGTATCCACGCTGAAGGGCACGGAAGTTACGGATACGGCTGCACTGGCTACCGCAGGCGATTGGGCATACTGCAAGCTGGATTCCGCTCCGGCAAATTATAAGTCCGTTACCGTTTCCGGCGACAGCTATACCGTCAGCGAAGAGAAGGGTGAGATCCAGGAAGTAGCGGCAGATCAGGTTGCGGTTGACTTCACCACCGAGTCACGTTATGGCGATTATCAGCTGGATATTTCCGGCCTGTTTACAGAGACGGACCGCAACGGCAACGTGACGGCAGAAGGCATGCTGCCGAATGGTACCACCACCTACGGCGCTTACATCACCACCAGTGACGGGGCGGGTTACGGCCTGCGTGCACTGGAGAACATTTGGAGAAATACGGAGCTTGCATGGTGCACTGGCTTTACGGATGCTGTACACAATTGCCCGACCGATTCCGATCACTATGCATCGATGATGGGCAAGACCATCACCTCCGTCACCTACTACACCAGCGCAGGCGTCTATAAGGTCAATACCGGCGATGTATACGTACCGGTGAAATTCGGCGGCACGGTTTCCGTTGCAGATGCACAGCAGGGAGACACATGGGCTACTGTTACCCTGTCGGATAATATGCCGAGTGATTTTGATGTAGATTATTACGTTGATGACGCAGACGCTACTGTCATGGGCGGAGATTTGATGGTTTCCAGCCTGACAAACGGCAAGCACACCCTGACTGCTGTAGATCGAAACGGAAAATATGCTTCGTTGACCTGCACCTTCGAGGTGAAGACAGACGCTCCGATTGCAGCAGCTGCTGATGGCTCGATGGCCATCGCCCTGCAGGACGGCGCGACCATTTCCCTGGAGGATTACATCAACGCAATCAGCTCTGTATCCGTCAACGGTACGAGCTATGCAGCAAGTGGCCGTGGCTCCACAGTCGTTGTCAACGAGGATGGTTCCATCACCATTCCGGAAGCAAGCGTAGCGGCAGACAACCAGTATGAGATTGTCATTACAGCTACTGGCTACAATGACGTGACACTCAACTTCGACGCAAGCCCGAAGCCGGTTGCGGAGGATATCACAGTTCATGTTGAGTCAGATTCACCAGATGATTGGGCAAGCTATGACTTTAAGCTTACGCTGAAAACGCTGGATGGTGTTATTACCGAGGTAAGCTATGACGATTCTACTGTGCCGGAAGAAAGCAAGCCGAATGCAACGTCTTATTTCAACAAGGCGATGAACGGCAGCAAGTCTAACCCGGATATTGGCATGGTCACTGCGTTGGTCGGCAAGGATGCGTCTACGATCGATTCTGTCGATACTGTATCGAACGCAACCGTCACAAGCGCAGCAGTAAAGGATGCCGTTAAGACTGCACTGTCTGACTAAAGCAAATCCATTTTCGTTCAGGATACCCCCTGAATATCGCTCCTATATGTATGCAACCCGGTTGGTTTTCCAGCCGGGTTGTTTCATCCATTCTTGCGCATTTTGCTCAAAAAAGAGTTAGCATTGGCTTGAAATTTGTTGCTGGAAGTATTGACAGCTTTTGCGTTGATATGATATCCTAATCAGTGGTTAGGAGAAACTAACTTTAAAAATTTGTTAGTTTATACTAACAAAAAGCGAGGAGGCAGCACATGAAACTGAAAAAACAGGACATCCTGCTGCTTGCGATATTCCTTGTCGTTGCGGTTCTGCTCGGTGTGGGATTGCTGCTGACCCGTTCGGCGGGTGCAACGGTGGTTGTGCGTACCGGCGGCGAAACCGTTGCAGAGTTTCCGCTGGATGAGGATCGGTCCTATACCATTGAAGGCATCGGCGGGACCAACACGCTGGTGATTGCGGACGGTACGGCACGGCTGGAGGATGCAACTTGTCCCGATCAGCTCTGCGTCCATCAGGGCGCGATCCAATATGCCGGCGAAAGCATCATCTGTCTGCCCAATCAGGTCACTGTGACCATCGAAGGGGAAACGGAGGATACCGGCGTGGATGTTGTTGCGACATAAGAGGTAAGATATGAACAAAACAAAGCATTTGGCATTCTATGGGATGCTTGCGGCGTTGGCGTTGGTGCTCAGCTACATTGAAGCGATGGTTCCGGCGTTTTTTGCCGTTCCAGGTATGAAGCTTGGCCTGACCAACCTGGTCGTGCTGGTAGCGTTGTACCGCATGGGAGCAAAGCAGGCGATGGTGATCAACTTGGTGCGGATCGTCGTATCGTCCATGCTGTTTGGCACGGTTGTCAGCTTGTGGTATTCCCTTGCGGGCGGCCTGCTCTCTGGTGTTGTCATGATCGCGCTCAAGAAAACCGGCAAGTTCCAGCCGCTGACCGTAAGTATTGCGGGCGGCGTGATGCACAACGTCGGACAGATTCTTGTTGCGATGCTGATGATGCAGACAAGCGCCGTGGCATGGTATCTGTTGGTGCTGTGGATTTCCGGCATTGCGGCCGGCGCAGCGATTGGCGTATTGGGCAGCTGGATGCTCAGCCGCCTGCCGGAGACAGATCACATGCGGTAATCAAATCTTTGGGTGAAGAGGAGCATATATGAAGTTGAAACGTAACATATGGCTTGCCTCTGCATTGGTGTGCAGCCTGTTGCTGGCGGGCTGTGGGGCAGATACAAGCCAAGAACCGGTGCAGGATACAGGAAGCGCAGCCGTGCAGGAGGGCAGCGGCAATACGACTGTGGCGGCGGACGAGCCGGTCAGCCGTGAAGTGTTTGCCATGGATACTTACATGACAGTCACAGCATATGGCGCGTCCGCGCAGGATGCGGTAGACGACGCTGTGGCGGAGATCGAACGGCTGGACGACCTGCTCTCTGTCGGCAATGCAGACAGCGAGATTTCCAGGCTCAACCAAAGCGGTACGGCGACGGTTTCGGAGGATACCGGCGTGATGATCGATCAGGCGCTTTCGCTGTTTGACAGCACGGGAGGCGCGTTTGACATCACCGTATTCCCGCTGATGGAGCTGTGGGGCTTTACGACGGAGGAGTATCAGGTTCCGTCTGATGACGCGCTTGCGCAGACCTTACAGCACGTCGGCGCGGACAAGCTGCAGTGGGATGCAGACAGCAGGACGGTTACGCTGGATGACGGGCAGGAGATTGACCTCGGCGGCATTGCAAAGGGCTACACCTCCGGCCGTATTATGGAGATATTTGAGGAGCACGGCGTGACCAGCGGCCTGGTATCGCTCGGCGGCAACGTCCACCTGAAGGGCGCCAAGACGGACGGCAGCAAATGGCGCGTCGGTATCCAGGACCCGGACAACACGGAGGACATGCTCGGTATTTTGGAGGTAGAGGACTGTGCAGTCATCACCTCCGGTGGCTATGAGCGCTATTTCGAGCAAGATGGCGTGACCTATCATCATATCATCGATCCGGAGACTGGCAAACCGGCAGACAGCGGCGTGACTTCCGCGACGATTGTCAGCAAAGACGGCACGTTGGCGGATGGGCTTTCCACCTCCTTATTTATCATGGGCATCGATCAGGCATCGGAATACTGGAAGCAGCACGCCGATGAATTTGACGCGGTACTGGCAACCGAGGATGGGAAGGTTTATGTGACGGAAGGGATTGCGGACAGCTTTACCTGTGATGCGGATGTCACAGTCATCACAAAGGATTAACGCGCAGGTTTCACAAAAGGAGGATTCGTATGCGTATTTTTTATAACAAATCAGTGGACGCAATCGCCCGCAGGCTTGTTCCTGGCATTGCCGTGGTGGCGCTTGCGGCATATGGCATTGCATCCGGCGGCGCAGTGCTGGAAGATATTCCGGCGCAGACGGCGCAGGCAGCGGAAGTCGCGGGCGATACGGCAGAGGCGGGAGCAGGCTCCGGGACAGCTGCGAACGTGACGTATCAGGACGGCACATATACCGGGACGGCGCCCGGATTCGGCGGGGATATTACCGTCAGCGTGACGATTGAAGGGGGCAAAATGACGGCCATTGAAATCGTATCCGCTGCGGGCGAAACCCCCTCGTATCTGTCGCGGGCGAAAAAAATCATCGATACCATGCTGGAAACACAGAGCGCAGATGTGGACGTTGTGTCCGGCGCGACGTATTCGTCCAACGGCATCATCAATGCGGTCAAAAATGCGTTGGTCAAGGCATCCGGCGGAACGGTCAGTGAAACGACCGGAAGCTCTGGCTTAGGCGGCGGCGCGAACGGCGGAGGCGGCGGAGGCAGCACGTCCTCAACCGCATTTACGGACGGTGATTACAAAGATGGTACCTATACGGGTTCTGCTTCCGGATATGGCGGTACCATTACCGTCAGTGTGAGCATTTCCGGCGGCAAGATCGCATCGATCTCGGTTGTATCCGCATCGGGAGAAACGGCTTCGTATCTGGCGAAAGCAAAGGGTGTCATCAGCAAGGTTATTTCTGCGCAGAGCCCGAATGTAGACGTGGTATCCGGCGCGACCTATTCATCCAACGGCATCCTCAACGCCATCAAACAAGCGCTGAACAAGGCGAAGAGTGGATCGACGACGACAAATTCGGATGACAACAACGAAAACGACGACGATAACACACCGGCGGCAGATCCAGACCGCACGTATACGGACGGTACCTACACTGGTACGGGCGAAGGCTATGGCGGCGATGTTTCGGTGAAGGTGACGATTCTGAACGCTAGAATCAGCGCAATCGACGTGGTATCCGCAGAGGATGAAACCCCGGATTTCTTTGCGCGTGCCAGAACGTTGATCGCAACCATTCTGAAAAAGCAGACGACGACCGGCGTGGATACGGTTTCCGGCGCAACCTATTCCTCGAACGGCATTCTGGATGCGGTCAAGGAAGCCTTGGACAAGGCTGCCGGAGAATA
>JAUNIY010000042.1 GCA_030523305.1 Eubacteriales bacterium
TGGACTTCGGCAGAACCTTCATGTCGATCAGGGTGGAAACGGTCTGCTTCTTGGAATCTTCCAGAGCAGCTGCCAGCTCGTCGATGGTCTTAACGCGGTAAACCTTGCAGCCATATGCTTCTGCAACGCCTGCGTAGTCGATGTTCATTGCCGGACCAAGGTCGCAGCCATCATATGGGGTGCCCGGGATATGCATGTTCTTCTCGGTGGTACGGGATGTGTTGCCCTGGCCAACCTGCAGGTTGTTGATGCAGCCATATGCAGCGTTGTCAAACAGGCAAACATTGATCTTGTAGCCGTACTGGATGGAAGCAATCAGCTCGGAGTGCAGCATATCGAAGGAACCGTCGCCGCACATTGCATAAACTTCCTGATCCGGGCAAGCGATCTTGCAGCCGTAAGCGCCTGCAACTTCGTAGCCCATGCAGGAGTAGCCGTACTCACAATGATAGGTGTTCGGAACCGATGCTCTCCACAGAGCCTGCAGGTCGCCTGGCAGGGAGCCTGCTGCGCCAACGCAGATGGAATCCGGTGCAATATGGGTGTTGATATAACCCAGCGCAGCGGTCTGTGTCAGCTTGGAGCCAGTGGACTCGATGAAGTGCTCAACGGCACGGCGGTTGCTGTCCTGGATTTCCGGAACATAGGACTCTGCATCGATGTATTCCGTGTGATCCATGCGATCGACATCAGCCCACCATGCATCCTGAAGCGTCTTGATCTCAGCTGCATACGCGTCGGAGGTATGGTAGCCGCCCATTGCGTCGATCTCAGCCTCGATTGCAGTCAGCGCTTCATTTGCGTCTGCAACAACCGGATAAGCGTCCATCTTCAGGCACTGGAATTCAGACGGATTGATGTTGACAAACTTCGCGCTGGTGTCATACAGCCACTTGGAAGCGGTGGTAAAGTCGGTGTAACGGGTGCCGACGCCGATGACAACGTCGCAGTCATGCGCAAACTTGTTTGCACACTCGGTGCCGGTGATGCCCAGGCCGCCCAGGCTCAGCGGATGGGTCCACTCGATTGCGGACTTGCCGGCCTGCGTCTCGCCAAATGCGATGCCATACTTTTCGGCAAATGCACGGAAGACCTTGTGTGCTTCTGCATAGCGTACGCCGCCGCCGCAGATCAGGAGCGGCTTCTTTGCGCCCTTGATGATTTCAGCAGCCTTCTTAGCAGCCTTCTTGGTAGCCGGACGGCGCTCAATGGTCCATACGCGCTTCTTAAAGAAATCTACCGGGTAATCATATGCCTCACCCTGTACATCCTGCGGGATGGATACCGCAACGGCACCGCAGTTGCCAGGATCGGTCATGACGCGGAATGCGGAAATCATGTCGGTCATGATCTGCTCCGGACGGTTGACGCGGCCCCAATACTTGACGACTGCCTGGAAGGAGTCATGAGCGGAAATGGTGAGGTTCTGCGGCTGCTCCATCTGCTGGAGTACCGGGTCCGGCTGACGGGATGCATACACATCGCCCGGCATCAGCAGAACCGGAATGTTGTTCGCGGTAGCGGTTGCAGCAGCGGTGATCATGTTGCACGCGCCAGGACCAACGGAAGAGGTGCAAACGAACGCCTGCTTCCGGCGCAGCTGGCGGGAAAACGCAACGGCTGCCAGAGCCATGCCCTGCTCGTTCTTGCCCTGATATACTTCCAGATCCTTGATCTCCTGCTCGATGCCATTGCAATAGCCGACGCAGTTGCCATGGCCCGGGATCATGAAGATACCGCGGATAAACTTCTGTTCTACTTCGTTGCCGTCCATATCAATATAGTTGATATACTGATTTTCCAGGAAGCGGATGCAAGCCTGGCTGGTAGTCAGACGGACTGTTTCCATGTGTTTCATTGGAAAATTTCCTCCTCTGCAATTGTTGCACAATTCTTTTCTTACACAATTCTCACATTGTTTCAGATGATATTCTTCAATTTCAAATAAAAAGAAGCTCTGGGATCAATAACCGGTCGGGCACTTCCAGATGTGGTCGTTCGCATCGTCTGCCAGCAGCCACAGATGCTCTTCGTCGTCGATGCGGGTCTTGTCCCACGGATCGCCCGGCAGATGGCGGATGCCCCATGCGTAGCAGCAGGAATAACCCGGTGCAGTAACCTGGGAATGCATCTTGCTGGTGATGAGAGCGGCGCCATTGTGATGGGTTTCGTACAGCTCACCGTTGCCCCAGCCTGCGCCAAAGCCCATCGGCTTGTCGAAACGGTAGAAATAAACCTCCGGCTGCGGATGATGATGCGGCGGGTAAGAAGTCCACTTGCCAGGCAGGTTGACAACCTCGCCCAGGACCATGTTGGAATACGGCGCGATATCCAGGTCGAAGCAGGTGCGCACGTCGCGCTTGCAGCAGCCCTGCAGCTCGCCGTTGGCGCTGCGTGCCCATGTGTCGGTGTCTTCCGGACGGAACAGCTTGTTCGGGAATTCCGGAGCAACCTTGTCGTTGAGGGTCTTCTGGATGTAAACGTTGGAAGTACCCTTTGCGGTGATGACGATCTTGGTTCCCTTGTGAACCAGCAGGCACCACGGGTTGTAATCAAACGGGTTCGGGCGGACCATGTCGACGCTCTGGTCGTCCCATGTCATGTTGACGTCGCCGTCAAACAGCAGGCATGCGACTTCCTTGTCGGCCTCTTCGATGGTGTAGGTGTCGCCGGCTTCCATAACCAGCAGACCAACATCCATCATACCGGCCTTGCCTTCGCCTTCGTCAAGGCGCAGATATTCGTTATAGCCGCGCTTGACATCCTTATCCATGTACATTGTAAAACACACCTTTCTCTATGCCCCGATGGGAGCAGATCCTTTGAAGTACAATGGATGCAAAAAGGGCGTACAATCCCCTTTTTGCATAATTTATAGTTATTATATCATGACATGTTGGCCTTTTCAAGCAGTCATATGATAAAATACAAACTTTAATTTGTGCAGGACGACGGGAAAACCAGCATTTCCTGCCCCAAATATTGGCAGTGTGGAAAACGGTGCGCGATAGGGATGCGGGCGGGAAGAATTTGTGGCAAAACCGGGATGGAAATTCTTGTGAATCGGCGATTCCAATGATATAATAATAGCATAGTTCAAAGAAGAAACAAGACCGCACTTTTTGGTGAGCGACTATGGAAATGGATACGATCCGATTGGTAAGCGGGGACGGCGGAAGGAGGAATCCTGATGAAGCGGGAATTGCAGGAAATATCCTATGACTGCCCGATCGAAGCGACGATCGGGTTGATCGGCGGCAAATGGAAGGCGTTGATCCTGGATCACCTGACAGACGGTGCGCTGCGCTTTGGGGAGCTGCAAAAGCGCATGCCGAAAATTACACCCAAAATGCTCACGCAGCAGCTGCGGGAGCTGGAGGAAGACGGCTTGATTACACGGCGCGTTTTTCCGGTTGTACCGCCAAAGGTGGAATATGAGCTGACAGAGTTTGGTCAGACAGTCCTGCCGATTTTGACGGCGATGTGCGATTGGGGGAGAAGCTACCTCGACAGGCACGCCAATATGGAATGAGCATACAAAAAAGCCCAGTGGAACGCGATTCCATCGGGCTTTCTTTGTTGCACAAACGGATTTGCCGCAGCCGGCTGCCAAGCACTCACTCCCATAAGATATGTACGTTGTGGGCGCGGCAAAATTCGATGAATTTGGGCGCGGGCTTCTGGTCTGTAATCAGCGTGGAGATGTCCTGCAAGCGGCAGAATGTAACTGTGGCATCATGCCCCAGCTTGGAATTGTCTGCAATCAGGATGACATGGGAAGAGTGCGCGACGACGCCGCGCTTGATCTCCGCCTCCAAAAAGGTCGTATTACTCATACCGGACTCCACCGTGACGCCGGTTGCGCTGAGGAATGCTTTGGAAATGCGCAGGTCAGACAGGGCCTGCTGCGCGGCGATGCCGACGAATGAGCTGGTAGAGGGATTGAACACACCGCCCAAGGAGATGAGGTTGACACAGTCGTACTTGGACGCTTCCACCATAGCCGGAAGAGAATGGGTGACAACGGTTAGCTTCATGCGCGACGGCAGATGGCGCAGTACATTGACGGCGGTGGAACCGGAGTCAATAAAGATCGTGTCCCCTTCGTGGATCTCGCGTGCAGCGAGCCTGCCAATATAGTCCTTGGCGGACGGATTCAAGCTCGAACGGACCGGAAGCGGCATGACCTCCTCCGGCAGCACGGCGGTGACGCCGCCATATACCTTGGTGATATGGCCGCGGGACTCCAATTCGTTCAGATCGCGGCGGATTGTATTTTTGGATACACCAAAAACCTCGCACAGCTCGTCGATGGAGACGGTTTTCTTGGATAATACATATTCTTCTATCGCATTGAGTCTGCTGATTTTCATATTGGAAACCTGCTTTCTTTGGAACAACAACTACAAAACACGATCTTATTATATCAGAACATGAAACAAAAAGAAACAAAAAAATAAAAATAATTGAGTAAATTTTGAGTGGATTTTCCGACGAGTTCCTGCAACAATTTCAGCAAGAAAAGGTGACTTTTATAAAGTGTGCTGGATAGATGTTGAGAGACTTCGCAAATAATATGAAAAAAACAATAAAAATAGACGGCGGAGCATTGCATTTTGTTGGTGGAAATGATAAAATCAAAGAAAGTATGGCGTGGTGCGCCCAAAGGCCCCAAAAGCCGAGGCCACCGTGCTGACAATTCTTTGAATCAAGGAATAGGTAGGTGTATTCAATGCAGAAAGCAGAAAAGATGCAGGCCCTTCGTGAGTTCGCAGCTGAAATCCGAGTGGAGACCCTGAAGACCATCGGTTCGCTTGGCTTTGGACACGTCGGCGGCTCAATGTCTATTGTTGAGGCGATGGCTGTCCTGTACGGCGATGTCATGAAGGTTGACCCGAAGAATCCGCGTTGGGAAGGCCGCGATTGGTGCGTGCTGTCCAAGGGACATGCAGGCCCGTGTGCATATGCAACCCTCGCGCTCAAGGGCTTTTATGACCTGGAGCAGACCCGCACGCTGAACAAGCCGGGAACCAACTTCCCGTCCCATACGGACCGCACCAAAACCCCGGGCGTTGACCTGACCACGGGCTCCCTGGGCCAGGGCATGTCCACGGCTACCGGCGCCGCACTGGGCCACAAGCTCGACGGCAAGGACAACCGTGTGTTCGTATTCGTGGGCGACGGCGAGTGCGACGAAGGCCAGGTTTGGGAAGCAGCGCAGTTTGCAGCGCATTACAAGCTGGACAACCTGACCTGCTTTGTAGATGACAACAAGAATCAGCTCGACGGTGCAGTTGCGGATATTATGTCCCATGGCAAGGGCCTCGGCGCGAAGTTCGATGCGTTTGGCTGGAATGTCATCAACGTAGAGAATGGCAACGATGTCGAGCAGGTTTATGACGCTGTGCAGGAAGCGCTGACCGTAAAGGGCGTTCCGACCGCGATCATCCTGAATACCACAAAGGGCAAGGGCGCTACATTCGCAGAGCCGTCCGCCGCTCACAGCTCTCAGCCGTCTCCGGAGCAGTGGGAAGAAGCAATCGCTGCAGCAGAGGCTGAGCTGGCTGCTGTCAAGGCTGCAAAGTAAGGAGGGCATACGAAATGAGTTTTACTTTAATTGGAAAGCATGAAAAGGACAGCCGTGCTTGCCGTGACGCTTATGTACAGGCTATGACCGAGCTGATGGAGGCCGACCAGTCCGTTGTCCATGTTGATTGCGACCTGAAGGGCTGCATCAATACAAAGAAGCTGGACAAGTTTGGCCGCAGCATCAATGCCGGCATCGCCGAAGCAAACGCAATGGGCGTTGCTGCTGGCCTGACCGCTACTGGCAAGAAGGTATGGATCCATTCCTTCGGCTGCTTCGCATCCCGCCGCGCGTTTGACCAGGCATTTATGTCCGCTGCTTATGCAAAGCTGGGCGTAAAGGTCCTCGGTTCCGACCCTGGCGTATGCGCTGCATACAACGGCGGCACCCATATGCCGTTTGAGGATTGCGCACTGTATCTGTCTGTACCGGATGCCATTGTCATCGATCCGGTTGACTACGCACAGGTTTACAGCCTGACCAAGAAGCTGACCGCTGTGGAAGGCCGCCTGTCCTACATGCGCATGATCCGCAAGGGCTTCACCACCGTATATGCCGACGGTTCCGATTTCGAAATCGGCAAGGGCGTTACGCTGAAGGAGTCTGCTGACGACGTTGCTACCATCATCGCTTCCGGCATCATGGTTGACGAGTCCCTGAAGGCTTACGAGATGCTGGCAGAAGAGGGCATCTCTGTCCGCGTCATCGACATGTTCACCTGGAAGCCGATCGACGAGGAGCTGATTGTAAAGTCTGCAAAGGAGACTGGCGCAATCGTAACCGCAGAAAACCACAACTGCACCTGTGGCCTGGGCAGCGCTGTTGCACGCGTTCTGTCCGAGCAGTGCCCGACACCGGTTGAGATGGTCGGCGTACATGACCAGTTTGGCCAGGTAGGCGCACAGAACTTCCTGCAGGAAGCATACAAGCTGACCGCAGAAGAGGTTGTTGCGAACGTCAAGAAGGTTATCGCAAGAAAATAATTTGCATTGATTGCAACTACATCCGGAGCCGCACCCGATTGGGGGCGGCTCTTAGCATGTCGGCAATGGCTGCGCATTTGCCTGCTGCGCGGCATATGTTCCGACGCACGTGCCGCCAACCATACAGAGATCAGCCGCCGTCAGCAAAAGCTGCCAGCTTCAGACAAAAGGTGAAAATTTTTTGCCGCGGTTTTCTGGTTTCCTATCCGCAGGCTGCTTGCGGAAACGTGCAAAAAGCGTGCTGAAACGGCTTTTGAAAAGCGTTTTCGGCACCTGTCTTTTCGAGAGCAAGATCGAGCAATTATTCTGTAAAAAGCTAAAACAAACCGTGTGAAGAGAAAAAATACTTAACCAACTTGCACAAAACATTTGACAAATACGGAGCTATCCCTTATCATAAAAGGTATAGGAGAAAACGCTTGCCATCTGCTTTGCGATAGGAAAATGCAGGAGAGGTTTTCCTACCGCTTTCATGAGCGGGCAGGCGGAATAAAATTATGGAGGTGTTGTGATTATGTTCACAAACAAGGATATCAAGCTGGGTATCTGCCCGATCGGGTGGTCCAACGATGATATGTGGGATCTGGGCGATGAGAATACGTTCCAGCAGTGCATTTCCGAAATGCGTCTGGCCGGATTTACCGGCTGTGAGGTCGGCCACAAATACCCGTCCGACGTCAAGGAGCTGAAGGAAGCGCTCGATCTGCGTGGTATGACCATCGCGTCCAAGTGGTTCTCTTCTTTCCTCGGCACCAAGCCGTACGAGGAGACGTTTGAAGAGTTCAAGAAGGAAATCGAGTACCTTTCGTATGCGGGCGCAACGGCAATCAATATTTCCGAGCAGTCGTATTCCATCCAGGGCAACCAGGATCTGTCCATCTTTGAGAACAAGGCGCTGTTCAACGACAAAGAGTTCATGCAGATGTGCGAGGGCCTGAACAAGCTGGCTGAGTATGCAAAGAGCAACGGCATCCGCGCTTGCTTCCATCACCATATGGGCACCTGTGTACAGACACTGGAAGAGACCGTCCGCATGCTGGAGAACACTTCGGATGACCTGCTGCTGTGCTATGACACCGGCCACTGGACCTTCTCTGAGGTAGATCCGCTGGCAATCCTCGACAAATTCCCGAACAGAATCGGCCATGTACATCTGAAGAACATGCGCAAGCCGGTCCGTGATCAGGCGATCAAGGAGAGCTGGTCCTTCCTGAAGTCCGTCCGCAACGGCGCGTTTACCGTACCGGGCGATCCGGAAGGCTGCGTTGACTTCCCGGCAGTGCTGAAGAAGCTGGATGATATCGGCTACGAAGGCTGGATCATGGTCGAGGCCGAGCAGGACCCGGCAAAGGCAAATCCGTTCAAGTATGCGAAGATGGCTTACGAGTACATCACCGCAGAAATGGCGAAGTAACGACATAACCATTGTGAATGAGGAAGTGGGATACCTTGCAGGAGGAGAGCCGCAGGTATCCAACTTTCTGGTCAATATAACAAGTATAGACAAGGAGAGAAAAGGTCATGGCAAATGTAAAATTTGGCGTAGTAGGCTGCGGCCGTATTGGCAAGCTGCACATCAACAATCTGTTGAACAACATTGAAGGCGCAGAGGTTGTTGCAGCTGCGGATCCGATGCTGGATAAGTCGGGCGCACGCGAGTGGCTGGCAGCACGAGGCGTTACCAACGCTTCTACCGACTACATGGATGTCATCAATAATCCTGAGGTTGAGGTTGTCATGGTTTGCTCTTCCACCGATACCCATTGCGAGGTTTCCATGGAAGCAGTCAAGGCAGGCAAGCATGTATTCTGCGAGAAGCCGATCGATTACGATATCGACAAGATCAAAGCGCTGCTGGCGCTGGTAGAGGAAAAGGGCGTCAAGTTCCAGGTAGGCTTCAACCGCCGCTTCGACCACAACCACAAGGCAGTTGCTGATGCAGTCAAGGCTGGCAAGATCGGCGATCCGCATTACATCAACGTATCCTCCCGCGATCCGGAGCCACCACCGGCATCCTATGTTGCAGTTTCGGGCGGCATCTTCTATGATATGATGATCCATGACTTTGATATGGTTCGTTACCTGTCCGGTTCCGAGGCTGTTGAAGTTTCTGCCGTTGGTTCTTGCCTGGTTAACCCGAACCTGCAGGAAGAGTCCGGTATCCCGGATGTTGATACCGCAGTGGTTACCATGAAGCTGGCAAACGGCGCAATCGCTACCATCAACAACTCCCGTCAGGCAGTATACGGCTATGACCAGAGAGTCGAAGTATTTGGTTCCAAGGGCATGGCAGCAGACCAGAATGATTTGAACTCCACTGCAACCATCACCACAGTTGACGGCGCACTTTCCGAGAAGCCGAAGTGGTTCTTCCTGGAGCGCTACAACGATGCATTCATCGAGCAGGTGAAGTATTTCATCGATTCCGTTGTCAACGACAAGCCGACGGTTGTCGGCGCATACGACGGCCTGCGCCCGGTACTCATGGCTGCAGCTGCAACCGAGTCCTGCCGCAACGGCGGCATTTGGGTCAAGGTTGCCGAATAAATCCGTTTTCCTTGCAAAAAAGCATAACCATACACCAAAAGGCGTCCTGCGGCAGCAGGGCGCCTTTTTTATACGGAAAGACACAACACCGGCGCCGTGCATTTGCACGAAATGTGAACTGGAAAAAGGTAAAATATCACGCAAAATAACACGGATTTGGCGAAAATGGCGAGAAAAGTTATGACATGTTGTGCAGATTTACGGGATTTTGCACGCCAAAATGATACTGCGCTCGAAATATTGAACAAATACACGAAATATGATATCGTAAAAATACCGAAAAGGGACGCGCGTGAGAGAAAAAGCCGATGAATTTGGTAATAAAAGAAAGAGTGATTGTTTTGAGTTTTTTTAGTTCATTTGGATGGATTGCAATTTCCTTTCTGTTCTTTACGGCGCTAGTTGCTGTCATTGCGGCGTACAAGACCAAAGGAGACAATCTGGATACCGCGGAGGGATATTTCCTCGCGGGTCGTGGTCTGCCGGGTATCGTTATTGCTGGTTCGCTGCTGCTGACAAACTTGTCCGCAGAGCAGCTGGTCGGTACGAACGGCCAGGGCTGGGCATCGAATATGAGTCCGATTGGCTGGGAAGTCGGTTCGCTGTTTACATTGTTTGCGCTAGCATATTTTTTCCTGCCCACGTATTTGAAAATGGGCACGACGACGATGCCGCAGCTGATGGAGATGCGGTTCGGCAGAAAGACACGCACGATGTTTTCACTGGTCATCGTCGTTATGTATTCTATTTTGAATCTGCCGGTTATTCTATATTCTGGTGCGGTCGTATTTGAAAATATTTTTGATATTTCCGGCCTCTTTCATCTGAGCAAGTTTGCAGCTGTTGCTATTTTGTGTGTTATCATTGGCATTATCGGCGGATGCTATGCAATCTTCGGCGGGCTGAAAGCAGTTGCGGTGTCGGACACCATCAACGGCATTGGTCTGATTATCGGCGGTCTGATGATTCCGTTCCTCGGGCTTGCACTGCTGGGCAAAGAGACTTCCGGCGGCGGCATCATTGCCGGTTTTCAGTATATGGTGCAGACGGAACCGGCAAAGCTCAATGCATGGGCGGCCTGGGATGCAGGCGAACCGGCGTTGCCATGGCCGCTGATATTCACCGGAATGTTGTTCAACAATCTGTATTGGTGGTGCTGCAACCAGTCGTTCGTACAGCGTGCGCTGGCTGCAAAGTCGCTGAACGAGGGGCAGAAGGGCGCAATTTTCTGTGGTTTCCTCAAGACGTTGGGTTTCTTTTATCTGGTTTTGCCGGGCGTTATTGCATACTTTCTGCCGTCTATTCAGGACAAAATTCAAGAGGCTGGCAACAGCGCAATCGACTTCGCGTATCCGGCGTTGGTATCTGCGGTTGTTCCGAAGCCGATCATGGGATTTTTTGCAGCAGTACTGTTCGGTGCGATTCTGTCTTCGTTTAACTCGGTTCTGAACTCTGCATCCACGATGTTTACGCTGGATCTGTTCCGGCCGATCATATGCCCGGGCAAGTCGGATGTATTCTATGTCCGCGTTGCAAAGATTTATGCGACCATTGCGGGCGTGATTGCGATCATCATTTCGCCGTTCGTCATGTATGCAAACGGCATCACAACCTTCCTGAACTCGTTGTCGCAATTCGTTTCCATGCCGATCCTGTTTACGGTGCTGGGGGCGATTGTGTTCCGCCGTGTACCGCGTTACACACCGATCCTGATTACGATCGTTCATGTTGTATGCTATGGCGCTTTCATGATTGTCAAACCATGCTATCCGTCCAGCGGAGAGCCGATCCATTATCTATATGCAATCGCAGTGATGTTTGTCATTGAATTGCTTATCATGCTGTATCTCAATCAATTTAAGGCGGTGGAGGAATGGAAAGCGCCGGAAGAAGGCACCGTTGATATGACACCGTGGAAGTATCGCCACGTTGTGTGCCTTGTTGGGGTTGCGATTGCTGTTGGCATCTACATCTTTTTCTCTCCGATTGGCATCGCCGCTTAATTTGCGTATCTCCGCACGATTTCGTGCATGCTCTCTCCATAAACAGAGCCCCGAACGGCATCTTGTCGTTCGGGGAGACTAAAAAGATTGACTATTTTATAAATAATAAAAAGGAGTTATCACTTATGGCAAATGTAAAATTTGGCGTAGTAGGCTGCGGCCGTATTGGCAAGCTGCACATCAACAATCTGTTGAACAACATTGAAGGCGCAGAGGTTGTTGCAGCTGCGGATCCGATGCTGGATAAGTCGGGCGCACGCGAGTGGCTGGCAGCACGAGGCGTTACCAACGCTTCTACCGACTACATGGATGTCATCAATAATCCTGAGGTTGAGGTTGTCATGGTTTGCTCTTCCACCGATACCCATTGCGAGGTTTCCATGGAAGCAGTCAAGGCAGGCAAGCATGTATTCTGCGAGAAGCCGATCGATTACGATATCGACAAGATCAAAGCGCTGCTGGCGCTGGTAGAGGAAAAGGGCGTCAAGTTCCAGGTAGGCTTCAACCGCCGCTTCGACCACAACCACAAGGCAGTTGCTGATGCAGTCAAGGCTGGCAAGATCGGCGATCCGCATTACATCAACGTATCCTCCCGCGATCCGGAGCCACCACCGGCATCCTATGTTGCAGTTTCGGGCGGCATCTTCTATGATATGATGATCCATGACTTTGATATGGTTCGTTACCTGTCCGGTTCCGAGGCTGTTGAAGTTTCTGCCGTTGGTTCTTGCCTGGTTAACCCGAACCTGCAGGAAGAGTCCGGTATCCCGGATGTTGATACCGCAGTGGTTACCATGAAGCTGGCAAACGGCGCAATCGCTACCATCAACAACTCCCGTCAGGCAGTATACGGCTATGACCAGAGAGTCGAAGTATTTGGTTCCAAGGGCATGGCAGCAGACCAGAATGATTTGAACTCCACTGCAACCATCACCACAGTTGACGGCGCACTTTCCGAGAAGCCGAAGTGGTTCTTCCTGGAGCGCTACAACGATGCATTCATCGAGCAGGTGAAGTATTTCATCGATTCCGTTGTCAACGACAAGCCGACGGTTGTCGGCGCATACGACGGCCTGCGCCCGGTACTCATGGCTGCAGCTGCAACCGAGTCCTGCCGCAACGGCGGCATTTGGGTCAAGGTTGCCGAATAAATCCGTTTTCCTTGCAAAAAGCATAACCATACACCAAAAGGCGTCCTGCAGCAGCAGGGCGCCTTTTACACGTGTTGATGAAGCCGTTCTCGTGTTTTAGATATTACAGCGGAATTTGATGGAAATATCCGTGATCTGTATGCGGTTTTCCGGCATGTGCCGGCCGGACAGATATTCGTACAGGATATGGATCGGCCGGCTGCCCTGTGCCTGGACATCTTGGCCGATGACAAAATCCGCAATACCTTCGCGGATCAGTTGGAGATTGCCCGGTGTGATGTCGTGCATGATGACATGGATGCTTCCCGCCTTGCCGCTTTGGCGCAGGGCGTTTGCCACGCCGTGCCGCCCGACCGAGGCGACATAGATGCCGGACAGCTCCGGATCGGACTGGATGGCGCGGGCGGTAATGCGCTGGGCCAGTTGAGTATCCAGGAAGCAGCATTCCGGATGCAGCAGTTTTAGCTGGGGATAGTTGGCCTGCAGCTCTTCGGCAAAGCCGGTCAGCCGCTGGCTGTCGGCATAATGCCCGCTCTGCTGTCCCAGCACAGGCAGGATGTGCCCGTGTCCGCCGGTCACAAGCCCCATCAGGGCTGCCGCGGAGCGGCCGGAAGCCAGATTGTCTGGGCCGATGTACGCGATGCGGTTGGCATCGCTGATGTCGGTATTGAGCGTCACGACAGGGATGCCCTGTTTTTCGGATAACGTATTGATTTTCTCCTTGATTTGCGAATTGGCGAGCGGCATCAGAGCCAGTCCGTCGATGCGCTCAATTTCCACCAGCTCGTCAATGAGCGCGATTTGATGCTGGACATCGATGTCGTGCATGGTTCGCAGAATGATGTTGACCGGCAGCAGATCTTTGTCCGGCAGGTGGGTCAGCAGCTGGGCCAGAGCCTGTACGAAGCCGGAACCGGCGGAATGCAGGACAACACCGATGTTCCAAGTCTTGGCCAGGGACGGCGCGAGACGGGCGGAAATATATCCCATTTCGCGGGCCTTTTCCCGTATCCTGGCGGCAACCTCCGGTCGGATACCGGGCTTGTTGTGCAGGGCGCGGTCAACCGTCCCGCGGGATACGCCGCATGCCTCTGCAATCTGCTGCATGGTTATCATAATGCTCCAACTCCTTTGCCAGTATCATACCATACAAAATTAATTTTGCATAGATGGTACAAATGCACGAAATCACGTTCGATTTGTGCATGGGATATGCGGAAAACACAGCAGATTTGTCGATATAATCCAAAAAATAGGCGACATAATTGGAGGTTTTTACGGGATTTTGCACGGAGAAATGATAGTGCTTCAAAACGGTTGAAACAAATGCACGAAAATGGTATGGTAAACATGTGCTATGGAGAAGAAGAGAGAAACCAATGTATCTTGGATACAAAACACGTTCCATAGGCCTTCCGGGCAGGCAGCGCCTTCGATCCCAAGCTGAAGGCGCTGCCGATGGGAGGAGAAAGTATATTTGTTGTTATTATGGAAAGGAACATCACCATGAGAATCGGATTTAACGAAGCGAACGACCGGTTTTGTGCAGGGCATACCGTCATGCAGGACCTGGAGCTGTGTGAGAAGTATGGCTTTGACTGCATCGACATCCAGTCCGAATGCCTGAACCGCGATTTGGAAAAGGGCATTGTCACGTTGGAGGAGTTGGGGGAGTGGTTCGCTGCGCACCACCTGAGCATGCTGTCGTACAATGCGCTGTGCTTTTTCAATATGAAGCAGACCGAGGAAGAAAAGGCGGCTGTCATGGCTGAGCTGGATGAGATCATCCGCCGCTGCAACATTCTGGGCTGCAAGATGATCGTCGTCGTACCGTCGCAGGATATGAAGGAGCGCGGCTTGCAGCCGACCCGCAAGCAGATCCGCGAGGACGCCGTCGCCGTACTCAAGGAAATGGTCAAAAAGGTGGAGCCGCACGGCATCAAGCTGTCGCTGGAGTTTTGTGGCGCGCCGGATATGACCATCAACCGCTTTGAGGATGCCTATGCCATTGTGCAAGCAGTGGATTCCCCATTGGTCGGCGTGACGTTGGATCAGTACCATTTCTATGCGATGGGCTCCGGTTGGGAAAGCCTGGAGAAAGCAGACGGCAAAAAAATCTTCGTCTGGCATTTGAACGGCACCGAGGATATGCCGTGCGGTTCGTACTATAACAACGACGAAAAGAGGCTGTGGCCGGATGCCGAGGGCGATTGCTTGCCGCATGCGCGTTATGCGGAAACGTTAAAACAGATCGGTTTTGACGGCGACTGCTGCACCATCGAAATTTTCCGCCCGGCATATTATGCCATGTCTCAGGAAGAGAATGTTAAGAAGTCGGCTGAGGTGACCCGGGCACACGTTGCAAAGTACTGGTAAAAACGGATGATATAGAAAAAGACATTTCCGAAGGCATGGAAATGTCTTTTTTTCAGCGTTCAGGAAACCAGCTGCACAACACCATCGGCCAGCTGATATACGACGGTGCCGTCGGTAGCGGTTTCGGAAATGGTGGTTTGGAACGGTTCGAGGTAGGCGTAAACCTCCGGCTCTGGCGAGGGGCTTCCGCCCGCGCCATATGAAATGACAGCGTAGGAGGGCGAGACGGCATCGATAAACGCCTGGCAGGAGGCTTGGTGTGCGCCGTGCTGCGCAACCTTTAAAATATCGCAATTGAGCTGGGCTTCATTTTGCTGCAACATGAACTGTTCGATGCCAAACGTGGCATCTGCGGCAAGCATGGCGCTGCAATCTGCGGCATCCAGCCGGAATACCAGGGACCAGCCATCAGGATTGGAGGCATCAAAAATGTCTGCGCTCTCCGGCCCAGGTGCTAGGTTGGTCAACACCGCGCCGGCGTTGCCGAACGAAATGGTATCGCCGATGTCGGGGAATTGCGGCACAAGGTTTTGGGCGGAGATGGTTTCGAGCAGCTTGCGGTATACATCGGAATCCGTCCCTTCGTCGGACATATACAGGGCATCTACCTGGAAGGCCTGCAGCACGGCGATCAGGCCGCCGATATGGTCTTCGTGCGGATGGGTGGCAATGACAGCGTCAAGCTTTGCAATGCCCTGGCGCGTGAGGTATTCCACAACGGTGCTGCCGGCAGACTGCGGCCCACCGTCGATCAGTACCGCGCCGCCACCGCTGACAATTAGGATGGCGTCCCCCTGGCCGACATTGATACAGTGGATGGTGGTGGCCGATGCATCGGAGGATCCCGCGACAGTGGAAGAGGCGGCTTGCAGCCCCACCGGCGTCTGGGTGGGCGTCGTGGCGAGCGGTGTGTTTTTGCCAAATGCAAGCGCAAGCACGAACATAATGATGACCACCAAAAGGGCGCTGGATTTTCCTTTCATTGGCAGATATCCTCCTTTCTTTGCACAATCGTAACTCTATTATACCAAAAAATGGTCGAAAATTCAAATAAAATGGAGCAATTTATCGATGAAATGTAAAAGCTGCTACATTTGGATGTTTGTCGCCTGTAGAAAAGAGGATGTGCAGCGGCACAGAAAAAAACTCCCCCTGCGCGTGGCAGGGGGAGAAGGGGTAAAAGGGTGATTCGGGATTAGCAGCCGAGCAGCTCGTCCAGAATCTTTTTGCTGTTTACTGTGGTGTCAATCGAACGGATTGCGGAACGCAGCGGCAATACCGAGGATGGGGATACACTCAGTTCGTCGATGCCGATGGCGAGGAAGGTCTCGGTCAGCGTGACGTCTGCGCCGAGCTCGCCGCAGATACCGATCCAGATGCCAGCCTTGTGGGCATTGTCCGCCGCCATCTTGAGCATGCGCAGCACAGCCGGGTGATGGGAATCAAAGAAACGATCCAGGTTGTTGCCCTGGCGATCCACGGCCAGCGTGTACTGGGTCAGGTCGTTGGTGCCGACCGAGAAGAAGTCCACTTCCTTTGCGAGGCGGTCGGACATCATGACAGCCGCCGGGGTCTCGATCATGATGCCCAGCTCGACATTCTCATTGAACGGGATTTCCTCTGCGCGCAGCTCTGCCTTGACGCCTTGGCAAATGCGCTTGATTTCCTGTACCTCCCAAACCGAGGTAATCATCGGGAACATGATGGCGATCTTGCCGTATGCGGATGCGCGATACAGCGCGCGCAGCTGGGTCTTGAAAACCTCTGGGCGGGTCAGACAGATACGGATGGCGCGCAGGCCCATTGCCGGGTTTTCTTCCTTATCCAGCTGGAAGTAATCCGCCTGCTTGTCTGCACCGATGTCCAGTGTACGGATGATGACACGTTTGCCGCCCATGCGCTCGGCAACGGCCTTATATGCCTGGAATTGCTGCTCCTCGGTCGGATAATCGTCGTTCTGCAAGTACAAAAATTCCGAACGGAATAGGCCGATGCCGCCGCCGTCGTTTGCCAGCACCGGATCGACGTCATCTGGCGAACCGATGTTGCAGTATACCATAATTTTGCGGCCGTCCAGCGTGATATTTTCTTGGCCCTTGAGCTGATCGAGCAGTTCTTTGAGGGCGCGTTCCTTGGCCTGTTTCTTGAGCAGGCGTTCGCTTGTGACGGTGTTCGGCTCCACAACGACCTCGCCGGTTTCGCCGTCGATGATTGCGGATTTGCCTTCCAGATCCTCGGTCAGCGCGTCGCCCACACCGATGATGGCCGGGATGCCCATGGTGCGCGCCAGGATGGCGGTGTGGCTGTTGCCTGAGCCGCCGGAGGTAACAAAGCCCAGAATCTTGGATTTATCCAGCTGTACGGTCTCGGACGGGGCCAGGTCGTCGGAGGCCAGAATGACCGGTACGTCGGAATCGATGCCGCCTGCGACAACGCCCTGTAGGATACCGATGACACGGTTGGAAATATCTTTGACGTCTGCGGCGCGTGCCTGCATGTAGGCATCGTCCATTGCGGCGAGCATAGCCGCGAACTGCTCTGCTACCTGCGATACCGCATATTCCGCGTTGACGCTCTCGCCGTCGATCAAGTCCTGGATGCCTTCGACATAGTCCATGTCTTCCAGCATCATCTGATGCGCTTCGAACAGCGCTGCACCTTCTTCGCCAACCTCTTCGACAGCTTTGTCGTACAGTGCGGACAGCTGCTCCATCGCTGTGGCACGTGCATCTTCAAACCGCTGCTTCTCTGCGGCGGTATCTGCAATCTCGGTTTTGACGACTTCGCCGCCCCCGCGGCGGTAGAAATAAATCGGGCCGTCAGCCACGCCCTTGGAAACGCCTTTTCCCTGAATTGTGTACATAGAACAATTTCCTCCCTTATCCGAATATCCAACTGCCGAAGATGCTTCTCCGGCTGTGTGATTCCTTTCCAGCAACGCAGAACATCGTTTCCACGTGGAATTCTGCTGCGTTTGCTGCCATTTATGGCAAAAATAAAAACACCAAATAAGCACAGCCGAATTTCCTACTATTCCCTGTGTTATTTGGTTTTCCATAGTCTGACAAGCAGACCGAACACCCTATTCTATTGTATTTTATCTATTCCGTTTTTATCTT
>JAUNIY010000215.1 GCA_030523305.1 Eubacteriales bacterium
CGACTGTCCGCCTGAAAGACGATGGTCGGTATGAAATGATAAGCGGTCACAGGCGCAAAAAGGCTTGTGAGCTGGCAGGATTGGCTTCGCTGCCCTGCGAGGTAAAGAAACTGAGCCGTGATGAAGCTGTCATTATGATGGTGGAATCCAATTTACAACGCACCGAGATTCTTCCGAGCGAGAAAGCATTCGCCTACAAAATGCGGCTGGAAGCGATGAAGCGACAGGCGGGTAGACCCACCGGAAATTATTCCCCAGTGGGAAATAATTTTGGGTTTGCTACTTCAAGTGATGAACTTGCTGAAAAGGTAGGCGAAAGTAAAAATCAGATTTTTCGCTATATCCGCCTGACCTATCTTGTCCCGGAAATCCTGCAAATGGTCGATGAACGGCGGATTGCGTTTCGTCCGGCTGTTGAGCTGTCCTACCTGACCGATGAACAGCAGTATGCACTGCTGGAAGCGATGGAATATCAGGACGCCACGCCGTCGCTGGCACAGGCGATCAAAATGAAGAAGTTCCAACAGGATGGCAAATTGACTGCGGAAGTGATTCAGTCCATCATGCAGGAAGCAAAGCCGAATCAACGCGAAAAGCCTGCATTCCGCGATGACCGGATTAACAAATTGATCCCCAAATCCGTCCCGAAAGGAAGGGAAAGCGATTTTGTCGTCAAGGCATTGGAGTATTACACCAGATATCTCAACCGACAGAAAGCACAGGAAAGATAGCCACACTTGGGGACAGGTGCGTCCATTTTTGCGGGATAGGAAGCAAATTTTTTCACTCCCCCTCTCCACACCTCACCCCCAGATTACTACCAGAACTACCCGAAAGAAGAAGTATAAAGGGCGATTTCTTCGGACATCAGATGAATCCACAAAGGAGGAAATTTTCTCTATGAAAAAATTCAAACAGCTGTTCAAACGTGCAGCCAGCGGAGCGCTTACAGCCATTATGATTGCCGCCGGTGTGCCGCCTGCGCTTGCAGCATCGACGTATACATTTCAACAGACTTATCTGGACTATACTTTTTTATCCGATTCGCTCGCCTTTAAACAGATGGATAAAGCGGTTGTGACATCCAGCGGCGATTATTATGGATTGCCTGCATATTGTCTGGAATACAACCGGTTTATGGCGGCGTCTGGCACACAGATGAACGCCGGTTCGCTGTCGGAATGGCTGAATAAAAATTGTACCGAAGCAGAAGCAACCGGCATTCGATGCGCAAGTATTTTTGGATACCCGAATTACAACAACGGCACGAATGACGATGCGAATTATATTGCGACACAGTTTCTTATCTGGGAATATGCGCAGGGCTTTCGTACCTCTGCCGACGGAGACAATCCAATAGCAGGCTTAAATGGGACGCTGACCAGTACGCAGATCAATACGCAAACAAAACTGCGGGATTGGTTGGGAGATTCCAGCTTTGATATCCGGCAGAGATTCTATCTGTATACCGTCAAAAAGTATCCAGATGTTGAACTGGCATATGTCAACATTTTGAATAACATCAAATACTATCTCTCGGATATCAAGCCGAGCTTTCAGGATGAACGTGTCACGTTGCATTGGTCAGAGGAAAATCAACGGTATGAAGCCGTGCTGACAGACACAAACGGAGCGCTGAATCACGGATGGTACTGGAAAGCATCTTGTGACAATGCCGATGTGCAGTTTTCATACAGCAGCAATACGATGACCGTATACAGCGCAGTCAACGTATCGGATGCAACGATCACCATGACGAAAGAATTGCCGACGGAAGCAAAGGCTGTCATGACACTGGAACACGAGGGAAAGCAAACCATGCTGGTGGGCACGTATCCAGTCAGCCCGGACACGTTCACGATACCAATGACAACCGTAGAACAAAAATGGAAAGCGGTTGTGACCAAAGTGGATGCGGATACCGGGACGGCGCAGGGCGACGCATCGCTGGACGGCGCGATTTATACGCTGTACAAAAATGGTGAGGCGGTTCAGACCTATACCATTCAAAACGGCACGTTTACCACGGATGAATATCTGTGCACCGAGGAGGACGGCGTATATACGCTGAAGGAAACCACCGCGCCGAAGGGATATCAATTAAACAGCACAGTATATCAGCTGACAACCAGCGCGTCTCACTACACCGAGGGCAGCAACAGCTTTCCGATTACGGTTTCCGATGATGTCGTCAAAGGCAAAATTCAGGTGAAAAAATATGCGTACAATTCGACTTCTGAGGAAAAACAGAATGAAAACGGCGCAACGTTTCGTGTTTGGCTGAAATCTGCTGGAAGCTATGACAAGGCTGGGGAGGCAGTCCGCGATATCATTACCATCGGTTCGGACGGCGCAGGGACATCGAAGGAATTGCCGTATGGCACGTACTGCATTCAGCAGGATACCGGCTGGGATGGATACGACGTGGACAGCACCGTGTACGAAGCGACAATCAACTCCAACGGTACGACAGTCACAGAAGATTCTAGCGGAAAAAGCCTGGAAATTTACAACGACATCTGGAAGGGTACGCTGCACATCGTCAAAGTGGACGGCGATACCAGCGAACCGCTTGCCGGAGCGGAGTTTTTGCTGACCGGTTCGGACGGTTCCAAAGCAACCGGCATAACCGATCAAGATGGCAAGCTGTCGTTTGAAAACCTGATCTATGGTGTAACTTACACATGGAAGGAAATCGAAGCTCCAAAGGGCTATTTGTTGGACGAGGAAAACACCGGGACTTGGACAGTAGAAAAGCATGATGATGCAACGACCATGACATGTGAGAATCACCGCAGACCGGGCAGCATTGTCGTGACCAAACAGGATGC
>JAUNIY010000043.1 GCA_030523305.1 Eubacteriales bacterium
GGCGGCACAGCCAAACTCAGGCGGCCGCACCCGCCATCCTGCCTCCGATATCCTTCCAGCGTTTGGCTGCCTTGACACAAGCGGCTTTCAGAACATGAATTTTATTTCACCGAACGGAACTGCGCAATCCCGGTGGCATACAAACTGCCGCCCTGTGCATCCATAGCAACAATGGCCGGAAAATCCTCTACGGTCAGGCGCTTTACCGATTCACATCCCAATTCCTCATAGGCGATAACATCGAGCGAACGCACCGAATCCGCAATAATTGCACCGGCACCACCGATCGCCACCATATAAACGCATCCATATTTCTGCATAGCATCATGTACCGCCTGGTTTCGGACGCCCTTGCCGATCATACATACCTGACCTTTTTCAATCAGCATCGGGGAAAACGGATCCATACGTCCGGAGGTTGTCGGGCCGCATGCGCCGATCACCTGTCCCGGCTTTGCCGGCGTTGGACCTGCATAATATACAACGGAGTCCTGAATATCAAAAGGCGTCTGCTCCCCGGCTTCCAGCGCTGCAAGGATTTTTTTATGTGCAGCGTCTCGCGCGGTATAAACCGTACCGGTCAGCGACACGGTATCGCCTGCCTTCAGCACGCCGACATATTCACGCAGCTGTGATGTTTTCAAGTCATAATGAGCCATCGAAAACCCCTCTTTTCCTTTGAATATCGTTCTATGATACATTATAGCAGGGAAAATGCGTAAATACAACCGGATTATCCCCTCGCCCCTATTTTTCCTGAAACAGAATATGGAATAAACATTGTTATTCTTTCATTTTGCCGTTATAATAAATATTGTATCGACACTTTTCTACGTTATCCTACTTACCTAATAAACCGGGGGACTGTGAAAGGACATGATTTTCATTTCAAAAACCGAGCGGACGGTTGTAATCCGATGGATTGCACGTATCATTACCATTTTTTGCGCCTGCCTGCTGCTTGTTGGGATCCCTGCATCCGCAGCGCGGATGGGCTCTGTCGACATCAACGGCTCCGAAGTCGCTTATCAAGCGCAATACGATGCTTATACGCAGGCAGCCTCCGAGGGCGATGCCATTGTATGCGAATTTACTGTTTCCAATCCGACAGCTGGAAAAAACGGCGCGCTCTGCCGTATTGTCATGTCGCAGGGGCAAAACCTATATCTGTATATGGATGCCGGTGATTTAGCCGTTATGCGGTATGACGGTTCGGAATACAAAAAATTCGGCGTGGATTATCAACTTCAAAGCAATGTAACATACACGTTGTGTGTTTTCGTCGATGGCCTCGTGCTGTTCGACGGTACACGCTGCTATACCTATAGCGGTAATCTATACGGCTTTACCGATGTCATTGCAGGCTGGAGCGACGATTCCAACGTATTTTCCACCAGACTAACCAAACAGGAAAGCACACAGAATACGCAAACCGAAAGCAATCCAGAAACCACCACCGAAAATAATACGGCAGCTGCGGAAACGACAAGCATGGAAGCTGTCTCCAATTCGGTATCCAACGCATATCCTTCGCTGTGGGTTGTCCTTGCCATATTGCTCGGCGTAACCAGCAATTTGATGGCGTTGATGGCGCTTCGCTCGTCCAATATTGTACTGCGCACCGTGCAGAAATCGATGCCGCACAGCCGCACATCGCGCAGCCAGTCTCCCCCGCCCTCCAAGCAGGCAAAATCCATGCCCAAGCGTCCGCCCGCAAAACCAAAGGCTCCGCCGACTGCTTCAGCCAGAAGGCAGCCGCCAACCGCAAGGCCAACCAAACCAACTCCCCAAGCGTCCGCCACGCAGCCGCCAGAAAAAAAGCAGCAGCGTTTTTTCGATGTCGACCAGCTTCCTCCTTCCAGCCCTGCCTCCGTGCCTGCGCACGCCACATCGCCGCAGCCCACGCAACCATTTGATGTATATAACGGCGACTATTGGCGCACGAATCAGTCGGCCTTCCTCCCCTGTAACTTTGGCAGCTCTGGGTTCGGCTATTGCATTTTCTCCCGCGGTGCAAATATTTCTTCCGACATGTTCGTCCTAATGGAAGACGAATACATCTGGCTCAATCCCGTCCGTTTTCACGCCACCTCTCCGGAGCACGGCGTATTCCTCCGCATGGGGGAAATAGCCGGTATTGCCATGGCGTTCAATTTCTGTCATGTCGATACAGGCAAGCGCGAAATTGCGCTCGCATGCGACGCCGAAATGGTCAATTTCCGCCCAGCACGCGTCAAAGAGACCCCGCATGGCACATGGGAGCTGATCGAACGCGGTGTTATCGTGTTTGAACCTGCATGATACGTCTTGCATTCTCGCTGCTCCGGTGCTAAAATAGGAGGCGTGTTAATATTTATCCAATTGGAGGAAATATCCCATGATCAGTATCAAGGATATCGACGAGGCTGCGCAACGTTTACAGCCCGTCGTACACTATATCCCGCTGTCCTCTTCCACCACGTTTTCTGGAATGACGGGAGCAGAAGTATATCTCAAATGCGAAAACCAGCAAAAAACCGGATCCTTTAAGGTTCGCGGCGCGTATAACAAAATCATGAAGCTGTACGAGGCCGGAAACCTGAAGTCGGTCATTGCGTCCTCAGCAGGCAACCATGCGCAGGGTGTCGCATTTGCAGCGCATAAAATTGGCATTCCAGCCACCATCTGCATGCCGCGCTCCACGCCGATTGCCAAGGTATCCGCAACGCAGGGCTACGGTGCAAATGTCGTCCTGTCTGGCTCCTGCTATGACGACGCTTACGCCAAAGCCATGGAAATTGTAGAGGAAACCGGTGCGACCTTTATCCACCCGTTTGACGACGAGGACGTCATGGCGGGCCAGGGCACCATCGGCCTGGAGATCCTGCGCGATCTTCCGGCAGTCGATGTCATTTTGGTCCCGGCTGGCGGCGGCGGTCTACTGTCCGGTGTCGCAGCGTGCGTGAAACAAATCAACCCGCGCATCCAGGTGATCGGTGTACAGGCAGAAGGCGCGCCGGCCATCGCACAATCCTACCATCAGGACGATGTCCATGCAAGCGATTCTGTGCATACCATTGCAGATGGTATCGCGGTCAAATGCCCTGGTTCCAAAACAATGGAGCACATCAACGCATTTGTTGACGACATGATGACGGTTTCCGACGATGAAATCGCGTCGACGATCCTTCTGCTCCTCGAGCGCACCAAGCAGGTTGTTGAACCTGCCGGCGCTGCTTCGCTGGCTGCCTTGCTGTCCGGCAAGCGTGATTTTTCCGGCAAAAAGGTCGTATGCCTGCTGTCAGGCGGTAATATCGACGTAAGTTTTATCCACCGCGTCGTCGAAAAGGGCCTGGTTACCCGCTGCCGCCATATCAAGTTCTCGATTATCATGCCGGATGTCCCCGGTTCCCTGGAACGGTTGGCCGGTATCATCTCTTCGCAGAATGCAAATATCATTATGTTCCAACACGACCGCGTCAACGCCAATCTGGACATCGATGAAGCCATTGTGCATGTTGTATGTGAAGTCGGCGGGCAGTCACACGGACAAGCGCTATTGGAGGCCATCGAAAGCAACGGCTACCAATGCATGCTGGGTGAAAACTGAACAATCCAAACGCTTATATAAGTATGATAAAAGCCCGTGTTTATGCGCAAACACGGGCTTTTGGTTATCTATTTGTTGTATTATCTCTGGTATTGTTGTCGTTTCCAGTCACAGCATCGTCGATATCGTCAACGCCGTCCTCTACCGCACGGCCCAGATCATCCGCCGCGCTCTCCACATCTCCTGTAACCGTGCCATCGCGGTCAACGCCATTGCCAGTTGTCGTATCGTCGCCGTTGTTGGTTGCCGTATCATCATCGTAGCCGGTACCATCATTGCCTATGATGCCATCGCCGTTCTCATCCACAAATCCTGATCCGGTATCGGTGGTATCCGTCGTGGTGTCGGTGGTTGTGGTGGAATTGCCGGTCGTTGTTCCCGTATCATTTGTATTGGCCGAACCGCAGCCGACCAGCAGCATTGCCATCAGGCCCAAGGTCAGGAACATAACTCCTATTCTTTTTTTCATGCGTAATTACCTCCAAAGGCTGAATTTGCCTTTAGTTTTCCGGTATGTACAAAATTTTATACATCGTGGGAAAAATTACGCTGTTTTATCGGAGATCCATTTGTCCATTCAATGCAAATGCCGCATATGCCTATGCAGCACATCCAAAATTGCGCCGGTTAAAAAGCCCATCGGTATAGAGGCAACGAGCAGCAGCGGCAGATAGGCAATGACAGCCGTCGTCTGCATGACCAACATTGCCGCAGCAATCTGACCCACATTGTGCATGGCAGCAGAAGCGGCGCTGATGCCGTAAAAGGAAAACCAAGTTCCCCGCTTATGCAGCAAAAGCCAGGTTGTCGTCAATGCCAGTATCCCACCGAACAAGCTGAACAATAGCTGCGTGATACTTCCTGCAAACAGCGACGCCAGTACCACGCGGCAAATCAGAATGGTGTACGCTTCTTTCGGCGTGAGAAAAAGCAATGCGAACATGGTGACAACATTTGCCAAGCCAAGCTTGATGCCGGGAATCGGGATCAGCAGTTCGACCGGCAACATACGTTCCACCAGGGAAAGCGCAAGGGCAAGCGCAGTCAGCATCCCACACAGGGCTATGCGTTTTGTTTTATTCATTAAATTCCTCCCCTGTCAACGCACCACGGCATCTACTGCATCTTCCGTGTCCCCTCCGGTCATTTGAATCATCACGCGGTTCGGCAGGCATACAGCTGTTTGTCCTACACGGGATATCCATCCGGTCTGTTCGCAGGTATGATCCGGACATTGGGACTCCACAAACCGCATCCGCGTCCCTTCGATCTCAATGACAACCTCTGTCGCCTTTCCTTGCAAACGGATGGTCTGCTGCTCCACAGTATCCCCCAGCTTCACCTGTTGATACAGCTCTCCATCCAGCCATATCTCACCATAGCACTGATCAGCCTGCAACATTGCCAGCCGAATCCAAATGCCACAGGCTGCCGCGATAATGATAAAAAAAAGGAAGAAATCGCCCCGCCGCAGCGGAAATCTTGTTTTATCCGTCATAAGCATACTCCGTATTGTTTAGGACAAAGCTATCTTTCAAACCGTCCGTTACATGAACTGTGTGATCGCGGCATACAAAAATCGCCTGGATGTCATTTTCTTCGCAAAAATGCATTGCCTCTTCATAGCCCATAACGAACAATGCAGTGGAATATGCATCTGCACGGGTAGAATCCTGCGAAACAACGGTCACACTGCGGATATCGGTTTCCGCTGGATATCCGGTTTGTGGATCAAAAATATGACAGTACCGTTTGCCATCGCTTTCAAAATAACGTTCATAATCACCACTTGTCACAACGGCGGTATCCGAAACAGACAATGTTGCAAAATAATCCGACGGATTGTCCGGATCCGTGATGCCAACTGTCCACGTCGTCCCGTCCTCTTTTTCTCCCAATGCATAAACGTTTCCGCCCAGCGAAACAATGGCCTGATCTACATCGTACTGTTTTAAAATATCTACAACATGATCGGTGGCATAGCCCTTGCCAATACCGCCCAGATCGACCTCGGCTCCTGCAGGGACAGCGGCCTCTGTGTCATGCAGCGAAACGGATGTATAGTCCACAAGCGGCAGTACCGCGTCAATGTCCTCCTGCTGCGGCACAGCAGCATGGTCTGTGCCGATCCCCCATAGATCGGACAACGGCGCTGTGGTTGGGTCAAAACAGCCGTCAGTTTCTTGCGCCAGATCCAGGGCAGATTGCAGTACATCGGCTGCCTGCGCTGACAGCTTTACGGTACCGCCCTCTGCATGGTTCAGGGCATAGATATCGCTCGTCTCTTTTGTACGTGAGATATCCGCTTCCAGGTCATTGATATAGGAAACGCTTTCATTGACTGCGTTTTGCGCATTGCTGCCATAAGCTGTGATCTGCATCACGGTATCCATAGCATAAAATTCTTGCGTAACAGGCTCTTTCCCGCTATTCGCATGATGACAACCGCACAGCACAGCCGCCAGAGCTGCCGCCATCGCTATGCCGGCCAATCTTTTTTTCATGATGAATCCTCCAATTGTATGCACATATGAACTTATTATAGTACGATATCATTGGAAAAACAACTGTATACAACAGGAAAAACCTGCGCCATCAAAGCAACGCAGGTTTTTCCATGAACATGTATCTGGGATTGAATAAGAAGGATGCAATAATTTATTTTTCGTACTGCAAAGCATCGTATCCTACGGCGCCAGTACGGATCTTAATGACGTTCTGTACATCGTAAATAAAGATCTTGCCGTCGCCAATATGGCCGGTATACAGCACCTTGCGGCAGGTATCCACAACCGTTTCAACCGGTACGCGGCTGACAACCATTTCAACCTTGGTCTTCGGATGCAGCGTTGCATTTACTTCAACGCCGCGGTAATATTCCGATACGCCCTTTTCTACGCCGCAGCCTAGGACATTGGTAACTGTCAAGCCAGCTACACCAATCTCCTCCAATGCGTTCCGGAGGACTTCTAAGCGGGATTGTCTGCAAATAACCACAACTTTGGACAGCTTATGACCATCCTGGGTGGTAGACGGTACTTCTGTTGCCGGGATTGCTTCTTCAACCGATGCAGGAGTTCCTGCAATTTGGGTATCTGGCTTATAGAAACCATTGACTGTCGGAATCGGCATAAAGTCAGCATATGCAGAGGACAGGCCGTGCTCCATCAGATCCAATCCGCGGATCTCTTCTTCCTCGCTGACGCGCAGGCCGATGGTGTGCTTGATAACAAAGAAGATGATGGACATGGTAACGGCAACCCATGCGATAACGCATACGACACCAAGGCACTGGATCAGCAAGAAACGCGGGCCATGGCCATACAGCAGGCCTTCTGAGGTAGAAAACAGGCCGGTAAGAATCGTACCCAATGCACCATTGACGCCATGTACGCCAACTGCGCCAACCGGATCGTCGATCTTCAATACCTTTTCTACAAACTCAATGCCGAATACAACAGCGAATCCAGCGCAAATACCGATGATTGCAGCGCCCAACGGACTTACCATATCGGTGCCTGCGGTGATGGCAACCAGGCCTGCCAGCGAACCATTCAGAGTCATGGATACATCCGGCTTGCCATAACGCACCCAAGTGACACACATGGTCGTTACTGTAGCGACCGCAGCGGCCAGGTTGGTGGTGACATAAACCAGCGACGCAGATTCATATGCGCCATCGGTCATCGCAACTGTGGATGCACCGTTGAAACCGAACCAACAGAACCACAGAATGAAAACGCCCAATGCGCCAAGCGTCAGGGAATGGCCCGGGATTGCCTTTGGCTTGCCATTTTTATCATACTTACCGATACGCGGGCCAAGGAAAGCTGCGCCGACCAACGCTGCCACGCCGCCTACCATGTGTACACAGGTAGAGCCTGCGAAGTCGTGGAAGCCCAGCTGTGACAGCCAGCCGCCGCCCCAGATCCAATGTCCGGAAATCGGGTAAATGACTGCGCTGATGCACAGCGAATAGATGCAGTATGCGGAAAATTTGGTACGTTCTGCCATAGCGCCGGAAACGATGGTGGCTGCAGTTGCGCAGAAGACCGTCTGGAAAATCAGCGTGGTATAGCCGCCCTCGCCGCCATTGGTCATAAAATCCAAGCCACCGATCAGTGCACCGGAGCCTCCGAACATAATGCCGAAGCCGACGAGCCAGTACAGCGGCGTGCCGAGTGAGAAGTCCATCAGGTTTTTCATGATAATGTTGCCGGCGTTCTTCGAACGGGTAAAGCCGTTCTCAACCATACAGAAGCCCGCCTGCATGAAGAATACGAGCGCTGCGCCAAGCAGCGTCCATGACGTGTCAATCGCGGTGGCGTGATCCGCCAATACCGCCAAAATGCTTGTGGTATCCATTGATACATTACCTCTTTATAATAAAATTTGATGAAACGCGATGCATTGCGCCAGATGCGCTGTGCATGTGCTATACAATAAAAAGGCGTATATACCGTCCCTTCCGGGGTTGTGGTATACACGCCTTTGTGTGAAAAATAAATGTACGTTATTGTTTCAGATGATGCAATTAGGAATTTACGCCGAACAGCAGCTTATCATATGCCGGGAATGGCCAGTACTTAGCAGCCGTATTGACTTCCATCTCATCAGCAACCTTGCGCAACGCTTCCATTGCCGGGATAACAGTACCGCGCTGATAGTTCGCAGCTTCCTGCACATCCTCAATGCCAGCTGCACCGGCGATGACATCCGACAGCGCTTCAGTCTTTGCATACGCATCGGCAGATAGATTGGACAGCTTTTCAATCTCATGAACTTCCAGAGCAGCATCCAGGCCCAATGCCTTTTTGTTGCAAGCAATATCGGACAACTCCTTGACATACGAAGCAACAGCCGGAATAATGTCCTTCTTTGCCATGTCAACCATGGTGCGGGATTCAATCTTAATCAGCTTTGCATACTCTTCCAGCAGGATTTCCTTACGGGACATCAGCTCGGTCTCACTCAGGACGCCGTTGGATTCGAATACATCGATGAATTCATCGTAGCAAGCCAGCGCTTCTGGGGTGCTGCGCAGGTTCGGCAGGCCGCGCTTCTCGGCTTCTGCGACCCAGCTTTCATCATAACCGTTGCCGTTAAAGATGACACGCTGATGTGCAGTCAATTCACGCTTAACCAAAGCATTCAGCGCCTTATGGAAATCCTCGGCGCCTTCCAGTTCGTCGGCATATCCGCGGAATACGTCTGCTACAGCGGTGTTCAGCATCATGTTAATACATCCGATGTTCTGGGAGGAACCAGGCATACGGAACTCAAAGCGGTTACCAGTAAAGGCAAACGGTGAGGTTCTGTTGCGGTCCGTGTTGTCCTTCGGGAATACCGGAAGTGTGGTAACGCCCAGCTCAATCTTAGCTGCGCCGGCGCCGGCAGTTTCCTCGCCTGCGATGATGCCATTTACAATGCGTTCCAGCTCATCGCCCAGGAACACGGAGACAATGGCCGGAGGCGCCTCGTTTGCGCCCAAACGATGATCGTTGCCTGCGGATGCAACCGAAAGCCGCATCAGCTTCGCATACTTATCAACAGCAACGATGACTGCCGTCAGGAACAGCATGAACTGCGCATTGTCCTTCGGGTTGCTGCCCGGATTGAGCAGATTTTCGCCGGTATCGGTGGACATGGACCAGTTATTGTGCTTGCCGGAACCATTGACACCGTCAAACGGCTTTTCGTGGAACAGGCAAACCATGCCGTGCTTCAACGCAACCTTCTTTGCAATATCCATCAGCAGCTGGTTGTTATCGGTTGCAATGTTGGTCGTAGAGAAGATCGGTGCAACCTCGTGCTGTGCCGGTGCAACTTCGTTGTGCTTGGTTTTTGCCAGCAAACCATATTTCCACAGCTCTTCATCCAGATCAGCCATGAATGCTGCGACACGCGGCTTGATGGCGCCGAAATAATGGTCATCCATTTCCTGGCCCTTCGGGCTCATTGCGCCAAACAGCGTGCGGCCAGTAAAGATCAGATCCTTGCGCTGGTCATAGTACTTCTTGTCAACGAGGAAATATTCCTGCTCCGGACCAACCGTAGTGGTAACGCGCTTGACATCCTTGCCAAACAGTCTGAGCACACGGCATGCCTGCTTGCTGATCGCGTCCATGGAACGCAGCAGTGGGGTTTTCTTATCCAATACCTCGCCGGTATACGAACAGAATGCAGTCGGGATGTACAGCGTACCGTCCTTGACAAACGCATACGAGCTTGGATCCCATGCCGTATAGCCACGCGCTTCAAAGGTTGCACGCAGTCCGCCCGATGGGAACGACGAAGCATCCGGTTCACCCTGAATGAGTTCTTTGCCGCTGAAGGACATGATGACCTTTCCTCCAGCTGTCGGGCTGATAAATGAGTCGTGCTTTTCCGCGGTAACGCCGGTCATCGGCTGGAACCAGTGGGTGTAGTGGGTTGCGCCCTTGTCTACCGCCCAATCTTTCATCGCGTTTGCGACAACATTGGCAATGCTGACATCAAGGGGAGCACCAAGCTCGATGGTCTTCATCAGCTTCTTGAATACTTCCTTCGGCAGCTTGTCGCGCATCACGTTTTCATTAAATACGTTCTCGCCGAAAATTTCCGGGATATTGCTCATTGTACAACGCACCTCCATGCATGTATCTTCAAATGCTAACTTCTTGAAACATTTGCTACAAATTTTGTTTGCTGTATTTGCCGAGTATAACAAAAGAGGCGCCGCGGATAGGGATCATCCACAGCGCCGTTGCTGTTTACGCTGTCTATTATAAGCCCGCATTTTGGGTCTGTCAACTCAATTTTCCAATGTTTTTGCTCGTTTTTCGCAAGTTTTACTATTTTACTCATGGAATCTTGCTTTGTACGGCCTTTTTCTATGCAATTTGTATGAAATCCGCAAAATCAGGCGATTTTTTTTGCAAGACGCTTGACGTCTTCCTGCATTTATTATAGAATAGGTACAGTGAACAATGGCGTTCATTCCAGAGTATGTTGATTACTTTAATCAGCCATAACATACCCTGGAATGGGCGCTTTTTCTTTTTTTCTGCCATTTGGACGAAAAACATGCCGTATCGGCTCCGGACGCAAAAATGCAGCCCGGCTGCAACCGACCCGCCATATTACGGCTCACATTTCTTATTCTATTGCTTGTATCATACGATAAATGTGATCATATGAGGTTATTTTTTTAGGAGGAATCTATCATGCTAAAAGAGGGCCAATACCATATCCCCTCGGGATGTGCGATCTCGGGCATCTTCCACAAGGACGGACGCCGTACCGACGGTACTGAAATCATCCGTTCTATCTCGGTTATGCACGACCGTTCCAACGGCCTTGGCGGCGGCTTCGCAGCGTATGGCATTTATCCGGAATATGCGGACTGCTATGCGTTCCATCTATTCTATGATGAGCCGAACGTAAAGGATGCCTGTGAAAAGTTCCTAAATGAACATTTTGAAATCGCATCCATGTCCCGTATCCCGACCCGGAAGCATCCGTCTATTACGGATGAGCCGCTCATCTGGCGTTATTT
Source organism: Eubacteriales bacterium (assembly GCA_030523305.1). GTDB lineage: Bacteria > Bacillota > Clostridia > Oscillospirales > Butyricicoccaceae > Butyricicoccus_A. The sequence goes on from JAUNIY010000043.1 coordinate 11,127, forward strand.
CGTCGTTCCGCGCCGCTACAAGCTGATTGAAACGCAGCTGAGCGAGGATGAATTCGTTGTGCGTTGTGTGACCAATATTAACCATAAATATACGGGCGCCTACGTATTCTCCAGCGGCAAGAACTGCGGCGTATTCAAGGCGATCGGTTTCCCGGAGGATGTCGGCCTATACTACCGCTTAGAAGAATATGAAGCTTATTCCTGGACTGCGCACGGACGTTATCCGACCAACACCCCTGGCTGGTGGGGCGGCGCGCATCCGTTTGCTATGCTGGACTTTACCATCGTACACAACGGCGAAATCTCTTCTTACGACGCCAATCGCCGCTCCATTGAGATGCACGGCTACAAATGTGACCTGCTGACCGATACCGAAGCGATCACATACATCTTCGACTATTTGGTCCGTCGAAAGGGCCTGACGCTGGAGGAAGCCGCACATGTCGTCGCTGCGCCGTTCTGGTCCACCATTGAGAAAATGCCACCGGAGCAGCGCGCGGAATATACGTACCTGCGCGATGCATTTGCCGGCCTGCTGATCAACGGCCCGTTTTCCATCATGCTCGGCTTTACCGGCGGCGTGATGGCCCTCAACGACCGCCTGAAGCTGCGCTCCATGGTTGTCGGCGAAAAGGGCGAAGATGTTTACATCGCATCAGAAGAAGCGGCGATCCGCGTCATCCAGCCTGAGCTGGATCACATTTGGGCACCGCGCGGCGGCGAGCCCGTCATTGTAACCTTAAACGAAGACGCGCAAGGAAAGGAATAATCCATCATGGCTATTGAGTATTTATATCCCCAGTTTGAGGTGCTGCGCAATACGGATCGTTGCATTGCATGTCGGGTATGCGAGCGCCAATGTTCAGAAGAAGTACATCATTACGATCACGATTTAAAAAAGATGGTTTCAGACGAGAGCAAATGCGTCTGTTGCCACCGCTGTGTATCCCTGTGCCCGACCCGTGCACTCAAGATTACCAAAACCAACCATCAATTCCGCGAAAATGCAAACTGGACCGGCGAGGTCATCCAGGAAGTGTACCGTCAGGCCGAATCCGGCGGCACGCTGCTGTCCTCTATGGGCAACCCGAAGGACTATCCGATTTACTGGGATAAGATCCTGATTAACGCTTCTCAGGTTACCAACCCGTCGATTGACCCGCTGCGCGAGCCGATGGAAATCCGTACCTATCTGGGCAAAAAGCCGAACACCATCGAACGCGATGAAAACGGCAAAATTATCCCGAATCTGACGCCCCGCCTGCGTCTGGATATCCCGGTCATGTTCTCCGCGATGTCCTATGGCTCCATCAGCTACAATGCACATGCGTCGCTCGCACGCGCTTCCAAGGCTATGGGAACCTTTTACAACACCGGTGAAGGCGGCTTACATGAAGACTTTTATCAGTGGGGCGGCAACACGATTGTTCAGGTTGCTTCCGGCCGTTTCGGCGTAGAAAAGGATTATTTGAACGCAGGCGCCGCTGTGGAAATCAAAATCGGCCAGGGCGCAAAGCCCGGCATCGGCGGCCATCTGCCGGGCGCAAAGGTTGCTGCGGATATCTCCCGTACCCGTATGATCCCGGAAGGCACCGACGCCATTTCGCCGGCGCCGCATCATGACATCTATTCCATCGAAGATCTGCGCCAGCTGGTCTTCTCGCTGAAGGAAGCGACTGCCTATAAAAAGCCGGTCATTGTCAAGATTTCCGCCGTACACAACGTCGCTGCGATCGCTTCCGGTATTGCGCGCTCCGGCGCAGATATTATCGCCATCGACGGCTACCGCGGCGGCACCGGCGCAGCGCCGACCCGCATCCGCGACAACGTCGGTATCCCGATTGAGCTTGCGCTTGCCGCTGTTGACCAGCGTCTGCGCGACGAAGGCATCCGCGACAACGTATCCATCGTCGTCGGCGGTTCCATCCGCAATTCTGCCGATATTGTCAAGGCAATCGCCCTGGGTGCCGACGCGGTTTATATTGCAACCGCTGCCCTGCTGACGCTCGGCTGTCATCTATGCCGCACCTGCCAGAAGGGTAAGTGCAACTGGGGTATTGCAACCCAACGTCCAGAGCTAGTAAAGCGCCTGAATCCCGATATCGGTAGCCAACGACTGATGAACCTTCTCAATGCCTGGGGCCATGAGATCCGCGAAATGATGGGCGGCATGGGTATCAACTCCATCGAAGCCCTGCGCGGAAACCGGCTGATGCTCCGCGGCATCGGTTTGAATGAGAAGGAACTGGAAATCCTGGGCATCAAGCACGCTGGCGAATAAGGGAGGCAGATTAAGGATGAAACGAGTATACGTAAATGAACAATGGTGTCTGGGATGCCATCTTTGTGAATATAACTGCGCCTTTGCCAATTCCGGTATGAGCGACATGGTAAAAGCCCTCAAAGACCGCAACATTTTTCCGCGCATCCGCGTGGAAGAGGGCGATAGCATCAATTTCGCTGTTTCCTGCCGTCACTGCGACAATCCGCTTTGCGTGAAGGGCTGTATTTCCGGCGCCCTTTCCATCGAAAACGGTGTAATTTCCATCGATTCTGATAAATGTGTCGGCTGCTTTACCTGCGTGCTGTCCTGCCCATACGGCTGCATCAGTACCTCGGAATCCGGAGCTGTTCAAAAGTGCGAGCTTTGCACCAAAAACGCAGACGGCACGCCGCAGTGTGTTGCCGGATGTCCGAACAACGCAATTGTATTCGAGGAGAGGTGAGCAAATTGAAATATGTAGTAATCGGCAATGCAACCGCAGCCATCGGCACGGTAGAGGGGATCCGCTCTGTGGATCAGACAGGCGAAATCGTACTGATTTCCAGCGAACCGCATTTTACCTATGGACGTCCGCTCATCTCCTACCTGCTGCTGGGCAAAACCACAGAAGAAAAAATGAACTACCGCCCAGCTAATTTTTATGAGAAAAACCATGTCACCACCATGCTGGGCCGTACAGTGGTCAAGATTGACAAGGACGCCAAAGCAGTCGTCCTGGAAAACGGCGAGACGGTTTCCTATGATAAAGTAGCAATTTGCACTGGTTCCCGTCCGTTTGTCCCACCCATGGAAGGCCTGGATACGGTAGAAGACCAAACCCCATTCATGACACTGGACGATGCACACCGTCTGGCAGACCTGCTGGGCGACCAGAAGGATAAGGATGTGTTGATTATCGGTGCGGGCCTGATCGGCCTAAAGTGCGCGGAAGGCATCCTACACCTGTCCAAGTCCCTGACCATCATCGATATGGCGCCGCGCATCCTACCAAACGTACTGGATGATTATGGCTCCGCCTTTTTACAGGAATATCTGGAACAGCTGGGTATGCGGTTCTATCTGTCTGACTCGGTTGCCAAATTCACCACACCGCACCACGCCGTATGCAAGAGCGGCTTGGAGCTGGATTTTGACGTATTGGTGGTTGCCGTTGGTGTCCGTCCAAACACACAGCTTGCCGAAGAAATCGGCTGCGATGTCAACCGCGGCATCCTGGTCAACTCTCACAGCCAAACCAGCGTCCCGGACGTTTATGCTGCCGGTGACTGCACTGTATCCCATGATATTGCAGCAAATGTTGACCGTATCCTCGCCATTCTGCCGAATGCATACCAGCAGGGCGAAGTGGCCGGCGTCAATATGGCGGGCGGCGACAAAGTATTCGACTGTGCATTCCCGATGAACGCCTCTGGTTTCCTCGGCCTGCATATGATTACAGCTGGCAGCTACGACGGCGACGCATACGTCACCAAAGATGACGGCGTGTACAAAAAGCTGGTGGTACGCGACAACAAGCTGGTCGGCTTTATCCTGATCGGCGATGTAGACCGCGGCGGTATCTACACCTCTCTGATCCGCGATCAGATTCCGCTGGATACCATCGATTTCGACCTGATCCGCGAGCATCCGCAGCTGATGGCATTTGCCAAGTCTGCGCGCGCACAAAAGCTTGCACAGCCGCACTAATGGGAAAGGACAGAGCAGATTATGAAGAAACTCACGGTAGATCTCATGCATTTCAAGGACCTGAATGACTGGGTGCGCGATTGCGAAGATTCCGAAATCTTTTTGGATAACCTCATCGGCCAGCGTTATGTTGCGGCCGGTTCACAGGGGAAAAATATCATCATCACCGGCACGCCGGGCAACGCGCTCGGCTGCTATCTGGACGGTTCGAGCATTCTGGTCAACGGCAATGCGCAGGATGCCACCGGCGATACCATGAACAGCGGTTCTATCATCATTGACGGCAACTGTGGCGATACGACCGGTTATGGCATGCGCGGCGGTATGATCCTGGTGCGCGGCGATGCAGGCTATCGGGCCGGCATCCATATGAAGCAATATAAGGAGCATATCCCGGTACTCGTCATCGGCGGCAAGGCCGGTTCCTTCCTCGGCGAATACCAGGCGGGCGGCGTAATTATTGTACTGGGCAAGGGCTGCGACGGCAAACAGCCGACCGGCTTCTTCTGCGGCACCGGCATGCATGGCGGCCGCATGTTCCTCCGCTGCGACGAAGCGCCTGATATCCCAATCCAAGTCAAGGCCGATGTTGCAACTGAGGAAGACAAAGCTTCCATCCGTAAATTCGTTGAGGAATACTGTGATAATTTCGGCGGCAATGCAGAAGAAATTCTCAAGGAGAAATTTTATGTATTGACCCCCAATACACACAGCCCATACGAGCGTATGTACACGTTTAACTGATTTCTTTTTATCCGAATGTATGATATAATGACGGACAGCAGGCATATACGCACCCTGCTGTCCGTTTGCAGTTTTTCATTTGGAAGCTTAGGAGGATTTTTATGAACGATTATACCTTCCGCGAGGTCATGCAATATGTCTCGGAAAATGATGTAAAATTCATCCGCTTGGCGTTCTGCGATATCTTCGGTACACAGAAAAACATCTCCATCATGCCGCGCGAGCTGTCCCGTGCCTTTGAAGAGGGCATTTCCTTTGACGCCTCCTCCATCCGCGGCTTTATGAATATCGATCAGTCCGATCTGCTTCTGTTTCCGGATCCGGCTACGCTTTCGGTGCTCCCATGGCGGCCATCACACGGACGCGTGGTGCGCTTTTTCTGTGACATCAAATATCCGGACGGTACGCCATTTGAAGGGGATGGCCGTCAGGTACTGCGCCAGGCGCAGGAAGACCTAAAAACGCTCGGCTATTCGGCAAAAATCGGCACAGAATGCGAATTTTACCTACTAAAGCAGGATGAAAATGGCTTACCGACCAAAATGCCGCACGACAATGCCTCGTATCTGGACATCGCGCCGCTCGATAAAGGAGAAAATGTCCGACGGGAAATCTGCTTGACGCTGGAAGAGATGAACCTCCGCCCGGAGGCCTCCCACCATGAAACCGGCCCGGGCCAGAATGAAATTGATTTCGCATACGATTCTGCCGTTGCTGCTGCGGATAACCTGATTACGTTCCGCGGCGTTGTCAAGACGCTGGCCTCTGTCAACGGCCTGTATGCTTCCTTCCTGCCCAAGCTGTTCCGTGACCAGCCGGGCAATGGACTGCACATCAACCTCTCCCTCTTCCAGCACGGGGAAAATGTTTTCCGCGCTTCGGACGACGGCGAGCATTCGATGGTTGCTGAAAGTTTTATCATGGGTATCTTGACCCGCTGCTATGAAATCTCTGCATTTCTCGACCCGTTGGTCAATTCCTATGAACGGCTCGGCACATATGAAGCCCCTCGGTACATCACTTGGAGCCATCAAAACCGCTCCCAGCTGATCCGCATCCCAGCAGCGCACGGCGTCAACCAGCGGATGGAGCTGCGCTCCCCCGACCCATGCGCCAATCCATATCTCGCCTTTTCCCTGCTGCTGCGTGCCGGTATGGAAGGCATTGAGCGCGGCTTAAAGCTGTGTGACCCGTGCAATATGAACCTATATGATGTGCCCTCTTCCATGGTCCGTGAATATGACCTGCTGCCGGGCACACTGATGGAAGCTGTCCGCGCCGCCGAAACCAGCGAATTTGTCGCACGCTCCCTTCCGGACAAGATTATTCAAGCTTATCTTTCTGCCAAAACCAGCGAATGGAACCGCTATACTGAAGCTTCCGATAAATCCGCAGTGATCGACTCCCTGTATTTCCATTCGTACTAATATGCGGAATCAGGCTGGCAGCAGCATACTTGTCGGCTTCCCGCCTTCCGATTGAAAGGGGAGATCCTTATTGGAGAATATTCTATTGATTACCGCATCCAAAAAAAGTGCGGATATGCTTTTGAACCTGCTTCAGGCAGGCGGTTGGCAGCCCGTCCGTATTCTCATCGCTTCCTCCTGCAATGAAGCCCGGCGGCTGTTGATCGAAAACAATTTTGATCTGATTCTCATCAATACGCCGCTTCCGGATGAATTTGGCCATGAATTTGCCGTGCACGCCTGTCAGACCACACTCGCCGGTGTCCTGATGCTGGTCAAAGCAGAGTTGGCGCCATCGGTTTCTGAGCGCGTGGAACAGGAGGGTGTTTTTGTCG
>JAUNIY010000216.1 GCA_030523305.1 Eubacteriales bacterium
CATATACTTGGAAATCTTGTTGCAGGTATCCATAGAGTCGTTGCCGCCGTTGTAGAAGAAATAGCGAACATCGTACTTCTTGAAGATTTCGAGAATGCGCTTGTAATCGGTGTCGTCAACATCCGGATCAGCGATCTTGTAGCGGCAGGAACCCAGAGCGGAAGACGGGGTATATTTCAACAGCTCCAGCTCAGCGGGATCTTCCTTGTCCATCACGTACAGCTTGTCGTTCAGTACGCCGACGATGCCGTTTGCAGCGCCGTAAACGGTGGTGATGGAATCAGAATCCAAACCAGCCTTGATTGCGCCGTATGCACTTGCGTTGATAACGGAAGTAGGACCACCGGACTGGCCGATAATCATAGCGCCCTTCAGTTCACTCATAATTTAAAACCTCCTAAAATATCACGAAACAAATGCGGCCGGGATTTTGGCAGAAAACCACGGGAGAAGCGGGCTGCCGCGCCGCATTTTCCGATGTTAAATTGAATATATCATATTTTTACCAAAAAATCAATTCTTTTTACAGATGGAACAAATTTTGAGCGCGCTTTGGATAAAATTTGCGAAAATTACATAATCGACTTGATTTTGTACGGAAAGGCTGGTAAAATAACGGTATACAGAACGCGTGTGCCTGCACAAAACTGGCATACGGAAAAATTCTGAAAGGAAGATGAAGAATGGCACTTGTAACTACTACTGAAATGTTCAAGAAGGCTTATAATGGCGGCTACGCTGTTGGCGCTTTCAACGTAAACAACATGGAAATCGTTCAGGGTATCACAGAGGCAGCTGGTGAGCTGAAGTCTCCGGTTGTCCTGCAGGTTTCCAAGGGCGCCCGCGCTTATGCAAACCACACGTATCTGGTAAAGATGGTTGAGGCTGCTGTTATTGAAAATCCGGATATTCCGATTGCGCTGCATCTGGATCACGGCGATTCTTTTGAAGTTTGTAAGTCTTGCATTGACGGCGGCTTTACCTCCGTTATGATCGACGCTTCTTCCAAGCCGTTTGAGGAAAACATTGCGCTGACCAAGAAGGTTGTAGAATATGCGCATGATCGCGGTGTTGTTGTCGAGGCTGAGCTGGGCACCTTGGCTGGCGTAGAAGATGAAGTTGTCGTTGAAGCTGGCAACGAGAGCTATACCCATCCGGAAGAGGTTGAGGAATTTGTTTCCCGCACTGGATGTGACTCTTTGGCAATTGCAATCGGCACCTCCCATGGCGCTTACAAGTTTACGCCGGCACAGTGCACCCGCAACGAAGAAGGCATCCTGGTTCCGCCTCCGCTGCGCTTTGACGTTTTGGAAGAGTGCATCAAGCGTCTGCCGGGCTTCCCGATTGTTCTGCACGGTTCTTCCTCTGTTCCGCAGGAATTTGTCAAGATGGTGAATACCTATGGCGGCAACATGCCGGATGCAATCGGTATTCCGGAAGAACAGCTGCGTCAGGCTGCAAAGCTGGCTGTTTGCAAGATCAACATTGACTCTGATATCCGTCTGGCTATCACCGCCTCGATCCGCAAGCACTTCGCTGAGCATCCGGATCACTTTGATCCGCGCCAGTATCTGAAGCCGGCACGCCAGGCTGTTAAGGACATGGTAGCCCACAAGATCGTGAACGTTCTGGGTTCCGATGGCAAGGCTTAAGTGCCGTTTGACACAAATAGAGAAAAACGTATGGGCTGCATCCGCATTGGGTGCAGCTCTTTTCTATGCCATGCGACAGAGATGGTTGGGCCGGGAAACAGCGGGAGAAGCACGGGCGAAATGCATCAAACCAGTTGCAAAATGCAGGAATATGCATAGAAATATGCAGGGATACATGTTGAAACTTGAAAAATTGCAAAAAAATCGACCTAAAGGCAAAAAAATGGCTACGAGCTCTTGCAATATGCAAGGAAGTTATATAAAATAATCTCATACCGATTATTTTTAACAAATTCGCTGATATGGCGGGAAAAGAGTGAATACAAATGCTTAACATTACAATCACACCGGCAACGGAGAAAAAGGAAAAGCCGAATTCCCAACATTTGGGCTTCGGCGTGTACTACACGGACAATATGTTTATCATCGACCATACCGAAGGTATCGGCTGGCATGATGCACGCATTGTACCGTATCAGCCGTTGACCATTGATCCGGCGGCTATGGTTTTACACTATGCGATGGAGTCCTTTGAAGGCTTGAAGGCGTACCGGACACCGGAAGGAAAGGTTCAGCTGTTCCGTCCGGACTGTAACGCTGAGCGTATGATCAATACCAACAAGCGTATGTGCTTGCCATCTTTGTCTGTGGAGGACTTTATCCAGGCGGTTAAGACGTTGGTAGAGGTAGAGCAGGATTGGGTTCCATCTGAACCGGGCACATCTTTGTATATCCGTCCGTTTGTGATTGCAACCGAACCGCATTTGGGTGTCCGGACTTCGAAAACCCATCAGTTCCTTATCATTTGCTCTCCGGTAGGTGCATATTATTCCACGGGCATCAACCCGGTTAAGATTTTTGTCGAGGATGAATATACCCGCGCATGCCCGGGCGGCACCGGCTTCACCAAGTGCGGCGGCAACTATGCAGCTTCCTTGATCTCTCAGGTGAAGGCACATGATCTGGGCTATGAACAGACCTTGTGGCTGGATGGTGTAGAACATAAGTATGTAGAAGAGGTTGGTTCCATGAACTGCTTCTTCAAGATTGACGGTACGGTGTATACAGCTCCGTGTGTCGGCACAGTTCTGCCAGGCGTTACGCGCCGTTCTTGCATTGAGCTGCTTCAAAAGTGGGGCTATACG
>JAUNIY010000044.1 GCA_030523305.1 Eubacteriales bacterium
GAAAATATTTTCCATGTATCGGATATGTTTGGCTTGTCCACCTTCGGCGCGGTTGTTGTGCTTTGTATCATCATCAGCGTGGTTGGTTCCATTTACGCCATTTTCGGCGGCTTGAAGGCGGTTGCCGTATCCGACACGGTCAACGGCGTGGGCCTGCTCATCGGCGGCTTCATGATCCCGTTCTTTGCACTGCATGTGCTGGGCAATGCATCTGGCCATGAGGGGATTGCCATCATCGACGGTTTCAAATATCTCGTAGAAAACTATCCGGAGAAGCTCAACTCCATCGGACGGCTGAATGCAGAGGCACCGGAAGTGCCGTGGATCACCGTATTCACCGGCCTGATCTTCCTCGGCCTGCAGTCCTGGTGCACCCACCAGTCGTTCATCCAGCGCGTGCTGGCAGCGGAGAACCTGAAGGAAGCGCAGAAGGGCGCACTGTACTGTGCATTCCTCAAGATCATCGGCTTTATGTACCTCGCGCTGCCTGGCGTCATCGCATATGCCCTGTTTGAGATCGAAGGCAACCAGGTCACCATGATGGACGCTGCGTATCCGCAGCTGGTCACGGAGGTCATCCCGGCGCCGCTGATGGGCTTCTTTGCAGCCGTTATGTTCGGCGCGATCCTGTCCTCCTTCAACTCCGTCCTGAACTCGGTCAACACGATGTTCACGATGGATATTTATAAAGAATACATCAATCCGGAAGCAAGTGAAGACAAGCTGGTCAAGGTTGGCAAAAACATCGGCATTGTCTTTGCCGTTGCCACCACGATCGTCGGCCCAATGGTTTATTTCTTCCCGGCCGGCCTGAAAACCTTCCTGGATTCGTTCGTTATGCTGATCGGCCTTCCGGTCCTGTCCGCAGTGTTCGGCGGTTTCTTCTTCAAGTATCTGCCGCAGTACGCAGCCAAGCTGATTATGGTATTCCATGTCGTCTGCTACGGCGCGTTCCTGCTGATCTCCCCGAGCTATTCCCTGTTCGGCGCAGGCGACGGAAACATCCACTATCTATATGCCATCCTCGTTCTGTGGCCGATTGAGCTGCTGATTATGGCGTTCCTCAACCGCCGGAATAAGAAGGCGCATCCGGAGCTACAGGCTTGGGAACAGGAAGATGTCCACGCAGTCGATCTGACGCCGTGGAAGTACGGCAAAGCGTGCGCCGTGGCAATTATCATCTGCTGCATTGTGGTTTACGCAGCGTTCTCCCCGCTCGGCTTCGGGGCATAAGGCAACCATATCTCAAGGTTTTCTTCCTGGCTTCCCCCATTGGGGGAAGCTGGCTGGCCGCAGGCCAGGCTGATGAGGGGGAACGGTTGTCTACATAAAACAGCTTATTTCTTTTGACAAAATCGTTCTGATTTTGATCTACTCTCTCCACAACACTCTAAATCAGGAGGGTCTGCCGGGATTCAGGAACCGGCGGGCCTTTCTGTATGCGGGGTGTTTTTGCTTTGGACAAGCATACGGGTATATTTGTTATTTTTTCAAAAATTGCGCTTACACGGAAGTGCAAAAAGTGGTATAATAATAACAGAAAACAATGTAAAATGTGGTGGATTGCGCATCTTTTCTGCCGCTGGATTTTGAAACAGGAGGAATGTAGCCATGTACCAGATTGGTGATTTTGTCATGTATGGCAATACCGGTGTCTGCCGGGTAGAGGGAATTGGGCATCCGGATGCTGTTTCGGACAACGATACGTTGTATTATAAGCTATCTCCGGTGTATGACACGGAGGTGATTTATACGCCTGTGAATACCAAGGCCTTTATGCGTCCGGTGATGTCGAAAAACGATGCGGAGGAGCTGATCGACCGCATCCCGAGCATCCCGGAAAACGTCTGCGAGAGCCGCGACATGAAAATGCTGAGCGAGAAATACCGCGCCTGCCTGAGCACCCACCGCAACGATGACCTCGTGCGGCTGATTAAAAGCGTCTATCAGAAAAACAAACGCTCGATGCAGGCGGGCCGCCATATGGGCCAGACCGACCAGCAGTATATGAAACGGGCGGAAAAGATGCTGTACGGTGAGCTGTCCATCGCGCTGGACATGGAATACGACCAGATTCAGCCGTATATCATGCGCCGTGTACGCGAGCTGGAAGCGTAAGAATAAGAATGGAAGAGAAAAACATCCCGCAGGGGCGCGCAGCCTTTGCGGGATGTTTTGTCGTTTCCCGGTCAAAACAGGGATTGCCATATGGTTTCAAATTCGTGTACCAGCATTTCCTCCGAAACAGTATCCTGGTGTTTGACCCAGTAGTACAGGATTTGGATGATGCCGCCGGCATAAAAGGAAGCTTGGAACGGCAGGGATTCCTTGGGGACCGCCGCATGCTGCCGGAGGTTTTCCATAATGCTGTGGTAAATTTCATCGGATAAAATTTGCAGCAGCGTGGGGAAAAGGGAGCTTTTCATACAGCTGTTGACCAGAAGCGTGTGCTCGGTCAAAAAAGCGACGGTCTGGCGGAACAGGAAGACGTTGTACGCGTATGGCTCGAGCGAGAGCTCCGCCTGGTCTGAGCCGATCAGGAACTGCTCCCGGGTTTGCCGGACATAAAAAGCAAAGAAATCATATTTGTCGGAAAAATGATTGTAAAAGGTGGCGCGCCGGATCATGGCCCGGTCGCACAGCTCATTGACGGTGATGTTTTCAAAGCGCTTTTCGCTCAAAAGCTGTAAAAAGGTTTCGCACAGGGCTTTGTGCGTTTTTTGGATGCGCAGGTCGGTTTTTCCAGTCATGGCGGATGCTCCCCTTTCGTGTCTTGTTCTGTTATTGGACAAAAAAACGTCTTTGTCAATTGATAGACAAAAAAGAAAAAATGTACGTTGTATCCTGTGGGATGATTCTATATTATAAGAATGCAAGACAAATGTCAATTAAAATAGCAATGTCTAAAAACCATTGCAGAAAGGAAGACTACATGGGACATTTTTTTGACAAGGTGATACGGCATCGCAAGGTCATTATGATATGCTTCATCCTGCTGGCAGCTGCGTGCGTGTATTGTCGGCAGTTTATTTCGGTCAATTACGATATGAACGATTATCTTCCGGAGGATTCGGCGTCCACCGTTGCGCTGGATGTGATGGAGGAGGAATTTGGCGGGGCAATTCCCAACGCGCGCGTCATGGTGCGCGATGTATCCATCAGCCAAGCGTTAGATTATAAGGAAAAGCTGCAAGATATCGAGGGCGTGAGCGCGGTCAATTGGCTGGACGATACCATCCCGGTGACAGTACCGCTGGACATGATGCCGCAATCGACGGTCGAGACCTATTACCAGGACGGCAACGCGCTGTTTTCCGTGACAATTGAAGAGCACTTCATCAACTCCGCCGTACCCGAGATCCGGGAGCTGATCGGGGACGAAAACTGCATGACCGGCGCGGCAGTCAGCACGGCGGTGGCAACCAGCAGCACGGTGTCGGAGATCTCAAAAATAGCGGTTTTTGCGATCCTGATTATCTTCGTGATCTTGCTCCTCACCACAGACTCGTGGTGCGAACCGTTTGTCGTGCTGGCGGGATTGGGCATCGCTGTTGCGATCAACGCAGGCACCAACCTGATTTTTGGCGAGATTTCGTTTGTTACCAACGCGGCGGGGAACATCCTCCAGCTTGCGGTATCGTTGGATTATTCGGTTTTCCTCATCCACAGCTTTGAGGAATGGCGGAAGGAAGACCCCAATGCAGAGCTTGCCATGAAGCATGCGCTGGTGAAATCCACGTCGTCCATCCTGTCCAGCGGCCTGACGACGGTCATTGGATTCCTTGCCCTGTGCCTGATGCGCTTCCGCATCGGCCCGGACCTCGGGCTTGCGCTGGCGAAGGGCATCGGCATCAGCCTGCTTACGGTGTTCCTGCTTATGCCGGGGCTGATCCTGTCCACCTACCGGTGGATGGAGAAAACCCGGCACAAGCCGTTGATGCCGTCCTTCCGCCGGTTCGGCGGCGTGGTTTGCAGGACGATGCTGCCGCTTGTTTGTGTATTTCTCCTGTTGGTCATCCCGTCCTATATCCTCAGCGTCAACAACCATTATTACTATGGTTCGTCTCATATTTTTGCGCAGGGTACGCAGTATGGCGACGATACAGCGGCGATTGAAGAAGAATTTGGGCAAAGCGACACCTATGTGCTCATGGTCCCGCGGGGGGACGAAGCGGCTGAACGGGCGCTGCAAGACGAGCTGGAGAGTATGGAGCAGGTCACGTCGGTCACGTCGCTCACCGGTTTTGTCGGGGCTGCGATCCCAACCGATATCTTTCCGGAAGCATTGTCCGATCAGCTGCAATCGGAACACTACCGCCGCATGCTGATTTCTGTCGATGCAGATTATGAAGGGGAGGAGACGTATGCGCTGATCGAAGCGATCCGGGCGGCGGCACAGGACGTATACCCAGACGGGTGGTATCTGGCGGGGAATGGCGTGAGTACCTACGACTTGATGGATACCGTCACAGAAGATATGACAAAGGTCAACCTGATCGCTATCGGCGCGGTGTTCGTCGTCCTATTGCTGACCATGCGCTCGTTGGTTCTGCCGGTCATCCTGGTCTTGACCATTGAAACGGCGATCTGGATCAATCTCAGCTTCCCGTGGATTGCGAATAAGCCGCTGTTTTACATCGCGTACCTGATTATCAGCTCGGTCCAGCTGGGCGCGACGGTGGACTACGCCATTTTGTTTACCGAACGGTACCAGGAAAACCGCATATCCCTGGGGCGGCGGGAGAGCATTGTGGAAACAGTCTCCAGCGTGACGGTGTCCATCCTGACCTCCGGAACTGCGCTGACCGTGGTCGGGTTTTTGCTGGGAAAGCTGTCCACGCACGGCCTGCTGTCGCAGCTGGGATATCTGCTGGGCCGGGGGACGCTGTGTTCCATGGTCTGCGTCTTGTTTGTCCTACCGGGGCTGCTGTACCTGACCGACAAGCTGTTTATCAAGCACAAAACCTAAAAAACATCCCGCAGGGGCGCATAGCCTCCGCGGGATGTTTTTGTATCCACTCAAATTTATAATGCCATCATGCGTGCCAGCTTGGACAGCGGCTGCGGCTCCAGGTCAAATTCATGCTGTAGCTGGATTGCCAGCGCATCGAAATCCGATTCGCTGCCGTCCAGCAGCTCCAGCTCCATTTCGCAGATGGGGCCGACCCGGCCGTGGCGCGTCAGCTTGCCGTAGTCAAAGGCGAGCTCGCACGTGCAGTTGCGGTATTGCAGCACGAACCGGAACCGCGTGAAGATGGTGCGGCCCAGCTGGATCAGGTTTGCATGGCGCAGCCCGTCGCAGATTTCCTGTGGCGCGCCAGCCTCCGGCAGCGCTGCCAGCCCGGTGCGGATGTCGGGGGCCTGGACCTCGTATTCTTCCCGCGCTTTGCGCGCGCCGTCAAATCCCTCTTGCGCCGCCAGCTTCAGGCAGACCACGCTGTCCTGGTTTTCCCTGCGCAGGCGTAGGCCGCCGTGGGCTTTGGCAATCTGCCCGTCTACCGTGTCATAATAAGCCGCTTCCATTTCCAAGCGGGTTTCCTCGGTGATCAGCGGGGAGACCGTGCTGCTGTCTGCGATGCGGTCAAAGTCATCCGGCTCCCGGATGGACCATTTGAATTCGCGTTCCATACTGTTGTTGTTCCTTTCCTGTTCAAGCAGTGTCAGCGGATCTGCCCTTCGCCATAGATGATGTATTTGTTGGATGTCAGCTCCTTCAGGCCCATCGGGCCGCGGGCGTGCAGCTTCTGGGTCGAGATACCGATTTCTGCGCCGAAGCCAAATTCGCCGCCGTCTGTGAAGCGGGTGGATGCGTTGACATATACGGCCGCAGCATCCACGGCGTCCAAGAACCGCTGCGCGTGGAAATAATCGTGGGTCACGATGCACTCGGAATGCCCGGTGTTGTACCGGTTGATGTGGGCAATGGCGTCGTCCGTGGAATCGACGACCTTGCAGGAAATTTCATAGTCCAGGTATTCCGTGCCATAGTCCTCGTCGGTCGCGGGGATGATGCTGTCGCCGAGGATCGCGCAGGTTTCCGGGCAGCCGTGCCAGATCACGCTGTGCTGGTCAAGCCGCTCTTTTGCCTTGGGCAGGAAGGCGGCTGCGATGTCGCGGTGTACCAACAGGCTTTCCGCAGCGTTGCACACGGAGACGCGCTGGCACTTGGCGTTTTCCAAAATATCCAGCGCCATGTCGATGTCTGCGCTGGCATCTACGTAGATGTGGCAGTTGCCAACGCCGGTTTCAATGACCGGGACGGTCGCAGTGTGTACGACGGCCTGGATCAGCCGCGCACTGCCGCGTGGGATGAGAACGTCGATCAGGCCGTTTGCCTGCATCATGACGTTTGCGCCCTCGTGCGTGGTGTCTTCTACAAGGTTCAGGATATCGGGGGACAGGCCGCACGCGGCGACCGCGTCGCGCATGATCTGCATCAGGCACAGGTTGGAATGAAAGGCTTCCTTGCCGCCGCGCAGCACGCAGGCTGAGCCTGCCTTGAAGCACAGGGCTGCGGCATCGACGGTGACGTTGGGCCGCGATTCATAAATGATGCCGATGACGCCCATCGGGACGCGCTTTTTGCCGATTTTCAGGCCGCCCGGCGTGACCTTCATTTCGGTCACCTCGCCGACAGGGTCCGGCAGGGCGGCTACCTGGCGGCAGCCGTCGGCAACGCCGTCGATGCGGTCGTCGCCCAGCGTCAGGCGGTCGATCAGTCCCTCGTTCAGCCCATTTTTGCGGCCTGCTTCGATGTCCTGCCGGTTGGCCTGCTTGATGCGTTCGCGGTTTGCCTGCAATGCGTCCGCAATCGCAAGCAGCGCGGCGTTTTTCTGCTGGGTGCCCAGCGTGCCGATTTCCTGCTTGGCTGCCGCGGCGCGCCGGCAGGTTTCAAGTACAGTGTTCATGGTGTGTCCTTTCCGCTCTTCGGAGCGTAATCCGGCGGCAGGAACAGCGTACCGGAAAGCCGTCCTTCTGCCAGTTCATACAATGTTTCCGGTTTTGCGCCATGAATGACAAACATGGGGATGTTCTGCTCCATGCACAGCTCGGCCGCATGCAGCTTGGTCGCCATGCCGCCCGTGCCGTTTTCCGTGCCTGCGCCGCCCGCAATGGCGCGCAGCTCGTCGGTGATCTCGCGTACCACCGGGATCAGGCGCGCTTCGGGGTTTTCGCGCGGGTCATCGTCGAACAGGCCGTCCATATCGGTGAAGATGACCAGCAGATCAGCGCGAGAGACGCGGGCGACCACAGCGGCAAGGCTGTCGTTGTCGCCGAATTCGATTTCTTCGACTGCCACCGAGTCGTTTTCATTGACGATGGGCAGCGCATTGGTTTCCAGCAGCGCGTCAAACGTGTTGTGTACATTATGGCGGCGGGTTTCATCCTCCGTATCCTCAGTGGTCAGCAGGATCTGGGCGGTGTTGATACCGTATTCGGCGAAAATCTTGTCGTAAACATGCATCAGCTCACATTGTCCCACGGCTGCCGCTGCCTGCTTCATGCGCAGGGTTTTGGGGCGTTCGGGAAGGCGCAGCTTGGACGCGCCGACGCCGATGGCGCCGGAGGATACCAGCATCATTTCATAGCCGCGGTTGTGCAGGTCGGCCATGCAGCGGACCAGGCGTTCGATGCCGCGGATATTCAGTTTGCCGGTCGGATAGGTAAGCGTCGAGGTGCCGACTTTCACCACAATGCGGCGCACCTGACTCAGATTCATCATAGTGAGGATTCTCCTTTTCACATTTTACCATACCATTTTAGCACGAATTGCAGGCGGATACAATTGCAAAACAAAAGAAAAACGGCCGGTTTGACGCTGGAAACCGTGCGGCTGCCCGGTGCGTCGGCGGTGCGCAGCAAAATGGCCGGAAAACCGAGCAATTCACGAAAAAAACTTTTATTCTGTAAACCTTTACGCCAATAAACTGTTAACAAACCCGCATGGTCTGTGCTATAATACACCTGTATGAAGAAATCCGCCCGCGGCAGAGGGGACAAGCCTGCGGCGTGAGAGCGGACAACTGGAGGCAGGGATGCTATGAAAAACAGAGTCGAAGTCGTCATCGCCGGAAACCGGTTTACCATGACCGGCGACCAGGATGAGGAATATATGCAGAAAATTGCGGGCATGGTGGATGAAAAGGTGTGCGAGATCCGTTCCCACGGCGCGAACCTGATACAGTCCGCGATGCTGGCCGCATGCGATATCGCGGACAGCCATGTCCAGGCTGTGCTGGGCGCGGACAACCTGCGCAAGCAGATCGCAAGCTATCTGGACGAAAACAAAGACCTGACGCGGGAGCTGTCGGAGGCGCGCGACGACATCCGCGCGCTACAGGATGAGATGGCCCAGAAGGATAAGGAGATGACCGAGGTCAACAGCTTCAAGGCGCGCATCGCCGAGCTGGAAGAAAAGGTAGAGGCGGGCAAAGCGGACAAGGTACGCATCACGGAGCTGGAGGACAAGCTGACCCAGGCGGAGAAGCGGGCACAGAACATCTCCGCAGAAGTGGACGCGCGCACGCGCCGCGTCAGTGAGCTGGAGCAGCAGCTGACCGAGGCAAACGCACGCCATGACAACGATCTCGAGCAGGCGGAGCGCATGGGCCGCGAGATGTGTGAGCTGCGCGCCAAGGTGGCGGACTGCGACAAAAAGCAGCGCCGCATCGAAGAGCTGGAAAAAGAGCTGGCTTCGACCGAGCGGCAGCTCAATGAGGTGCGCTCCCGCCTGTCGCGTCTGCTCAAGTGATGCCGTTGCCGGAGCTGCTTGCGCCTGCCGGTTCGATGGAGGCCGTGCGGGCCGCCGTGCAAAATGGCGCGGACGCGGTGTATCTGGGCTTTGGTGCGTTTAATGCGCGCCGCGGCGCGAAAAATTTCTCTGCCGATGAAATGCGCGAGGCGTTGGCATACTGCCGTGTGCGCGGGGTCAAGACGCATGCGACGGTCAATACGCTGGCATCCGACCGCGAGGTACCCACGCTGCTGGCGGACGTCCGGCTGCTGCTGGAGGCGGGCGTCGATGCCTTGATTGTGCAGGACCTGGGGGCGGCG
The DNA here is from genome assembly GCA_030523305.1 of Eubacteriales bacterium. Classification (GTDB taxonomy): domain Bacteria; phylum Bacillota; class Clostridia; order Oscillospirales; family Butyricicoccaceae; genus Butyricicoccus_A. The sequence continues at coordinate 9,055 of JAUNIY010000044.1, forward strand.
CGCCACATCCGCGCGCGCTTTCCGGAGGCCGTCTTGCACGCCTCGACACAGCTGACGGTGCATTCGCTGGAGGGCGCGCGGGCGGCAAAATCGCTCGGCTTTTCCCGCGTGGTGCTCTCGCGCGAGCTGCCGCTGGAGGAGATCCGCAATATTACGGCGCACGCCGGTGTGGAAACCGAGGTGTTTGTGCACGGCGCGCTGTGCATGTGCTATTCCGGCCAGTGCGGGCTTTCCGCCGTCATTGGCCGCCGGAGCGGCAACCGCGGCCTGTGCGCCCAGCCATGCCGCCTGCCCTATGGCGGCAAAAACAACTATCCGATGAGCTTGAAGGATTTGTGCCTGCTGCCGCGCCTGCGCGCGCTGTGCGAGGCGGGCGTATCCTCACTCAAAATCGAAGGGCGCATGAAGCGTCCGGAATATGTGGCGATTGTGACCGGCATCTATGCGGCGGTGCTGCGCGAAGGCAGGCCGCCCACAGCGGAAGAAATGGACACATTGGCAAAGGTGTTTTCGCGCGACGGCTTTACGCAGGGCTATCTGGACGGCAAACCTGGCCCGGCGATGTTCGGTACGCGTCCGGCAGTGCCCGAAAGCGGGCTGAAGCCGCTGTATGACGCGGCATCCCGCACGTTTGCCGAAGGGCAGGAGCGCGGCCGCATGCCGGTGGATTTCGCGTTTGCCGCGCGGGAACATGCCCCAGTGGAGCTGACCGCCAGCGACGGGACACACGCCGTGCGCGCCGTGGGAGAACCGGCGCAGCGCGCGCAAAAGCGCGAGACCACGGCGGCGGATATCGAGGCCGCGCTGCGCAAGACGGGCGGTACGCCCTTTGTGGCGCGCAGTATCCGCGCCGATCTGGACGGCGGGCTGCGCATTGCGGCCAAGCAGGTCAACGACCTGCGCCGTCAGGCGTTGGCCGCGCTGGAAAACGAGCGCAAGATGGCGCCGCCTGTACAGGAGGCCGCTGCGTGCGACGCCATCACGACGCGGGATACCGGTTTTGTGGGCTATACCGTGCAGGTGCGCACGATGGCGCAGCTGACCGACGCGATGGCAAAGCTGCCGGTGCACGCTTTCTATGTACCGGCGGACGAGCTGGCACGTCATGCGGCGCGCGCCGCGCAGTGGATGGAAGCCGGTTGTACGTTGATCCCTGTCCTGCCCCGCATCATCTGGGACAGCGAGCAGGACGGTGTCATGCGGCAGCTGGCGCAGTGCCGGGAGCTGGGATGCCGGGCGGCGTTGTGCGGCAACATCGGGCAGATTGCGCTGGTGCAGCAGCTCGGCCTTGCAGCATACGGTGATTTCGGGCTCAATGCTTTCAATGCGGCCACGCTGCAAACGCTGCGCGAGCTGGGCGTCCGGCGGCAAACGCTGTCGTATGAGCTGCGCCTGCCGCAGATGCGCGACATGGCCAAGCCGATAGAAACCGAACTGATCGTGTGCGGACGCCTGCCGCTGATGCTGACCGAAAACTGTATGATGGCGGGCAAGCGCGGCGGCTGCAAACGCGATGGCCGCGGCGTGTGCGCGGACGGCGCATATTATCTGACCGACCGGCGCGGCGCGCGGTTCCCGGTGTTCCGGGAGGAGCATTGCCGCAACAGCCTGTACAATTCCCAGCCACTGTATCTGGAGCCGAAGGAATATACCGGGCTGGGCATCGCCTATGCGCGGCTGCTGTTTACCGATGAAAGCCCCGCGCAGGTATCGCGCATTGCGCGCGCCGTATGCAATGGCCGCCAGCCGGATTTTGGCGCGCCGCCGACACGCGGGCTGTACCGCAGAGGAGTGGAATAACATAAATCATATGATAACGATACAATTCCGGCGCATGGCAACGCCGCAGGGACGGCTCCCCGACCTGCCGCGCCATGCCACGTGCGGTTCCGCAGGGGCGGATCTGCACGCCAATATCGATGAAGCCATGACGCTTGCGCCGATGGCGCGCGCTGTGATCCCGACCGGACTGGCGCTGGAGCTGCCGGGCGCGGGCTACGGCGCCTTTGTGTTTGCGCGCAGCGGCCTGGGCATCCGGCACGGGCTGACGCTGTCCAACGGCGTCGGCGTCATCGACAGCGATTACCGCGGGGAGATTTCCGTCGGACTGGTGAATTTGTCCGACACGCCGTATACGATCCAGCCGGGGGAGCGCATTGCACAGCTGTGCATCCTTCCTGTGGCACAATTTACGGCGGTGGAGGCGGAGGAGCTGACGCAAACCGGGCGCGGGTCCGGCGGCTTCGGCTCGACCGGACGATAAGGAGGATTGACGATGATGCTACCATTCCGGCATAGGCCGGTGATTCTGGCTTCCCAGTCGCCGCGGCGGCGGGAGCTGCTGGCGCGCATCGTACCGCAGTTTACCGTCAGCCCGGCGGATGTGGATGAAAGCCTGTCGCCCGGTTGCACGCCAAAGGAAAATGTCAAACAGCTGGCGCAGCGCAAGGCGCGTGCGGCAGCGGAGCAGGCGGACGGCGATGCGCTGGTGATCGCAGCGGACACCATTGTCGTGTGCGACGATATCATTCTCGGCAAGCCGGCCGATCAGGCGGACGCTGTGCGGATGCTGCGCATGCTGTCCGGCCGGACGCACCAGGTGATGACGGCGGTCTGCGTCAAAACGGCGGATCGGGAGCTGGCGGATGTTTCGGTCACAGACGTCACATTCCGCGCCCTGCGCGACGGCGAGGCGGAGGCCTATGCTGCCAGCGGCGAGCCGATGGATAAAGCCGGGGCCTATGGCATCCAGGGACAGGGAAGCCTGTTCATTTCCGGCATCAACGGGGATTATTACGGCGTCATGGGGCTGCCGGTGTGCATGCTGCATGATATGCTGTGGGAGATATGCGGCGGGAAAAACGCGGAAACGCAGAAAGGTTGATGGACTTGCGCAAAATCTGGAGAAAAATTGTCCATAGAAGATGGTTTCCTGCCGCTGTGATTGCGGTTATCGCGTGCCTGGTATTGGCGGTATTCACCGGTGCGTCCGGGCAGGACAGCATCGTATCGCGCACGTTGGGAAACGCTTTGCTCCCGGCGGAGCGTGCCATTACACACGCCGCAGTGCGGGCAGCGGACAGTTATAATAAATATTTCAAATATGACGAGCTGGCAGAGGAAAACGAAGCGCTGAAACAGCAGGTGGCGGATCTGACCGCCCAGCTGGATGAGGCGCAGTCCGCGCTCAGCGAGAACAAAGAGCTGAAGGACATGCTCGGCGTGGCAGAGCGCAATACGGAATTTAGCTATGAGGCGGCGGAGGTTGTCGGGCGCACGCTGGATGAATGGTCTTCGGCGCTGACGATCGATGCCGGAAGTGCAGAGGGCTTGGAGCAATACGACTGCGTGGTGACAGCGAAAGGGATGGTCGGCTATATCAGCGAGCTATCCGAGCATTCCGCGCAGGTTACGACGGTGATCGACAGCAATATGTCCGCGGGTGCGCTGATGACCCGGACGGGTGTTGTCGGCGTGGCCGAAGGCAATTACCAGCTCATGAGCGATGGGAAGCTGCAAGTCAGTTACCTGAGCAAGGATGCCGACATCGTTGTGGGCGATACCGTGCAGACCTCCGGCACCGGCGGGCTGTTCCCGAAGGGCCTGACCATCGGCACGGTGGAAAGCGTACAGACGGAGAGCGACGGCATGTCCAACTATGCGGTCATTGCCCCGGCGGTCGATCTCTCTTCGCTGACGCATGTCTATATCATCACGGAAATTACGACGACCAGTGAGTAAGGAGGGAAGGCATGAAACAACATAACCTGTCTTCCGTATGGCACACGCTGCTGTGCATCGTCTTGCTGGTGTTGGCATTTGTTTTGCAGAGCAGCTTGGGCGTGCGCATCGCCTTTTTTGGCGTACATATCGACCTGCTTCCGTTGATTGTCGCGGCGGCAGGCGTCGTGCTGGGGGCAGGCCCCGGTTTTGTGTGCGGCTTTGCCGCAGGGCTGCTGTACGACGTATCCGGCAGCAGCAGCATCGAAGGGCTGTATCCGCTGTATTATCTGCTGTGCGGCATATTGTGCGGCGTTGCAGGGGAGCAGTGGAAGGACCATCCGGTGCGCACCGGCATGCTGGGCGCAGTGTGCAGCATCCTGGCGCTCGCTGTGCTGCGCTATTTGTTTGATTTCCAGTTCAGCGATATGGGTATTTTGAATTTTATCCGGGACATCATCGGCCAGCTGCTGCTCGCTGTGATCCTCAGCCCGATTGTGGTATGGATCGTGCGCAAGCTCAGCGGACGGAAAAAGGCCGCGGATGCGTATGGCACGCTGATGGAAGGAGGCGCCGATGGATCTGCATAAGAAAAAACTGCTCCGGCGGTTGTACATCCTGACGGGCGGCGGGCTGGTGTGCGGCTTGATTGTGGCGGCAAACCTGTTTTCCCTTCAGATCATTCATGGCGACGAATATTCCGAACGCGCCAACCAGCTGTATACCTATACCAGCCCGATTGCGGCCTCCCGCGGCGATATCCTCGACCGCAATGGGGAAACGCTGGTGACCAACACAACCGTATATAAGCTCCAGATCACCTATGCCTTCTGGGAGCGGGAGGGCCAGAATGCGCGTATTCTGCGTCTGGTGGATATGATCGAGGAGGACGAAGGGGCGGAGGTCAACGATACCCTGCCGGTTTCCACCGGTGGAAACGGTTCGTTCGCCTATACCAAGGACGAGGATTCCTCCGACTTTACGAGCTTACAGGCGTTTTGCGAAAGCGAGGGCTGGGGCACGGAGCTGAGCGCGGAGGAGGTCATGGAACATCTGCGCGAGCGGTATGAAATCGACAGCGATTACAGCCCGGCGGATGCGCGCAAAATTGCCGGCATCCGCTATCAGATGGAACAAGAACAGTTCTCCATGTACAATGCGTTTGACCTGGCAACGGATATTTCCATGGATCTGGTGACCAAAATCAGCGAACAGCATGAGGAATATGCCGGTGTCGAGGTGGAAACCTCTGCAGAGCGGAAGATTGAAACCGAGTATGCTGCGAACATTCTGGGCTATATCGGCCCGATTTTTGCAGAGGACTGGGAGGAATACCAGGAGCAGGGCTACTCCATGAACGCGCAGGTTGGCAAGACCGGCGCGGAGCAGGCATTTGAGGAATACCTGCACGGTACGGACGGCCAGCGCACCATCCAAACCGACTCCCGCGGCAATGTGGTCAGCGAGGAGGAGACCAAAGCGGCGCAGTCGGGCGACAACGTTGTGCTGACGCTGGACATCGGTTTGCAGCAGGTGGCGGAGGAGTCGCTTGCGCGGCGGTGCCAGAGCATCAGCACGGCGCGCGGCGGCGCGGCGGTGGTCATCGACGTCAAAAACGGCGAGATTCTTGCGCTGGCAAACTATCCTACCTATAATCTGGAGACGTTTAATCAGGACTATGAAGAGCTGGCGTCCGACAAGCTGACCCCGCTGCTCAACCGTTCGATTGCGGGCGTGTATGCGCCCGGCTCGACCTTTAAGCCGTGTACGGCGGTAGCCGGTCTGGAAACCGGCGCGATCGACGCCGACACGCGCATCTATGACGAAGGCGTATACACTTATTTTGAAGGATATCACCCGCGCTGCTGGATCTATACGTCTACCGGCAGAGGGCACGGCTGGGAGGACGTGACCTCCGCACTCGAGGATTCCTGTAACTATTTCTTCTTTGAGACCGGCCGTCTGGTCGGCGGTGAAAAGCTGGAGGAATATGCCAAGAGCTTTGGCCTGGGCGAATACACCGGCCTGGAGCTTTCGGGCGAGCGCAAGGGCACAGTCGCTGGCCCGACTGAGCGCGCCGAGGCGCAGGAAAACAACAGCTCGCTGCGCGATTGGTCCGGCGGCGACGTCATCCAGGCGGCAATCGGACAGGGCGACAATGCGTTCACCCCGCTGCAGCTGGCAAACTACTGTGCGGCAATCGCAACGAACGGCACGCAGTATGAAGCGCATTTGCTGCGCTCCGTCCGGGCGTATGATTATTCCGGTACAGTGTACAGCAAGGAAGCGACGGTACTCAATCAAATCGACGCGGCCGAAAGCACATGGGATCTGGTGCAGGAAGGCATGGCAAAGGTAACCGGCGAGGACGGTACCGCGGCCTCGGTGTTCCAGAACTATTCGATTAAGGTAGCGGGCAAATCGGGCACGGCACAGATCACCGGCACCGATGTGGATAACGGTATCTTTATTTCGTACGCCCCGTATGACGACCCGCAGATCGCGGTATGCGTCGTCATCGAAGGCGGTGACTCCGGCAACAACGTGGCGCCGGTCGTGCGCGATATCTATGATGCCTACTTCTATTCCAATGACGCCGAAGATGACGTAGCTGACGACACCGGGAATTACGATGTGATTGCGTAAAGAAGACTGACCCGACGTAAATTTGCTGTTCCAAGCCTTCCCCTATGGGGGAAGGTGGCGCGAAGTGCCGGATGAGGGATTGTGGCCGCAAACGGCACAGGTTTGCAACACGCTGCATCAATCGTGTAACATTTGTAACAAATGTAAAAAAAGATAACAGAAACTCTTGTGTAAATGGTTTATTTGGTATATAATTTTTTTAATTGGCGGGAGGAGTTATGACGAAAATCATTATCATTGCATCCGGCAAGGGAGGCACGGGAAAAACCTCGTTGGCAGCGGGCGTTGGCGCCGCGCTGGCAAAGCGGCAGCGCCGCGTGCTTGTTGTGGATGGTGATTCTGGCCTCCGCAATCTGGACATCGTGCTCGGCATGAGCGACCGGGTGGTGTTCAGCTTTGCAGATGTCGCATCGGGTATGATCCCGCTGATGGAAGCGGCGGCAAAACACCCTTCGATCGAAACGCTTTTCCTGCTCACCGCGCCGGCGGAACCCTTGAAGGCTGGCGCACTGACTGCGGATGGCATGCGGCTTTTTGCGCGGCAGGCGGAGGAAGCCGGATTCGATTACATCCTGCTGGATGGGCCTGCGGGTTTGGCGGAAGAATTTGGCGCGTTTGCCGCAGTGGCGCAGGAAGCCATCGTCGTGACCTGCGGCGGAAGCGGGAGCCTGCGCGGCGCAGAGCGCATGGCGCGGTTCCTGGAGGATGCGGGGGTAGAACAGGTACGCCTCGTTGTCAACCGCATCCGGCGCAGGTTGATCCGGCGCGGCGCCATCGGCACGGTGGACGACGCCATGGATGCGACCGGCCTGTGCCTGCTGGGTATTGTGCCGGAGGATGAGGAGGTTTCCGTTGCCGCCGGCAATGGCAGGCCGCTTTCCTCTGACAAAACAAGGAGTGCCTGCGCGGCATATCAGAACATCGCGCTGCGCCTGGATGGGGAGGAAATCCCCCTCATGCGTTTATAACCATTGCATTTCAGGCATAGAAAAGATACAGAAAAGAGAACCACATCGAGAAGGAAGGTGTCTGCGTTTTGAATATCGCATTGATTGCTCATGACAAGAGGAAGGAACTGATGATCCAGTTCTGTATGGCATATTGTGGGATCCTGTCCAAGCACAACCTGTGCGCAACCGGCACAACGGGCAAGTTGGTATCCGATGCCACCGGGCTGGAGATCGAAAAGTACCTTGCAGGCATGCAGGGCGGCGAGCAGCAGATCAGCGCGCGTGTTTCGTATAACGAAATCGACATGGTGCTGTTTTTCCGGGACCCCAATTCCAACAGTGAATATGAACCGGATTTGCATTCCTTGATCCGTCTGTGTGATATGCATAATATCCCGATTGCCACCAACGTAGCAACAGCGGAAATGCTGGTACTCGGTCTGGATCGCGGTGATCTGGATTGGCGTGATATTGTCAACCCGAAATCGAAGCGGTAAGCAGAAAAAGGATTCAGGCGGTTATCCAAGACCGCCTGTTTTTCGTCGTATAAAATTTGTTCGCAACAGAAACACAGGGCAGGCTGCAAGGCTCCTGCCGGAAAGGAACCACCGTCTATGGCAGAACTCATCAAAGCCCCCAAGGGCACCAAGGACATTGTGCCGTCCGAGGTATATAAATGGCATTATGTAGAGGGCGTGCTGCGCACGATCGCAATGCAGTACGGCTTTGAGGAAATCCGTTTCCCGAATTTTGAGCACACCGAGCTGTTCAACCGCGGCATCGGCGATAC
>JAUNIY010000045.1 GCA_030523305.1 Eubacteriales bacterium
TATTATGCAGCCGCGGCAGACACTGGCTACGATCACAACGAAATCTCTGACGGGACTAGATGACGTATTGGAGCAGGCGAAACCGGATATCGTATTGGTACATGGCGATACGTCAACGACATTTGCCGGTGCGTTGGCTGCATTTTACCATAAGATTCCGGTAGGACATGTGGAAGCGGGATTGCGGACCTTTGACAAATATTCCCCGTTTCCGGAGGAAATGAACCGCAAGCTAACGGGACAGATTGCCCAGCTGCATTTTGCGCCGACCGAGCGGAACCGCCGTAATTTGGCGGCAGAAGGCATTACGGATGGCGTGATTGTATGCGGCAATACGGTTGTCGATGCGATCCATACCACGGTGAAACAAAATTTCACCTTCCGGGAGGAAGCGTTGAATGCACTGGATTACACCGGACGACGCGTCATTCTCGTGACGGCACACCGTCGCGAAAATTATGGGGAGCCGATGGAGAATATTATGCGTGCGCTGCGTCGGTTGGCAGATGCGTATGCGGATATTGATATTGTTTATCCCGTACATCTCAGCCCGTATGTGCAGGAGACCGCCGCAAAGTATCTGTCTGGGCACAAGCAGATCCATTTGATCGAGCCATTAGCTGTTGATGAGATGCATAATTTGATGGGACGCAGTTATATGGTTCTAACGGATTCCGGCGGATTACAGGAGGAGGCGCCCAGCCTTGGAAAACCGGTGCTGGTATTGCGCCGGGAAACAGAGCGTCCGGAAGCGATTGAAGCTGGTACTGTCCGGCTAGCGGGTATACAAGAAGAGGATATTGTTTCGATGGCGGCGGATCTTTTGGATCATCCAGAGGAGTACCAGAAGATGGCGCATGCAGTCAATCCATATGGGGATGGAAAAACGTCCCGTCGTATTGTCCAGATGATACGCTGGTATTTCGGCCAGGTTGCAGATATGCCGAGTGCATTTTGCCCATAAAGGGGAATCTTGGATGGAGCAGAAAAAAAGATTTGCGCATGGGAAACGCCCGCGGCATGTCGGTCTTATTGTATTTGTCTGTGCAGTGGCGCTGGCTGCGATGTCGGCATTCCTGCTTGGAGGAACAAAAACGGGCGTTACACTTCCAACTGGAACAACGGAAAACATCAGCGTGACGGAAAAAACAGGATACCGTCGTACCGATGCCAAAATTACAGTGGACAATGTACAGCAGGTAATCGAAAGTCTAAGCCGTCCGGAGGCGTATTCCGCTTCGGTTGTCAATACGCTGTATTGGACAGGGGACTGGGAAAGCATCAACGTCATGCAGTATGTTCGGGATGGCACTTGTTTGAATGCGTATTTTGATGCGGACGGCAATATTGACCGCTATCAGGCGATCCGGGACGGCAAATATTATACGTGGCGCAATGGCGGCACAACACAGTATATTGCTTCCACCGGTGGTGTATCAGCGGATGATGCCAGCATGATTCCAACATATGAAACCGTTGTAAATGAGGAAAAAGACGATATTATTGCGGCAGGCGAACGTACCGTTGACGGTGAGTCCTGTATTTATGTCACAGTCCATGATGAGCAGACAGATTATAACCTGACCTACTGGGTATCCACTGTCAGCGGTTTGCTGATCCAGGCGGATTATAATCGATCGGGAGAATTGGTTCGCAGCGTTGTGGTAAACAATATCAAACGAGAAGAGCCGGCGAAAGCTTTGTTTCAACTTCCGGATGGAAGCTCGTTGTTGTCCAGTGACGCAGAGGGAATGGATACAGAAAACCAAGCGGACGAGATAGACGAAGGAGCAAATCCATAATAAAAAGGACGGAATGCAGCGATGCGCCGTCCTTTTTAACCGAAAGGAACGATATTATTGAAACATATCTGGAGCGAAAAAGGGAATTTGCCGCAGGATGCGCGCGATATCCGGGAACAGGTTTTTGTCCAGGAACAAGGTTTTCAAGCGGAATTTGACGCGGTGGACCAGCAAAGCTGGCATGTCTTACTGTATCGGGACAGCCGAGCTATCGGAACGGCTAGGATTTTTTTTGACGGCAGGGATATGCATATCGGACGCGTTGCTGTTGTAAAAGACGCACGCGGAGATGGGAGCGGTTCGAAATTGCTGGAAATCTGCTGTGAAAAAGCATCGCAGCTTGGCGCAGGGAAAGTTGTTCTTGGCGCGCAGTGCCGCGCTACAAAATTTTACGAAAAAAATGGGTTCCAGCCTTTTGGCGGGATATATGACGACGAAGGCTGCCCGCATCAGATGATGGAGAAAATACTATGACATATTTGGATATTTCACCGGAAGTTCGTCAGCTTGGCGCAGAGGCAGAGCAAGCAATCCGGCCATATTTTGAACGGATTGACGCGATTAGTGAACGCAATACGGAAAAGGTCTTGGCTGCATTTTCCAAAAACCGCGTGGCAGAAGCGATGTTTGCCGGGACGACCGGCTATGGCTATGACGACAAGGGGCGTGAAACGCTGGATCAGATCTATGCGGATCTTTTTGGTGCGGAAGCGGCGTTGGTGCGCATCGGTTTTGTCAATGGCACACATGCACTTTGCTGTGCTATGTTTTCCGCAGTCAAGACAGGAGATGTTGTGTTGTCCGCAACCGGCCCTGCATACGATACCCTGATGAATACCATTACCGGCGATATGGCCGGAAGCATGAAGCAATATGGCATTGGCTACCAGCAGGTTGAGATGAAGGACGGTTTGCCGGATATTCCAGCCATTGTAGAGGCAGCAAAGGCACCGGAGGTTAAGCTGGTGTTCATCCAACGCAGCAAGGGCTATGCGGTGCGCGAAACGTTGTCCTGTGAGCAGATCGGGGCGGTATGCGACGCTGTTCATGCAGCAAACCCGGAAGCCGTCATTATGGTGGATAACTGTTATGGCGAATTTGTAGAAGAGTTGGAGCCCACACAGGTTGGTGCGGATATCATAGCAGGTTCGTTGATTAAGAATCCCGGCGGCGGGCTTGCGCCGACTGGCGGCTATATTGCAGGCAGACGCGATTTGGTGGAAAATGCTTCTTATCGTCTGACGGCACCGGGCATCGGCGGAGAATGCGGCTGCACGATGGGGCAGAGCCGATTACTGTTCCAGGGTTTGTTCCTTGCGCCACATACGGTGGCACAGGCGTTGAAAACCGCTGTTTTTGGCGCAAAGGTTATGCAGATGATGGGATTTGAAGTGCATCCGCTGCCAGAAGATATCCGGCACGATATTATTCAAACCATTGCATTTGGTGCTCCGGAGCCGCTGTGCCGTTTTTGTGAGGGCATCCAGGCCGGAGCACCGGTGGATTCCTTTGTCACGCCGGTTCCGTGGGCGATGCCGGGGTATGATGATGAGGTCATTATGGCGGCAGGCGCTTTTGTGCAGGGTGCGTCGATCGAGCTTTCAGCCGATGCGCCGATGCGCGAACCATATGTGTGCTATATGCAGGGCGGGCTGACATATCCATCCGGAAAAGCAGGTATCCTGCTGGCAGCGGAAAAGATTCGTCAGGCTGGCTATGGAAAATAAATCGGCACAACTTTTGTGTCGAATGCGGTGGGATTTTCTTGTGATTTTCCGTATAATATGGTACACTAAAGACGTATATTTATGCGGCAGGAGGTTGACGTGGTTATTCTTGGCATAGACCCGGGGTATGCGACGGTCGGGTACGGCGTGGTGCGGTATGAGCGCAACCAGTTTACGCATATTCGCCATGGCGCAATCACAACACCGGCAGGCGTGCCGTTGCAGCTGCGTTTACAAGAAATTTATAATGACATGCTGACATTGCTCGATACTTTCCGGCCGGATGTTGTTGCAGTAGAGGAATTGTTTTTTAATACGAATATTACGACCGGTATCCAGGTGGGGCATGCGCGTGGTGTGATTCTGCTCGCCTGCGTGCAGCGTGGGGTCGAGCTGGCGGAATACACGCCATCACAGGTCAAGCAGTCTGTCGTCGGTTATGGTAAGGCGGAGAAGCATCAAGTCATGGAAATGACACGGATGATTCTAAAGCTTCCACGTATGCCGAGGCCGGATGATGCGGCGGATGCACTGGCTTTGGCGATCTGCCATGCACATGCGGCAGGCTCCCAGCTGGCCCGAAAAGCACGTGAGCCATCTGTCAATATTGGAAAAAACAACAAAGCTTAGGTGTAGTTTGAAAAGGAGCATAGTTTGTTTTATTATCTGGAAGGGAATGTTGCACGGATTGAAAAAGAGCTTGCAGTGATCGATTGCGGCGGCGTGGGATATGCGTGTCGAACCTCACAAAATACCTGTGCCTCGCTTCATATGGGCAAGCCGGCGCGGCTGTATACGCATTTGAGTATACGGGAAAATGCTTGCGATCTGTATGGTTTTGTTGAACAGGAAGAGCTGCACTGTTTTCAATTATTGTTGAGCGTATCCGGCGTTGGGCCAAAGGCCGCGTTGGCTATCTTGAGTATTGCGCCGCCAAGCCAGCTGGCATTGTCGATTATTACCGGCGACGCAAAATTTTTGACGCAGGCACCCGGCATAGGAAAAAAGATTGCGCAGCGCATTTGCCTAGAACTCAAGGACAAGCTGGCAAAGGAACAAGAGACACTGCAATCCGGCGGTGGTTTGATTATGACGCTGCCCGCAAACGACAGCGCGGTCAATGCAGTCGGCGAGGCCGTGTCCGCGCTCATGGTGTTGGGATATTCCCAGGCAGAAGCTATGCGGGCAATGGAAGGGATGGACGCAGATCCAAACCAGACAGCAGAAGATTTGATCCGCGCTTGCCTGAAAAAATTGGCAGCGCAGTAATCGAGGAATACATTTATGAGCATTGCATTTGACGACGATTTTTCTGAGCGTATTGTGACGACCTCTCAGACGTCTGTGGATGACGGCGAAGTGACGTTGCGCCCCAAAACGATGTCGGAATATGTTGGACAGGAAAAAGCGAAGGAAAACCTTTCTGTTTTTATTGAAGCTGCCAAACGCCGTGGAGAACCGCTGGATCATGTCCTCCTGTATGGCCCTCCTGGGCTTGGGAAAACCACATTGGCCGGCATTATTGCCAATGAGATGGGGGTCAATATCCGTGTGACCAGTGGCCCGGCAATTGAAAAAGCAGGAGATTTGGCAGCACTATTGACGAATCTGACCGAAAATGATATCTTATTTATCGACGAAATCCATCGGCTGGATCGGAGTGTAGAGGAAATTCTATATCCAGCTATGGAGGATTATGCCCTGGATATTATCATCGGAAAAGGGCCTTCAGCGCGCTCGATTCGTTTGGATTTGCCAAAATTTACGTTGATCGGTGCGACAACCCGCGCTGGACAGATGACATCGCCGCTGCGAGACCGGTTTGGGGTCATGCTGCGTCTGGAGCTATATTCCCCAGAGGAATTACAGAAAATTGTGACACGTTCAGCAGAAATTTTACAAGTCAAGGCGGAGCCGGCCGGTACATATGAAATTGCGCGCCGTTCTCGCGGCACGCCACGTATTGCAAATCGTATGCTCCGCCGTGTGCGCGATTTTGCCGAAGTACGCTTTGACGGCGTAATTACAAAGGAATCCGCCGACACGGCATTGCGTGCGCTGGAAGTAGATGAGCTGGGACTAGATGCTATCGACCGCCGGATGCTGCGCAGCATCATGACAACTTTCCAGGGCGGTCCGGTCGGTTTGGATACGCTTGCCGCGACCATTGGCGAGGAAGCCGTCACACTGGAGGATGTCTATGAACCGTATCTCATGCAGATTGGTTTTTTGAACCGCACGCCGCGCGGGCGCTGTGTGACTGCACTGGCGTATGAGCATCTGGATATTCAGCCCAATGCGCCGCAGGTGCCGGAACAGTTCCGGCTGGATGGGATTTAATTTAGAAATATTCACATTGTGAGGCATGAAACCGATGTCTGCACAGTATTTTATCTGATAGAAGAGGAGTTTGTTGATATGGGCAAATATTTTGGAACAGATGGCATTCGTGGTGTCGTCAATGTTGAGCTGGATGCACATTTGGCATTTAAAGTTGGACGTTCGGTTGCGTACGCACTGTCTCAACAGTCTAAACACCGCACGAAGATTTTGATTGGTAAGGACACGCGCATATCATCCGATATGTTGGAATCTGCACTGATTGCCGGCATTTGCTCATCGGGTGCGGATGTAGAATCTTTGGGTGTTATACCGACACCGGCGGTTGCATATTTGACCATCAAGCACAAAGCAGATGCCGGGATTGTGATTTCTGCTTCTCATAATCCGTATGAGCACAATGGTATCAAGGTGTTTGCAGGCAGCGGTTACAAGCTTTCGGATGAGTTGGAAGCACGAATTGAAGAATATATTGAGCATGTGGACGATTTGCCGCGTGCAACGCACGGACAGATTGGACGGATCTTGCCGCTGGAGAATGATCCGGTGGAGGAATATACCGATCATGTAGCAGAAACTATCCAAGGTGACCTGTCCGGCCTGCGCGTCGTGGTAGATTGCGCCAATGGAGCAGCTTCTAGAACTGCTGGTATCCTGTTCCGCAAGCTTAAGATGGATTCTTCCATCCGCTATTACGAGCCGGATGGCTGTAATATCAATGACAACTGCGGCTCTACGCATTTGGAGGCATTGCAAAAGCTGGTGAAGGATGGTGGGTACGATGTCGGCGTTGCATTTGACGGCGATGCGGATCGCTGCCTGATTGTCGATGATGAAGGCCAAGTTTTGGATGGTGACCGCATTATGGCTGTTTGTGCTGCCGAGCTGAAAAAGCAGCATAAGCTGCGCGGCAATGCTTTTGTTGCAACGGTTCTCTCGAACATGGGCTTGCATGCCTATGCGCGGGAGCATGGTATGGACATCGTCTGCGCCAATGTCGGCGACCGTTATGTGTTGGAAAAAATGCTGGAAAAGGGATATATTCTTGGCGGGGAGCAGTCCGGGCATGTTATTTTCCTGGAGTATGCGACAACGGGAGACGGCGAACTGACAGCCGTTCAATTCCTGAAAATGCTGAAGGAGAGCGGAAAACGCACATCTGAGATTGCATCGGAAGTCGTTCCATGGCCGCAGGTCATGATCAATGTGCAGGTGCCGACGTCTATCAAATATTCTTTGGCAGATCGCGAAGAGGTGCAGACAGCCATTGCAAAGGAACAAGAGACACTGGGCGAGGGGCGTATTTTGGTGCGTCCATCCGGTACAGAACCGTTGGTTCGTGTCATGGTAGAGGGCATGGACAAAAAACGTGTTTATGCTGCAGCGGAAGCGGTTGCAAAAGTGATTGAATCCATTGCTTAACGAGAAGAATAGGGGGCCGGCAGACTGCATCACGCAGAAAGTCGAGCCTCCTTTCTTTTGCAAAAGATTTCCTGTGAGCAGAAAAGAAATACGACATATCTGTGTATATCGAGGAAAATTATGTCGGAAAAGTGCACAAAACAAAGACGAAATGCAACAAATGATTTCTGTAAAATGAACAAATGACATTGACAAATAATGAACAATAGGGTATAATATATGACAATATGATGTATGACAATGAGAATCCGAGCTTAGAAAGCTGTTCTGACGAGCAGCTTTGCTGCATGGCGCAGCAAGGTGACCGTGCGGCTGAAGAACTGCTTGCGGTACGCTATTTTAGCGTCGTAAAGTCCTGTACCCGTCCATATTTCCTTGCAGGCGGGGATGGGGAGGACTTGATCCAGGAAGGCATGCTTGGCTTCCTGAAAGCTGTTCGTGCATATGAAAAAGCGCGTAATGTGCCATTTGAGGCGTTTGCGCGGATGTGTATTATCAGACGCGTTTACACCGCGGTCACCGCGGCTTCCGCTGCGAAGCATGAACCGCTCAATCATTCGGAAAGCATTGCCAAAACCCCTCTTTTTGACGAAAATTCCAAAGCGGTACACGCTGCGGCCGATCCGGTCAATGTTGTCATTGACATGGAGGAACAGCGTGAAAGGCAACAAAAGCTGGAAAGCTTGTTGTCGGCGTTTGAATCCAGGGTGCTCGCATTGTATTTGGACGGCTGCTCCTACGAGGAGATGGCTGCCGAAGTCGGAAAAACCGTGAAATCGGTGGATAACGCGATACAGCGGATTCGGCGTAAAGCCGCGGCTCTATTTCCAGACGAACACAGGTGAAAGGATTCCTGTGCGTAATAAATGAGACTCCTCTGCGGCGCAGAGGATGAGTCAGGAGAGGAAAAGTATGTATCAGGACAAAACATTGGTATGCAAAGAATGTGGCGAGGAATTTATCTTCTCTGCCGGCGAGCAGGAATTTTATGCGGAGCGTGGCTTCCAGAACGAGCCGCGACGTTGCAAAAACTGCCGCAGCAAGCGGAAGAATGAAGACCGTCCGCCGCGTGAATATTTCACAGCTGTATGTGCAGCCTGTGGCGGTGAAGCAAGAATCCCGTTCGAGCCAAAAAGCGACCGCCCGGTTTATTGCAGCGAATGCTTTGCGAAGATGAAAGCGAATGGCTGATCGGACAAACTGTAAGAACACCCATCGGTTTGATGGGTGTTTTTTGTGCTTTTTCTTCAAAATGTTTTCTTATGTATTGAAAAACGGAAAAAGAGACAGTATAATACAAATATCATAGATTTTTATAAAATATAGGAGGTCATTCTCATGGCTGCAATTACCAAACAGACGACGATTGGCGAGGTTCTCGCACGCGATATCAATACCGCTCAGTTCTTTATTAACATTGGCATGCACTGCCTGGGCTGCCCGCATTCCCAGGGGGAGAGCATTGAAGAGGCATGCATGGTGCATGGTACCGATGCGGACCAGCTAGTAGAAGAGATCAACAATTACTTCCAGAGCATTGGTTGAGTGAGATAATATTGTATGAATGCCGGAGGATCGATGCTGTATGGTGTCGATCCTCTTTGTGCAGGAAGGAGAAGTATGCTGGAGAACCGGATGCATCTAACGCCGCGCCTGCACGCCATTATGGCACAGGTACCCGAAGGGGCAAGACTAGCGGACATCGGAACAGATCATGCGTTGATCCCAGCCGCGTTGCTGCGGAGGGGGAAAATTATATCGGCTATTGCGTCAGATATCCGACAGGGACCGCTGGAAAGTGCCGCGCGTACGGCGCAGCAGTTTGGCCTATCGGACAGGATTTCCTTGCGTTTGGGCGCAGGATTATGCACAATACAGCCCGGAGAGGCGGATGTCATTGTGATTGCGGGAATGGGCGGTGAAACCATCGCACAGATTTTAGATAAGGATCCTTGGGCACTGGATAGGACGCACGTGTTGCTGTTGCAGCCAATGACAGCGCAGCCGTTTCTGCGGCAGTATCTTGCGGCACATGGTGGATGCATAGAAAAAGAATCGCTTTGCAAGGAAAGCAGGCGGATGTACACGGTGATGACGGTCCGGGGCGGCGGCCAACCGCGGCAAAAAACATTGGCGGAATGCTGCGTTTCAGAAGCATTGTTACATGATCCTATGGCAGAACAGTATGTGAACAAGCTGCTGGAACGGGAGCGAAAGATCATTGCATCGCTGCAGTCAGCCAATCATCAGAAGCCCGAAGAGTTGAAGCTGCGTTGGGAAAATGTACAGGTATTGCAGCAGGCATTGTTGCGGATAGGAAAGGGAGGATAACGATGATTCAGATAAAAGATGTGTTGCATTGTCTGGAACAGACAGCGCCATATGAATTGGCAGAGCATTGGGACAATGTCGGCCTGCTCGTGGGCGATCCGGAAGAAAAGGTAGAAGGCGTGCTGTGCGCGCTGGATATCACACAAACCGTTGTCGAAGAAGCGGCAGAACGCGGTTGTAATCTGATTGTGGCGCACCATCCGGTTATTTTTACTTCCATCAACCGCGTGACAGCGGACACCGTAACAGGGAAGATCCTGATGACCATGATACGCAAGGGGATTTCCGGCATTTGCATGCATACCAATATGGATTGCGCTTCCGAAGGCGTCAATGATTTGCTCGCAGCATCCCTTGGCTTGACGGATGTCATCAACATGGGAGCCGGGGAAGGCGGTAACCTTGGACGGGTTGGCAATCTCCCCAAGCCGATGGAACTGGCAGAATTTGCACAGCATGTCAAGCTTTCGCTGGGCGCGGGCGGCGTGCGCGTGGCGGATGGCGGTAAGCCGGTATATCGCGTCGCAGTGGGTGGCGGCGCATGTGGCAAGCTGATGGATTTTGCGGTTGCCAAAGGGGCAGATACCTTTGTCATTGGCGACAGCAGCTATGATATCATGATGAAAGCGTATGATATTGGCTTGAATTTGCTGGATGCTGGACATTTCCCGACGGAAAATCCAGTAGCACGTGGCTTCCGAGACTTGATTGCGGCACAATTCCCGGAACTCAGCATCCATGTATCCGAGCAGCATTGCGATTGTATCCATTTTTATTGATTTCAGTTATCCCTCCAAAGCATTTTAAACCATTTCTTTATGCTTTGGAGGTTTTTTGATATGTGGTAACCCTGGACAAGCTGACCGCATACCCTGCTTTCAGAAAAAACGGGAAGGGGGAGTTGCGGGTATTATGGGACTTTGGATGCAAACCACATGGGCGCGCAGGCGAGTCCGACGGAAAAATGGACGGCAGAAACGGCATACTGTGTTGTGGCTGATGGTATTGGCCGGTATTCTGGTTTGGTCTGTGACGGCAATCCGCCCAAAGCTGACGGAGTATGCTGAAAATTACGTACAATATCAAACGACAGCGATTATGGAGCAAGCGGTTGCAGATTGTATTGGCGATATTGATGAGATTGGACATACACAGACGAACGAGACTGGCGCGGTGACTTCGCTTTCCACGGATACTGCGGCGATCAACCGGATGCGGACACAGATTGTACAGCGGGTATACAAGGAAATCGGAGAACTAGAAAGCGCGCATGCATCGGTTGCGCTAGGCACGCTGATTGATCCACAGTATTTGGCTGGGATCGGACCGCAGATCCCGTTTGGTGTTGTTGCATTGGGGCAGGTTACGGCAAAGACAGATTCTGGATTTTCGGCGGAAGGTATTAACCAGACGATTTATGAAGTGACTATACGGGTCAACGCCAATTTTTCGTTGCATGCATTGGGCTATGCGAAAAATATCACGATATCCGCAGAATATCCACTGGAAGAGACGATTATTGTCGGAGAAGTACCGATGATTGCGGCATCTTCGGAATAAAATAGGAAGAAACATGTATTTTTCCCTTTTCCAATAGGGATATTTTTGATATAATATTTTTAATTGCGAAAGGATTGAAAAGCATGGAAATCGCACAGCAGGCAGCGGCTTTACGCGAAGCCCTGCGGTATCACAATAAAAAATATTATGATGAGGATGCGCCGGAGATTTCGGATTTTGAGTATGACCGTATGCTGCGTGCGCTGGAAACGCTGGAAACGGAATACCCGGAACTTGATACGCCGGATTCCCCAACGCATCATGTGGGCGGAAGCGCGTCGGATAAGTTTTCCCCGGTCACCCATCCATGGCCATTGGAGAGCTTGCAGGATGTATTTTCGTTTGAGGAATTGGATGAATTCTTTACCCGTGCTGCTGCGCCGGAATATGTGGTCGAATACAAAATCGACGGACTTTCGGTGTCACTGGAATATGAAAACGGCATTTTTGTCCGCGGCGCAACCCGGGGGGACGGCGTAACGGGAGAAGACGTTACAGACAATCTGCGGACAATAACGGATATTCCAAAGGTACTACGCGATGCGCCGCCAACACTGGTTGTCCGCGGCGAGGTGTATATGCGTCGGTCTGTGTTCGATGCCATTAACGCACAGCGTGAGCTGGACGGCGAACCGTTACTGGCCAATCCGCGCAACGCTGCGGCAGGTTCCTTGCGGCAGCTGGACAGCCGGATTACAAAAGAACGTCAGCTGTCCATTTTTTGTTTTAACATTCAGAACAGCGCAGAGTTGTCGCTGGAATCGCATGTGCAGGCATTGGATTATTTGAAGAGGCTCGGATTCCCGGTATCCCCGCGCTATCCGGTTTATACCGATCCCGCTGCGATCCGGAAAGAAATTCAAAGCATGGGAGACAGCCGCGGCGCGCTTGATTTTGATATTGACGGCGCCGTGGTAAAGGTCAATGATTTTGCCTTGCGCAATGCGCTTGGCTCGACGGCCAAATATCCGCGCTGGGCCTCTGCGTATAAATATCCGCCGGAGGTCAAGGAAACTGTCTTAAAGGATATTGTTATCACGGTTGGGCGTACCGGCGTGCTGACGCCCAATGCCGTGTTGGAACCAGTACGGCTTGCCGGGACAACGGTCAGCCGTGCAACACTGCATAACCGCGACTTTATACGGGAAAAGGATGTGCGCGTTGGCGATACCGTCCGCGTGCGCAAGGCGGGCGAAATCATTCCGGAAATCCTGTCGTACGTGCCGGAAAAACGCCCGGCGGATGCCGTGCCATTTGAAATGCCCAAGGTATGTCCGGTGTGCGGTGCCCCCGTTTTTGAAGATGCGGATGAGGCTGCGATCCGCTGCACAGGCGCAGAATGCCCAGCGCAGCTTTTGCGCAATCTGATGCATTTCGTGTCGCGCGATGCGATGGATATTGACGGCTGCGGACAAGCTGTGTTACAGTCGCTGATTGATGCGGATTTGATCCATTCCGCCGCTGATTTGTATACGCTGCGGGTGGAGGACATCGAGCCATTGGAGCGGATGGGAAAAAAATCTGCGCAAAACCTGGTAGCCGCTGTGGAAAAATCCAAGCGCAATGACCTTTCCCGTTTGCTGTTTGCATTTGGAATCCGGCATGTGGGGCAGAAGGCAGCGAAAACATTGTCCGGTACGTTTGGTTCATTGGATGCGGTTCTGGCGGCAAGCGAAGAACAGCTGACGGAGATCCGCGACATCGGCGGCGCCATTGCCCAAGCCATTGTTGAATGGCGGGAACAAGAGCAATCGAAGCATTTGATTGCGCGCCTGCGCGAGATCGGCGTGAATTTTAACGGCGAGCAGACCGTAACAAGCGATAAGCTTGCCGGAAAGACCATTGTATTGACAGGAACCCTGACGCTGTTCACCAGAAAACAGGCGACGGAAATGATTGAGAGCTTGGGCGGACGGGCTTCCGGCTCGGTTTCCAAAAAGACAACCTATGTGGTTGCCGGCGAAAACGCAGGCAGTAAGCTGAAAAAAGCAAATGAGCTTGGAATCCCGGTTCTGACAGAACAGGAATTTCAGGATTTGATACAGGAGGATGAAGAATAATGGCTATCACCAGAGAGAATGTCGAATATATTGCCAATCTGGCGCGCCTGGACCCGAAGGGCGAAGGTTTTGATAAGATTGCCGAGGATATGCAGGGCATCGTTTCCATGGTCGATCAGCTGCAGGAGCTGGAGCTGGGCGACATTACCGATGTCATTGATACCGAACGTAAAAACGCCATGCGTGAGGATGTGCCAATCCCGTCCTATGACAAGGAAGAAATACTGGCAAATGCGCCGAGCGTAGAGTGCGGCGGCGTCAGCGTACCGCGCGTGGTAGAATAAGGGGGCAGGATAAATGGAATTGTATCAGAAGACAGCGGCTGAACTGTCGGCTATGCTGAAAAACAAAGAGATCAGCTCGGCTGAATTGACCAAAGCGGCGTTTGCCCGCACTGCCGCAGTAGAAGATGAGGTCGGCGCGTATATCACACTGACCGAGGAAAAGGCCCTGGCGGATGCGGCGGCCATTGATGCAAAAATTGCGGCCGGTGAGGAACTTTCCCCGCTGGCCGGTGTGCCGATTTCGGTTAAGGACAATATCTGCACCAAAGGCATCCGCACTACCTGCGCTTCCAAAATGCTGGAAAACTTCAAGCCGCCGTATGACGCGACGGTGATGGACAAACTATATGCAGCTGGGCTGATTATGACCGGAAAAACCAATCTGGACGAATTTGCCATGGGCTCTTCCTGTGAAAACTCCGCATTGCAAAAGACACGCAACCCGCACAACCTTGACCATGTCACTGGCGGCTCTTCCGGCGGTGCGGCAGCTTCGGTTGCAGCGGGAGAGGTTTCGATTGCGGTAGGTTCGGATACCGGTGGTTCTATCCGTCAACCGGCATCCTTCTGCGGCGTTGTCGGCATGAAGCCGACGTATGGCACGGTATCTCGTTATGGCCTGATTGCATTTGCATCTTCCCTTGACCAGATAGGCCCATTTGGACGCTGCGTTGCGGATGCGGCGATGCTGGCCGATGTATTGCGTGGATATGACAAGATGGATTCGACCAGCTATCCACGCGCATATGACAGCCTGACAGCTGGTATGTGTGCAGATGTGAAGGGAATGAAAATCGGCCTGCCGAAGGAATACTTCGGCGAAGGCATTTCGGAAGAGGTGAGCAAGGCTGTATTGGCTGCCGCTGAGACGTATCGTCAGCTGGGAGCAGAGGTCGTCGAAATCTCTCTGCCGCTGGCTAAGTATGCCCTGCCGGTGTATTACATTCTGTCTTCGGCAGAAGCTTCCTCCAATCTGGCGCGTTTTGATGGCGTAAAATATGGATATCGTGCCGAGAGCTTTGACGGCATTATTGATCTGTACGTCAAATCCAGAAGCGAAGGCTTTGGTCCGGAGGTACAGCGTCGCATTATGCTGGGAACATATGTGTTGTCCTCTGGGTACTACGATGCATATTACAAAAAAGCGCGCGCTGCACAGCGGGCCATCCGCGCAGATTATGCGAAGGCTTTCGAACAGGTGGATGTTATCCTGACGCCGGTTGCACCGACAACAGCGTATAAGGCAGGAGAAAAGACTTCTGATCCGTTGCAGATGTATATGGGTGATATCTGTACGGTTTCTGTCAACATCGCCGGCCTGCCGGCAATGGTTCAGCCGTGCGGCTTCGATTCCAATCAGCTTCCGATCGGTATGCAGTTGATTGGCCCACGTTTTGGTGAGCAGAAGCTGGTCAATGCAGGTCTGGCCTTTGAACAGGCTTCCGGCCTGTGCAACATCGTAGCGCGGTAAGGGAGGAACAACATCATGAAATATGAGCCAGTCATCGGCTTGGAGGTCCATGCCGAGCTTTCTACAAAGACAAAAATTTTCTGCGGCTGCAGCACAGCTTTTGGTGCGGAGATCAATACGCATGTTTGCCCGGTCTGCACAGGCCAGCCTGGCGCGTTGCCGGTGCTGAACAAGCAGGTGGTACATTATGCGGCGAAGATGGGCGTCGCAACTCACTGCACCGTGAATCAGCTGTGTAAGTCTGACCGTAAAAACTATTTCTATCCCGATCTTCCCAAGGCATACCAGATTTCCCAGTTCGATGTGCCAATCTGTGAAAACGGTTATGTTGATTTCGAGGTCAACGGCGAGCCCAAGCGCGTCCGGTTTGAGCGCATCCATTTTGAGGAGGATGCGGGCAAGCTGCTGCATGATGAAGGTGACGGTACAATTGTTGACTTCAACCGCTGCGGCGTCCCGCTGATCGAGATGGTAACCCGGCCGGATATCCATTCGGCTGCCGAGGCAAAGGAATTTTTGGAAACTGTTAAAACGACCCTCTCGTATCTGGAGATTTGCGATTGCCGGATGGAAGAAGGCTCGATTCGCTGCGATGTCAATGTATCCGTCCGCCCGATGGGTAGCGATAAGCTTGGTACTCGCGTCGAGATGAAAAATATCAATTCGTTCTCGGCGGCAGAGCGCGCGATTGAATATGAAGTAAATCGTCAGATTGACGTATTGGAAGAGGGTGGACAGATTATCCAGGAAACCCGTCGCTGGGATGATTCCAGAGGAAAGAATCTGGTCATGCGTTCTAAAGAGGATGCGCAGGACTATCGTTACTTCCCGGATCCGGATCTGGTTGCGGTTGAAATTGATGATGTGTGGATGGAACAGATCCGTTCAGAAATCCCAGAGCTTCCGCAGTCGCGCTATGCACGCTATATCAAGGATATTGGTTTGCAGCCAAAGGAAGCGCGCATCCTGTCCGATGCATACGACAAGGCGTGCTTGCTGGATGCAGGCGTGGAAATGGGACGGGTGGATTCCAAAGCCATCGCAAACTGGATCCTGTCGGATATTTCTAAGTACCTCAATGATAAGGCGCTGGAGCTGAAGGATACCAAGCTGACTGCTGCCAAACTGGTTGACATGATTGAACTGATCGAAAAGAATGTCATTTCGGGCAACGCGGGCAAGAAGGTGCTGGTTCAGCTGTTTGAGACAGATGACAGTGTGGATGTCATTGTTGATAAGTTGGGCTTAAAGCAGGTCTCCGACGAAGGCGCAATTCAGAAGCTGGTGGACGAGGTACTCGCAGCAAATCCGAAGTCTGTAGCCGATTACAAGGGCGGTAAGAAAAACGCCATTGGATTCCTTGTTGGCCAGTGCATGAAGGCTTCCAAGGGAAAAGGAAATCCAAAGATGATTAACCAACTGCTTAGCAAAACGCTGGATCAAATGTAATGGATATGGTTTTTTGACACAATGGCAGATGCATCGTTTGAACGGCGGTGTATCTGCCTTGTTTCTGACTGATCGGGGGTTTACTTTCACAAGTTAACGTGTTACAATATAGCCATCACTACGAGGAAAGGGATGGAAATCCCGATGGAGGCATATCATTGATGAACAGCAAACTGAAAGGGAAAACCATGGAAAGCCTGTTTCAGGCCATTGTCAAGCTGGAAACCGTAGAGGAGTGCAGCAATTTCTTTGAGGATTTGTGCACCATCAGTGAGCTTCGTGCGATGGAACAGCGTTTTCAAGTTGCCGCTATGTTGGATGCAGGAAGGATATACAGCGATATTGCAAAAGAGACAGGCGCGTCCACTGCGACCATCAGCCGCGTCAATAAATGCCTGACATATGGCTCGGATGGCTATCGTTTGGCATTGGACCGTATGAAGCATTTGGAGGAAGAGGATACCAATGAGTG
>JAUNIY010000046.1 GCA_030523305.1 Eubacteriales bacterium
TGCGCGCAGCAGCTCCTCTTTATAGCTGCGGATGCGCCCCATGATCCATTCCTTCTGGCGGATCACCTCGTGCGCCATCACCGGGCCTTCTGCGCGCAGCTCCTCCAATGGCGGCACTTCGCGGCACAGCTCCTCCATCGAAAGCCCCAGCCAATCCGGATCGTGCTCCGGCTCGGCCAGCTCGCGCTCAACCTGCGCCTTTTCCAGCTCCGCTGCCGCGTCGAACAGCTCGGGCGGCTGCGTGCGCTCTTCTGCTGCCCTGGCAGCTTTGGCTACAGGGATGTCCACATAAACCGTGGTTTCCTCATCTGGAAATTCCTCCGGCAGCACAAGCTTACTCGATTGTTCCGTTTCGACGCCGCTGTCACGCAGCAGCTGCTCAAAGCTGGCGTGTTCCGGTTCTTCCTCCGCTTCTATATCGGACAGAAATTCCTCCAGCTCTTCCTCGCTGATGACCGGCGTATCCTCCGGCCGCGGCTGCGGGGGTTCCGGGGTATCCTCGATGGTGTCGATTTCCTCTTCCCGCCGGAGCGTTTCGCGGAAATCCGCCTCCGCGGGATCTTCCATTCTCTGCTCCTCGACAGGCTGCTGCTCGTCTGGCTGTTCTTCCTCCGGCAGCTGTGCGTCCGCTTCCGGCTGTGTTTCGGCCTGCGGCTCTGCTTCCTGCGGCTGCGCTTCTGCCGGTTGCTCTGGCGCGTCCTCCGCCTGCGGTTCGTCGATCTCTTCCTCGACGATCTCCAGCCCAAAGACGTCCATCATCCGATCCAGGAAGCTTCCCTTTGGCTGCGGCTCCTCGGCAAGCTCCGGTTCGCTGTCGATGCGCTGCGTCAGCTGCTCTTCCGGTGCAGCATCCACTTGCTGGGCCGTATGCTCTTCCAGGGCATCCAGCAGCTGTGTCTCATGCGATGCCAGCCCTTCCGGCTCCGCCGCCTCTACCGCCTGTTCTTCGCCGTCCGGCTGCTGTGATGCGCCAAACCAGCGCGCGAAGATGCTTTTTTTCGCTTTTTTCTGGGGCGGTTCCGGCTGCTTCTCCGGTTCCTCGTCCATCAACTCCGGCGCGTCCTCCTCCGGCGTTTCCTCCGGTTCCATGGACACAGCCGCTTCTTCCTCCTGTGTTTGCGCTTCCCGAACCTTGGTTTCCACAAACGTCTCATCCGTTTGCGCTTCCGGCGGTTCCGGCGCAGCCGACCAACGCGAAAACAGATCGGGATCGTCCGCAATATCCGAAACCGCTTCCTGCTCCGCAGCGCTGCCGTCCAGCGGCGCATCAGAACGTTCTTGTGTTCCGGTCAAGGCCTCCGTGCGGATATGTATCGGGGTCTCCTGTTCCACCGGCGCGCTGGGCGCCTCAGGCGGCTGCTCCTGTGCAGGCATCCCGTCTTCTTCGGATGCTGGAAACAGGCGCGCCATCAGATCCGGTTCTTCCTCCAGCTCCAACACCGGTTCAGTTTCCGGCTGCGGCTCTTCTTTCTGTTCGATTTCCCCAAGCTGTGCGAACAGCTGGGCAAAAATGCTGTCCTGTTCCTCCAACGGATCGCTCTCCAGTGCCGCCCCTGCGGCATCCTCCGCCAACGCCGCCTGTTCTTCGGCAAGCGCCTGCGTCTGCTCCGTGGCGCGCTGTAGGCCGTCCATATCCCCGGAAAGCTCCGGTTCCTCTGCCGCAATCGGCTGTGTTGCATCGACATCCGGCTTCTCCGCCACGGCGACGCCAAGGCTTTTCATCAGCTCTTCCAAGCCCTCTGGTTCCGGGCCAGCATCCGCGCCGACTTCCCGCATGATCTCATCGACATCATAGCGGTTGTCGTCGGATACGTCATGCAATTCCTGCTTTAATTGTTCCAGATCGAGATCATCCATGGCTTTCCTCCCCAATCCGCTGCCGCACCGCTTCATACAACAGCACTGCCGCTGCCGCGGATGCATTCAATGAATTCACCTTTCCCTTCATCGGGATGCTCACGATAAAATCGCATTTCTCTCTGACAAGCCGGCTCAGGCCATTGCCCTCTGAGCCGATGACAATGGCGGACGCCCCGGCAAACCCGGCGTCATACAGCTGCTTGTCCCCGCCGGCATCCGCGCCAAATATCCATACACCTTGTTCCTTCAGCGTGTCGATGGCTGCCGCCAGATTGGTGACGCGCGCCACGCCGATGTGTTCCATGGCGCCCGCCGACGCCTTTGCCGCCGTCGCAGTCAGGCCAACCGAACGCCGCTTGGGGATCACCACGCCGTGCGCGCCCGCCGTCTCCGCCGAGCGGATGACCGCGCCCAGGTTGTGCGGGTCGGTCAGGCCGTCGCATACCAAAATCAACGGCTGTTCACCGCGATCGCGCGCTGTTTGCAGGATATCGTCCAGCGAAACATACGCATGTGCCGCAGCCTGCGCGATGACGCCCTGATGCACGCCGGTCTCACTCATCGCATCCAGCTTACGGCGGTCCACCTGCACCACCACAGCGCCCGACGCCTTCGCCATGGCGATGATATCCGCCATCCGGCCATTCTGATCCGGCGCAACAAACAATTTATCTACTGTCTTGCCTGCGCGCAGCAGCTCCATGACAGCGTTTCGCCCCTCATACAGCGCGGTTTCGTTTTCCACGCCGTCTGCGGCATGTCTATGATGATATGGTTTTTTCTTGTTCTGACTCATGTAACTTACTCCAGTATGCCAATTCAGATAGTATCAGTATAGCACAAATATTCCCCGGCTGATAGTAAATTCATGAACTTTTTGCCGATTTGCCGATTTGTTCACAGAATCTTCTGCCATCTCTTCCTCCCTCCGGCACATGAGGAAAATTTGTGCTTCCAGCATCCCCCGCGCAGCCGTGGCAGGGCAAAAAAAGACCCTCTCCGCGGAGGGAGAAGGTCTTGCCGCCTGTGTTCCGGCTTAGGCTGCGTCCACATCGGACGGCGTTTCGTCCGGTTGTGCCCCGTCGCTTGGCTGTGTTTCGTCACCGGGCTGCGGGGCTTCGTCCGGCTGCTGGCTGACGATGTTTTCCACATACCCCTTGAGCACGGAAGCGGCCTGCGCGCGCGTTGTTTCGCCCTTCGGGTTGAGGACCTTGGTGCCATTCTGCACGTCGCCGACAACCATACCATGTTCGATGGCCCAGCACATCGACGGCACTGCCCACTCAGCTACCTTGGTGCCATCCGAGAAGTCCTTCAATACAGCGCCATCCTGCGGACTCTCAGCACCTGCATACGCAAACAGCAGACGGATGAACTGCTCGCGCGTCACGTTCTGGTTGGGCGCAAACGTGCCGTCGCCCATACCTGCCGTGATGTTGTTTTCCTCTGCCCAGCAAACGGCATCGTAATACCAGCTGGTTTCCTTGACGTCGGTAAAGTTCGTATCCGCAGACTTTTCCGCCGGATTTGCGTAATTGTACAACGCCTGCACGAACATCGCACGCGTCATGCTCGTGTTCGGAGAAAAGGCGGTGTCCGAGGTGCCCTTGAGCAGGCCGTTCTGGTAGCAGAACACCGCCGGTTCATAATACCAACGGTTGTCGCGCACGTCAGTAAACGGCGCGTCTCCCCGCTCCGCCGCCGTATGGGACGTGCCCAAAGGCGACAGCCCGTAATATTCCGCGATCGCAGTGGCATCCGCAACGCCCAACGCCTTCAGCTTGTCATCGGTGGATAAGTAATCTTTATAATCGCTATAGCTGTCCATAAACGCATGCTCGACAATCATGCCGGGCATATTCTGCATGGTGGCATTGCGCACGATGGAATAATAGTCCATGATCGCGCCGTTCGGGTAATAATTATCCGGCTTATCGCTGCTGCTGCGCAGCAGGAAGCCATTGTTCTTCAGCCCGAGCGCAGACAGCTGCTTCAAAATCTGATTGCCGACACCGCGCGCAATCTCCGCCAGCTCCGGGCGGTATTCGCCGCGGGAAATCAGCACCATAGAGCCTCTCTCCCCGTTCCCGGCATCGTTGTTGTGCATACTGACAATGATGTCGGAGCCATGCTCTTTTGCATATTCGACACGCTCTGCCAGCCCAATATAGGTATCGTCCGAACGGGTCATGTAAACCGTCACATCTTCATACTTTTCCAGCTCTGCTTTGCAGGCGAGCGCAATTTTCAGGTTCAGATCCTTTTCCTGTATGGTCTTCCCGTCCCACTTTGCGGTTGCGCCGGGGTCGTGGCCGCCGTGGCCTGGATCAAGCGTAATAACCAGCTTGCCATCGCCGTAATATTCCGCGCTGCGCACTGGGCCATCCTCTTCCCATACCGGTGCCAGCGTAACGTCCTCTTCGCCTTCAATCTTGCTTTCTGCGGCCAGCGCGCCGGGCACAGCAGACACCGCCATGCACGATGCCAGCAGCAGGCTAAACCATCTTCGTTTCATAAGCACATCCTTCCTTTATATAAAAATTGCCGTACGTTCAGTATAGCACAGCGCTCCCCTATTGAAAACAAGAAAATCCGAAAACAACAAAATCCGGCCGCCCCAACGGGTAGCCGGATTCGTTCTGCATATCGTTTGGATGTTTTCAGCCGCACTCAAGCGTCCGCTTCGTCTGTGTCCGCTTGGATTTCATCATCTGCCTGCGGGGTGTCGTCAGGCTGTGGATCATCGCTCGGCTGTGTTTCGTCGCCGGGCTGCGGGGTGTCGCTCGGCTGCTGCCCGACGATGTTTTCCACATAGCCCTTGAGCACGGAAGCGGCCTGCGCGCGCGTCGTCTCGCCCTTCGGGTCCAAAATCGTTGCGCCGTCCTCTTCCATGCCGACAACGACCTTGTTTTCAACCGCCCAGCACATCGACGGCACCGCCCATGCGGCTATGTCGCCCCGATCTGCAAAGCGGTCAAGCGCGCTGTCGTCCTGCGGTGCTTCCGCGCCTGCGTAGGCAAACAGCAGGCGGATGAACTGCTCGCGGGTCACGTTTTCGTTCGGCGCAAACGTGCCGTCGCCCATGCCCGCCGTGATGTTGTTTTCCTCTGCCCAGCACACAGCGTCATAATACCATTTGCCTTTTTCGACGTCGGTAAAGCTCGTATCCGCAGCTTTTTCCTCTGGATCTGCGTAATTGTACAACGCCTGCACGAACATTGCGCGGGTCATGCTCACGTTCGGTGAAAATTCGGTGGTGGAGGTCCCCTTCAGCAGGTCGTTCTGATAGCAGAAGACCGCTGGTTCATAGTACCATCTGTCATTGCGCACATCGGTGAACGGCGCCGCGCCCAGCTCTGCCGCCGTTTTGGACTCTTCCGCCTGTTTGAAATAGAAATTGCAGTCCGCGGTTCCAATGCCGGCAACCTGGCCCTCGCTGGTGTACTGCCAATATTGATAGGTCCCGCCGTATTGCGTGTTCGTCGTGTAATTTGCCAACCAAATCTGCGCCTGTGCGCTCACCCGGCTGGCGTATAGTTCCCCTTCCAAAAACGACTTGTTTGCATACACCATCGGCTCATAGCCCGCCGCGCGGATCGTCTCGCAAAATGCCAAGGCGTTCTGGGTCTTCTGCTCCCGGGACAGGTCCGCATTTTCCAGACGGCCGCCGCTGTAAAATTCATAGTCCATGACAATTGGAAGCGTAATATCATACCCTTTGACGCGCTCCAGCGCGAAGTTGGCTTCCGCAACCGCTTCCTCCGTCGTCAGCGCCTGTGAAAAGACGTATACGCCCACCGGGATCCCAGCCTCAGCTGCGCCCTGCATGTTGTCGTCATACAGCGGGTCCTCCATCAGGCTGCCGGACGATCCTGTGCTGCGGTTTCCCACGCGGATAATCGCAAACGAAATGCCGTCGTCTTTGACCTTCTCCCAATCGATGTCACCATTCCACTTGGAAACGTCTACGCCGGTTTCAATCTCATATCCCTCGGGCACCGCATAGGTCCGCTCCGTATACTTGCTGTAATACGACGTTTTTCCTGCGCCGACGTTCTTGCTGATGAGATCGCCGGTGTCCGCCGTATCGTCGCGGCCACGGAAATCCGGGTCTGCCATCGGGTCTTCCTCCTCCGAATAAGGGATGACACGATCCGGGTCCGCTGCTTGCGTTCTATCTGCCGCCAGCACGCTGGGCGCTGCGGACACTGCCATACACGCCACAAGCAGCAGGCTGAGAAACTTCTTTTTCATAAGCACACCTTTCCTTACAAGACAGTTACAATAGAGTTACAATATCAGTATAGCACAGATACTCTCTGTTGGGAACAAAAAAATCCGGCCTCCGCGCACGGAGACCGGTATCTTCCTCAATTTTCCAGCAATTAGTTGAAGAATTTGTCGTGTACAGCACGCATTGCGCGCGTTGCGTCTTCTTCACTGATGAGGACGGAGATTTTGATTTCGGAGGTGGAGATCATGCGGATGTTCACCTGCGCATCCGACAGCGCCTCAAACATCTTGGCTGCGACGCCCGGTGTAGAGGTCATGCCTGCGCCGACAATGGACAGCTTGGCGATGGCCGATTCACTGGACCACTTCTCATATTGCAGGCGGTCCTTGTTCTCCTCGATCAGCTTGATCGTCTCCTCGAGCTGGCCCTTGGCAACGGTAAAGCTGATGTCCTTGGTGTTGTCATGTCCGATGGACTGCAGGATGATGTCAATGTTGATGTTGTGCGCGCTGAGCATAGAGAACAGGCGGAATGCCTTGCCCGGTTCATCCGGAATGCCCATAACCGCAACACGCGCTGTATCCTTATCGCAAGCGACACCGCTTATCATCATCTTTTCCACAGAAGTAACCTCCTTGACTTTTGTTCCCGGGTTTCTGGTGAGGCTGGAAATAACCTCCAGATCAATGTTATATTTCTTTGCCATTTCAACCGAACGGTTGTGCAGAACCTGCGCGCCCAGCGTCGCCAGCTCCAGCATTTCATCATAGGTAATCTCATCCAGCTTCTTTGCGTCCGGAATGATGCGCGGATCCGCGGTATATACGCCATCCACGTCGGTATAGATCTGGCACAGATCTGCACCCAATGCCGCGGCAATGGCGACCGCTGTCGTGTCCGAACCACCGCGGCCCAGCGTCGTGATGCTGTCGTGGCTGTTGATGCCCTGGAAGCCTGCGACAATGACGATGCGGTTGCGCTCGAGCAGGCTGCGGATGCGGCGCGGCTCCACCTTGCGGATGCGCGCTGCGCCATATGTCAAGTCGGTATGAATGCCGGCCTGCCAGCCGGTCAAGCTGGTGGCGTGGAAGCCCAGTTTGTCGATTGCCATCGCCAGCAGGGCCATGGAAATCTGTTCGCCTGCGCTGAGCAGGACATCCATTTCACGCACCGGCGGGCGGTTTGTGATCTCGCCGGCCTTCTCGATGAAATCATCGGTGGTATCGCCCTGCGCGGATACGACGACAACGACCTGGTTGCCGGCCGCAGCCGTCTTGGTTACGATATCGGCAACATTAAAGAGGCGTTCGGTATTGGCTACCGACGTACCGCCAAATTTCTGCACAATCAAAGCCATGTGCTACGTTCCTCCTAATCATTCCCCCTGCTTTGCGCATGGGTCAGGTTTCTATTGCGCCCGGGCCATCCCTTTGCCATGGCCCAAGCTCGCTTATACGGATTGCGTTGGTTCCACCGTTGCGCCGACCTCATCGCAGGCCAGCAGCACCGGCGTCCAATCCGGAAACCGGTCTGCAAAATACATGCAGGCGCGGCTGTAATAGGTTTTATCCTCCTTATCCACCATTGCAATGATGGTCGGCCCGGCGCCCGACAGGAACGCGCCCAGCGCGCCCAATCCCTTGGCGCTGCGCACAACCTCCTCGCCGTTCGGAATCAGGCCGAAACGGTATGGCTGATGCAGGCAATCGCCCGCCGCTACCATCAGGTTATGCAGGTCGCCGGTCACGAGGGAACCCGTGAGCAACGCAGCGCGCGACAGATTGAATACCGCATCCTTGTGCGGGACCGTCTGCGGGATCGCCTGGCGCGCCCGCTCGGTGGCAAGCTCAAAATTCGGGATAAATGCGACAAAATCCACCTTATCTGCAATCGGGACACGCACGCTCCACACCTTGCCATATTCCAGCAGCGCGGTGCAGAAGCCGCCGAGGATCGCCGGCGTGGAATTGTCCGGATGGCCTTCGATGGCCGCCGCCAGATCGATGATGTTTTCCTGGTGCAGCGGGTTGCCCAGCAGGGCGTTGGCGCCGATCAGGCCGGCCACCGTGCACGCGGAGGAGGAGCCAAGCCCGCGGGTCTGCGGGATGCTGCACTCTTCTACCAGCTTGAGGCCGTGCATCGGTTTGCCGCAGATATCATAGACGCGTTTGGCACACTGGTACACCAGGTTTGTCTCATCCTTTGGGATATCTTCGCCGTTCGTGGCGGAGATGTCGATCTGGTCGCTCTCCTCCATATAAAACCGGTTATACAGGTTGAGCGCGATGCCGATGGAATCAAAGCCCGGACCCATATTCGCGCTCGTTGCAGGCACAGTTACAGTAATCATACGCTTACAGCAGCCTCATGCAGCCCAGCACAGCGCTGCCGAGCGCTTCACGCACCTTGTCCATCTCCTGCGTGGTCAGCTCGCCCGTGATGCATGCGGCCTCCGCACTGCTGTCGGCGGATTGCAGCATCTCGCAGCCCGGGAACCGATCAGCCAGCTTCTGCGCGGCATCTGCGCCGCCCAGACGGACATACCACTTGGATGCAAAGCTGCTCAGCGGGCGGACCAGCTGCTTGCTGCCATCGCCCCAGCCCAGGTTGCGGCGCTTTTTGTTGTGGCGCACGCAGTCAATCATATCCGCAACCACAGCGGATGCAGTCGCCAGCTTGCCGGCGCCCTGGCCATAGAACATGGAATCGCCCAGCATATCGCCTGTGACCATGATCGCGTTAAATACATCGTCCACACCGGCCAGCGGGCAGCTGTTTGCCACAAAGTGCGGCGCAACAAACGCATAGAATGTGCCGTCGTCCTGGAGTACGGCGCGGCCGAGCAGCTTGACCACGCAGCCAGCCTGCGCGGCATATTCCACATCCTGCAGAGTAATCTTGGTGATGCCTTCGGTTTCCACAAATTCCGGATATACATGGTCGCCGTACGCAATGGCGGACAGGATGCAGATCTTGCGGCAGGCGTCCATGCCCTCGACATCAGCGGATGGGTTTGCCTCGGCATAGCCCTTCTGCTGCGCTTCCTTGAGCGCCGTCTCAAAATCCAGCCCGGCATCGATCATGCGGGTGAGGATATAGTTTGTGGTGCCGTTGAGGATACCGGTGATGTGTGTCATATGGTTTGCCGTCAGGCACTGGAACATCGGGCGGATGATCGGGATACCGCCGCCGACCGATGCCTCAAACAGGTAATTGACGTTCTTTTCCTTGGCGATTGCCAGCAGCTCCGCACCATGGGTCGCTACCAGCTCCTTGTTTGACGTGACAACATGCTTGCCAGCCAACAGGCACCGCTTGGTAAATTCATACGCTGCGCCCTTGCCGCCCATGGTCTCCGCCACGATGCTGACCTCCGGGTCGTTTTCGATGATGGAAAATTCCTTGATAAACTTTTCTTGATGCGGCGCGTCGGGGAAATCGCGCAGGTCAAGGATGTATTTTACTTCAATGGGGTCTCCTGCGTTTTTTGCAACGACGTCCGCATTGCGGTCGAGGACCTCGTATACGCCGGAGCCCACGGTGCCAAAGCCCATAATAGCGGCTTTCATCATAGTGGTTTCCTCCTCATTTCATGTCAGATTGGATGCTGTCTTATTCTCTCGCCAGGATCTCCATGCGCGCCACGCCGGAAATCGCCACAATATCCGCCATCAGCTGCTCGACCGAGCAGGTCATCTCGCCTGTGCGGGCGGCAATCGTGACCGCTGCCTGGCCGTTGACCGGGATGGACTGGTTGATCGTCAGGATATTCGCGCCAGAGCGGGCAAATACCGCCAGGATCTCGGACAAAACGCCCGCTTCGTCCGTCACCATCAGGTTAAACGTGACGATACTGTGGTGGGAGGCCTCAAATAACGGCTTGATCCCATCTTTATATTTGTAATACGCGCTGCGGCTGAGCCCAATCTTTTGGGTCGCTTCACCGATGGTGCGGAATTCCCCGCTTTGCAAACTGCGGTTCACCTGCGCGGCCTTGAGAAATACCTCCGGCAGCAGCGACGAATCCACAATATAAAATTTCGGTTGCTTTTCCAATTGCCCTGCGGCTCCTTTCAGACGGGTTCGCCCGTGTATTTCTCTGAAAAACATTTGTTTTTTACAGCATTGCTATCATACCACAAATGATATTGGGATTGCAACCCCTTTTCCCACAATTTGCCGGTGTTTTTTGGGAATTTTGGGGGCTTTTTCTCGCTTTTCTTCCCTGCGCCGGGTCATGCCCATAAAAAAACCGCCTCCTTCCAACGAAGGAGACGATCATGCGCTGCGGTATTACTCTGTCAAATCGGCCGTTTCCTCATCCACCTCCGGCTGCATGCCGAAGCCGCCTACGGACTCCAGCCCGCGCACACGGGAACAAAACTGAAAAATGTCGCTGCACACGGCAAGCACCGTCTGGCTGGTCAGCACATCGTGCCCGCCCTCGGGATAAAAGCGGATGTTCTTATCCGGCATATGCAGCAGCTTGAACAGCTTATCCGCATGCGACGGATCGCACACGGTATCGTCCATCGTCTGCAGCACGAGCGCAGGGCACTGCGCGCTGTATACGCTGCAATCGCGCGTTTTTTCCACCAGCCGCCGCAGCTGGTGCTTGCCAGCCACGGCGCGCAGGCCAGACAGCCGCGCCTGCAAATCGGCCTGGAACACGCGGTTCCAAACGCGGGCGCTGTGCACCGACGCCGCCGGCGCATTGACAAAAATCATCGCCGCCGGCTTGAGGTCCAGCAGATGTAATTGCAGCATGCCGCCGAGCGACAGCCCGATGACGGCAACGCGCTGATATTGCTTGCGCAATGCCAAATATTCCATGCGGACACTGTGGATCCAGTGATCCGTGTCAATCCGCAGCGTTTCTTTCCCGGAAGGCGTGGTCAGGAATGTATCCATGCCGCTATTGTACATATGATCCCGCAGGACGATGCCGGCCTGATAGCCTGCGCCAAAGCCGCTGATGATCAAACAGCAAAAGTCTTTTTTTGTTTCATTCGGCACGTTCATTGTCCTCCACTACGTATGTTTCACTGATGGAACAAAGGCCCCCTCCTCGAGGCACCGGGCCATCTTTGGGGGAGCCGATATTTTTCCACGGTTTCCATTATAGCACGGCACCCATCCGAATAAAATGAACAATGCGTGAACAATTCAGAAACAGTTTGGTTACAGCAAGCGGCATGCAAAATGTATTTGACACCCGCATTCCGATATGCTATTCTATAGATGACAAAAGATGTGCCGTCAAACTTTGAAGCACAGCGAAGCCCCCTTAGAGTGTGTGTGACTCCAGGGGGCTTTTCCATATTCTTTTTTCAAAGTATATGTTCGCCGTGGCTGATGCTTCTCAGGAAGCTGTTACCTTACTTTTTCCGATCCAGCCATTTGCAGATATAGTATGTAACAACACCTGCAACTACGGAAATGACAAAAGATGCAATTCCTTCCGTCACTTTGAAAGCACCTCCTTCCCGGATGCCCGGTATAGGAAAGGCAACGACAGCAGTATACCACAACCACAGCAATCTGTCTATGCAGGTTCTTTCCGGATGCTCTTACAAACAGCGAAAAAAAGACCCTTCTCAGAGTCCTCTTGATTATATTGCAAACGGATTCCTCTGCTCTTGCACAGCCATCGCCAAAAAGGCTCTTGACAAACAGGTCAAACAGGCTTACAATTACTTAGGAATCTAAGTAAGGAGGGCATCATGGTTTCGTTTACAAAAAATGCCACGCGTTATGTGAGTAAGCTGTCCAACAAAATACGCAGGAAATTGGATATGCTGTCTTCGCGCAACGCGTTCAGCGGTTCACAGGGTAGAACGCTTCATTTTCTCCTCACGCAAACCGAAGATGTATTCCAAAAGGACATTGAAGAGGAATACAGCCTGCGCCCGTCTACCGCGACAGAGCTGCTGAAAA
Source organism: Eubacteriales bacterium (assembly GCA_030523305.1). Taxonomy (GTDB): domain Bacteria; phylum Bacillota; class Clostridia; order Oscillospirales; family Butyricicoccaceae; genus Butyricicoccus_A. The sequence continues at coordinate 12,032 of JAUNIY010000046.1, forward strand.
AAATGGAAAAAAACGGCCTGATTGTGCGGGAGCCGGTTGCGTATGACAACCGGTTGAAAAAAATTGTCGTGACGGAAAAGGCCCTGGGCTATCAGCAGCAAGTGAAGGAGGACCTGACCGCATTGGAGGCAACGATCGTGGAAGGCATTCCCGAAGCAGACTTGGAGGTCTTCTTCAATGTCATTGAGAAGATGATGGATAACCTGTCGGAATAAAGGCGCGGGCAATCCAATCTTTTACTCAAATACTTAGGAAACTAACCTATAAACACCGAAAGAGAGGTAACCAGACATGCATACAAATGATTTTTCAACCGGGAAGCTCTTTCCCATGATTTTGAAGTATTCCATTCCGGCGGCCATTTCGCTTCTGATTACGGCCATCTATAACATTGTGGACCGTATCTTCGTAGGAAATTTTAACGGCACCTCCGCCTTGGCCGGGCTTTCCATTTGTTTCCCGCTTTCCTACATGATGATGGCATTTGGACTGACATGCAGCGCGGGGGGCTCCTCGCTGTTCAGCCTGTTCGCAGGAAGAGGCGAACAGAAAAATATGAACCGTTCGTTTGGAAACGCTTTGATCCTGGTCGTGATCTTTGAAATCCTGTTGTCTGTGCTTTTGCTGATTTTTGTAAACCCCATCCTGAACCTATTCGGGGTGACAGAAACGGCATATCCCTACGCGTTCGCCTATTATAAAATCGTCGTACTGGGCTGCCTATTCCAGGGCCTGACGCAGGTATTTTGCGACTTTGTGCGCGTTTCCGGAAAACCGGTCTTGGGTATGTGCGTCACGGGCATCGGTGCCGTAACAAACATCGTCCTCGACGCCGTATTTGTCGCCGTCCTGGGCTGGGGCGTGACTGGCGCGGCATGGGCAACCGTCATCGGGCAAATCCTTTCCGCACTGTTCGGCGCATACCTCGTGTTAGGCGGGCGCACAAAAGTGGAGATCCAAAAGCAAACGTTTCACTTTGATTTTCCTTTGTCCAAAAAAATCATATCCTGCGGTTTTTCCTTTTGGATTGCACAAATGGCCATGGGCTTCATCAGCCTTGCCTACAACAGCCAGCTGGGGAAATACGGCGGCGACACAGCCATCAGCGTATACGCCGTTATCGCAAGCATCATGACCTTCGTCATCATGCCCGCCAGCGGCATCAGCCAGGGCATCCAGCCCATTGTCGGCAACAATTTCGGCAAAGGGAACTACAAACGAGTGATGTCTACGCTGTACCAAGCTTCTGTTTTTTCCGTCGGCATTACCTGTGTCATTTGGCTCCTTGTGATGTTCTTTCCCCATGCCATCCTATCGGCCTTCGGTGCATCCACAGAAATGCTGGAGCTTGGCGTAACCGGATTGCGCATCAATTTTTGTATCACGCCTATTTTGGGCTTCGTCATGCTGGCGACGACATTTTTTCAATCGATTGCCAAGCCGGTTCCCTCCATCGTGATTACCTTATTCCGGCAGATCCTGCTGCTGATCCCGTTTCTCTATCTCTTCCCCGTCTTTTGGGGGATCAACGGCATTTTTGTGGCGCAGCCTGTCAGCGACGCCTTTGCCTTGGTCATTTCTATCGTACTCGTTGTCAGGGAACAACGGCACCTCTATCAATCGGAGCCTGCCTTGCCTGAACAGGACACGGCTGCATGTGAACGCACGCAAACCATATAAACCCGGCAAAAAAAAGCAGGACGGTATAGCAAAAACTATGCCGCCCTGCGGTAATATCTTTTGTTATAACAGAGGTTCCCCGTTATCCCGGAGCCTCTTTTTTATTCCTGCTCTTCCACAGCCAGGGCCAAATGCAGCTCGTCCAGCTGCTTCTGGTCAACGGTGGACGGGCACGCCGTCATCAGCTCGGAAGCATTCTGCACCTTCGGGAATGCAATGACATCGCGGATGGAATCCAGTCCGGCCAGCAGCATACACAGACGGTCAAGTCCATATGCCAGGCCGCCATGCGGAGGCGCACCGTACTGGAACGCCGTCAACAGATGGCCGAACCGCTCCTGTGCATCGGCATCCGTGAAGCCCAATGCGCGGAACATGCGCGCCTGCGTCTCGGTGGAGTGGATACGGATGGAGCCACCGCCCAGCTCACAGCCATTGAGGATGATGTCATATGCCTTTGCGCGCACCTTTGCCGGGTCGGTCTCCAGCATATCCAGATCCTCGTCCATCGGCGCGGTAAACGGATGGTGCTTGGCGACATACCGTCCTTCCTCTTCGCTGTATTCAAACTGCGGGAATTCGACAACCCACAGCAGCTTGTAGTCGTTCGGGTCGATGACGCCCAGACGCTTGGCCAGCTCACAGCGCAGCGCGCCCAGCGCGACAACGGCGGTCTCCCAATCGGAATCTGCGACGACAAACAGCATATCGCCGTCCTGCGCGCCTGCCTTTTGCTTGATTGCTTTCACTTCGTCTTCGCTCAGGAATTTCGCAAACGAAGAAGTCATCTTGCCGTCAGCAGCCAGCTTCATCCATGCCAAGCCTTTGGCACGATAGGTCTTGACAAAATCCTGCAGCTTGTCGATTTCCTTGCGCGGGAATTTGTCTGCCGCGCCATTGATGTTGATCAAGCGCACCGTACCGCCGTCTGCCACTGCACCGCTGAATACCTTGAACGAACAATCCTTTGCAATATCCGAAATATCGACGATTTCATAACCGAAGCGCAGATCCGGCTTGTCGGAGCCATACTTGTCCATGGCGTCCTTCCACTTCATGCGCGGCAGCGGGAGCTGGATATCGACATTGAGCACTTCCTTAAAAACGCGCTGTAAAAAGCCTTCGTTGACGGCGATGACGTCGTCCTGATCGACAAAGGACATCTCCAGGTCAATCTGTGTGAACTCCGGCTGACGGTCTGCACGCAGATCCTCGTCGCGGAAGCAGCGGGTGATCTGCATATACCGGTCTACGCCGGACAGCATGAGCAGCTGCTTATACTGCTGCGGCGACTGCGGCAACGCATAGAACTTGCCCGGATGCACGCGGGACGGAACCAGATAGTCGCGCGCGCCCTCCGGCGTGGACTTTTGCAGCATCGGGGTTTCGATCTCCAAAAAGCCCTGCTCGTCAAAGTAGTTGCGCGCCACCTGCGTCACACGATGGCGCAGCGCCAGATTGCGCTGCATCGACGGACGGCGCAGATCGAGATAGCGATATTTCAGGCGCAGCTGATCGTTGACTTCCTTGTTATCGGAAATTTCAAACGGCGTCGTCTCCGCCTTGGACAGGATACGGATGTCGGTGACGGCGATCTCAATTTCGCCCGTCGGCATTTTGCTGTTGACCGCATGGCTGTCACGGCGGACAACCTTGCCCTTGATCGCCAGCACATATTCCGTGCGCACGCCAAACGCAATATCAAACAGGTCTGCGTTGACCGATTTATCAAATGTGCACTGCACCGTGCCCGTGCGGTCGCGCAGCAGCAGGAACAGCACGCCGCCGTTGTCGCGGGTGCGCTCGCACCAGCCGTTGACAATGACGTCCTGTTCTGCATCCGCCGCACGCAGCTCGCCGCACCATGCAGTGCGCTTCATGCCCTCAATGGATGTATTCATAAAAACCTCCCTGGAACGCACCTGGTGCGCCCTCATTGTATTGATATATCATGGTTTTCAATCCCCAAGGCTTCCCCCTGGGGGGAAGCTATGCATAAGGACTTTTGGGGATACATTTCACGCCATCACAACGGCGGCAATTGCCTCCGCCGTCAGCGCGGTTTCGGTCTGCTCGCCGGTTTCCATATTCTTCACCTTGAGCGTGCCGCCGTCCAGCTCGCCGTCGCCGACAACCGCAGAAAAGCGCGCGCCGATGCGGTCCGCATGCTTCATCTGTGCGCGCAGCCCGCGCCCAACCAGGTCGCGCTCCGCCGCAACGCCCAGCTGGCGCAGGTCATACACCAGCTTCTGTACCGGGCGATCTGCCTCGTCGCCCAGCGGGGCAATGTAGATATCCGTCTTCGGCGGCTCCGGGAACGGTGCGCCAACCGCTTCCATCACCATAATCAGCCGTTCCAGGCCGCAGCCAAAGCCCATGCCCGGCGTCGCCTGGCCGCCCAACTGGGACACCAGGCCGTCATACCGGCCGCCGCCGCAGATCGTGCCCTGCGCGCCGATGTTGTCGGAAACAAATTCAAATACCGTCTTGGTATAGTAGTCCAGGCCGCGTACAATACCGGTATCAATCTCATAGGCAATGCCCATATCGTCCAGATACGCCTTGACCTTTTCAAAATGCGTGCGGCAGTCGTCGCACAGGTAATCCAGCGCAACCGGGGCATGTTCTGCCACCTGTTTGCATGTTTCCTGCTTGCAGTCGAGCACGCGCATCGGGTTGCGGTCCAGGCGGCCCAGGCAGTCCTCACACAGGCAATCCTTGTGCTGATTCAGATAACCAGTCAGCATATCATAATATTTCGGCCGGCAGTTCGGGCAGCCGATGGAGTTGATGTGCACCTTGACCTCGTGAATGCCCAGACGCTTGAGCGCGGTATCCGCCAGCGAAATGATCTCCGCATCGGTGGCCGGTGTCGGTGCACCGAATACCTCTACGCCAAACTGATGGTGCTCGCGCAGACGGCCCTTCTGGACATTTTCATAGCGGTAATTCGGCACAATATAATAGCCCTTGAACGGCAGTCCCTTGGCATACAGGGAATTTTCCAGATATGCGCGGACGGTGGACGCGGTTCCCTCCGGGCGCAGCGTGACCGAACGGCCGCCCTTGTCGGTAAAGGTATACATTTCCTTTTGCACGACGTCCGTGGTATCGCCGATGCCGCGGTTGAACAGCTCGGTGTGCTCAAAATTCGGGAAACGGA